>JAILCP010000076.1 GCA_024680055.1 Lachnospiraceae bacterium | reverse complement strand
CATGTAATTAAATTGTCTGAGTCCATTGATGCTGAAATTATTGCAGAATTTGTTGCCACAGAGGAGATTCGCGATAAGCTTCTTGAGGCAAGATGTAAAATCTTCCAGGGAGGATTATATTCCTTCGCAATCACAAAGGAGGAATACCTTGAAAAGTATGGTAATTCCTAGGGTTTCATGATAAAATAACCAAAGATTATAATTTGGAGGATATTAGATAATAGATGGCAATTGACCAGAGTAAAATTCGTAATTTTTGTATTATAGCGCATATTGATCACGGTAAGTCCACCTTGGCTGACCGTATTATTGAAAAGACAGGAACCCTGACAAGCAGAGAGATGCAGGCACAGGTTCTTGATAATATGGACCTGGAAAGAGAACGTGGAATCACCATTAAGAGTCAGGCGGTTCGTATTGTATATAAGGCAGAGGATGGACAGGAGTATATTTTTAATTTGATTGATACTCCGGGACATGTGGATTTTAATTATGAGGTGTCACGAAGCCTGGCAGCCTGCGACGGAGCCATTCTTGTGGTGGATGCTGCACAGGGTGTTGAGGCACAGACCCTTGCCAATGTGTATCTTGCTTTAGACCATGATCTGGATGTAATGCCGGTGATTAACAAGATTGATTTGCCAAGTGCAGATCCGGATCGTGTGGCAGAGGAAGTGGAAGATATTATCGGTATTGAGGCCCAGGATGCTCCACGCATTTCCGCAAAGACAGGACTGAATGTGGACCAGGTCTTAGAACAGATTGTACATAAGATTCCGGCGCCTACCGGAGACAGCAAGGCACCGTTAAAGGCGTTGATTTTTGACTCCTTGTATGATTCATATAAGGGAGTTATTATTTTTTGCCGTATTATGGATGGTACTGTGAAACCGGGAACCAAAATTCATATGATGGCAACAGGAGCCACGGTGGATGTGGTGGAAGTTGGTTATTTTGGCGCAGGTCAGTTCATTCCATGCGATGAATTGGCGGCAGGTATGGTAGGATATATTACCGCATCCATGAAAGATGTAAAACAAAGCCGTGTAGGTGATACCATTACCGATGCCAATCGACCATGTGAGGAGGCCTTACCGGGTTATAAAAAGGTGAATCCAATGGTATACTGCGGACTGTATCCTGCAGATTCTGCCAAATATCAGGATCTTAGAGATGCCCTTGAGAAGCTGCAGTTAAATGATGCGGCACTGCAATTCGAGCCGGAAACTTCCATTGCCCTAGGATTTGGATTTCGTTGTGGATTCCTTGGTCTGTTGCATCTTGAAATTATTCAGGAGCGACTTGAGCGAGAGTATAACCTGGATTTGGTGACCACAGCACCCGGCGTAGTCTATCGGGTACACAAAACAGACGGAGAAATGATTGAACTTACCAACCCGTCCAACTTACCGGAGCCAAGTTCCATTGAATATATGGAAGAGCCGATTGTAAGTGCGGAGATTATGGTAAGCAGTGAATATATCGGGGCCATTATGGACCTTTGTCAGGAGCGAAGAGGTGTTTACATCTCCATGGAATACATTGAGGAGACCAGAGCCCTTTTGAAATATGATCTCCCATTGAATGAGATTATTTATGATTTCTTTGATGCGTTAAAATCCCGCTCCAGAGGCTATGCCTCCTTTGATTATGAAATGAAAGAATATCAGAAGTCAGAGCTGGTAAAACTGGACATTTTGGTGAACAAAGAAGAAGTGGATGCCCTTTCCTTTATTGTATTCTCAGGAACCGCTTACGAGCGCGGCCGTAAAATGTGCGAGAAATTAAAGGAAGAGATTCCAAGACATTTGTTTGAAATTCCAATTCAGGCGGCAGTTGGTGGAAAAGTCATCGCCAGAGAAACGGTGCGAGCAATGCGTAAAGACGTGCTTGCAAAGTGTTACGGCGGAGATATTTCACGAAAGAGAAAGTTGCTTGAAAAACAAAAAGAAGGAAAGAAACGAATGCGTCAGGTAGGAAATGTGGAAATTCCACAGGAAGCATTTATGAGCGTCCTTCGATTGGATGAGGATTAATTATGAAAAGTGCACAGGTATATATACATGTTCCTTTTTGCAAAAGGAAATGTGAATATTGTGATTTCCTTTCTGCACCAATGGGAGAGGAAGCCAGAGATGCCTATGTAAAACGATTGATTTATGAAATAAAAAACAGTGAGTGGGCACAGAAAGGGATTTTCGTGCCCACTGTTTTTTTGGGTGGAGGAACTCCGTCCTTATTGACGGGCCGGCAAATAAAAAGTATCATGGACACTCTTTTTACCAATTTTGAAGTGGCAGAGGATTGTGAGATTACCATGGAGGCCAACCCCGGAACAGTGACAAAGGAGAGTCTAAAAGCGTACAGGGAAGCCGGAATTAATCGTTTAAGCATAGGATTGCAGTCTGCAAACAATGAAGAATTAAAAGCTCTTGGGCGAATTCACACCTATGAAGAGTTTCTTGAGAGCTATGAATTGGCCAGAGAGGAAGGGTTTACCAACATTAACGTGGATTTAATGAGTGCCCTTCCCTATCAGAAAATCCAAACCTACCGGGAAACCCTGGAAAAAGTGTGTGCCTTAAAGCCTGAGCATATTTCTGCATACAGCCTGATTGTGGAAGAGGGAACACCTTTTTATGAGAAGTATCGGGAGGATGTAGCGCGCCTTGAGCGGGGAGAGGACCCACTGGTATTGCCATCTGAGGAAGAGGAGCGTTTGATGTATCAGGATACAGAAGCCTACCTGAAAAAATGGGGCTATCACCGCTATGAGATTTCCAATTATGCAAGAGAAGGTTTTGAGTGCAGACACAATAAAGGCTATTGGATGAGGTACCCTTATCTTGGATTCGGTCTTGGGGCCAGTGGGTTTACAGGCAGTATAAGAACCAAAAACACCGCGGATTTTAAAGAGTATATGGAAAAAGAAATTGTTCCGGAGCGGGAGGTCATTGATACTGAGGCTGCCATAGAGGAGTTTATGTTCCTTGGACTACGCATGGATGTGGGGATATCCAAAGAGGCTTTTTTGCGGGAGTTTCATAAAAGCATTGAAGAAGTATATGGAGAAGTACTTTCAAAATTAAAAGAAGAAACGTTGATTTTTGAGAAGGATGATAGAATTGCATTAACCCCTTATGGACGAGATGTAAGTAATTATGTGTTGGCCATGTTTTTGCGGTAGGGTTGATTGTGAATGATAAAAAAGCCTCTCACTTTCCTTTTGGAAAAGTGAGGGGCTTTTATCGTATCTCTGTTTATGCTTTATTATTCTGCAGCATTTTTTTCCTGGAGTCCTTTATAATCTCATCCACGTCCGGAGTCTGTCCTTCGGCAACAAAGATTCCTCCATACCGAAAACTCTTATTATAAGAGGTGGCAGTGGAAGCTAACTTGCTGCAGGCAGAAGCCAGTTTGGATTCTGCAACCTGCAAAGGACAGTGGAAGAAGATCAAAATAAATTCATCCTCTGCCATTTTAACAAGTTCATCCGTTGGACGAAAAGATTTCTTTAAGCAGTCAACTACCTGCATAATGTAGTTTTCCCCTTCCAGCGGTCCATACTGCTGACAAACAGAAGAAAATTGGTCTACTTTAATGTAAAACAGTGACATGGAGATTCCGGAGTCAAACCAACGTGGTGCATAGGTCTCAAAGAACAGTTGGTTATGAATACGGAGTCTGGTGTCATAGTAAATAATCTGCTGTTGTTCCATGGAACGTCTTGCAATTTTTGCTGAAATATAAAAATCTCTTGCAATAAAAGTTGCAAGTATTGCCAAAAGGAAAATAATGGCAATTTGCACATTGCTAAAGTCTTTATCGTAGACGTCCATGGTGTTCCAGGTTAAAAATACCAGTGTAATTGTAATAATCAGTTCAATAATACGAACAATCAAATTGGATTCGTTGTTTGGTTTCATATATTAAATTAGCTTTCTGTTGTGTAGTTAGGAGCTTCTTTTGTAATATGAATGTCATGTGGATGGCTTTCTTTTAAAGAAGCTGCAGAAATCTTAACAAACTGGCTGGTTTCCTGAAGATCCTTAATGGTAGGAGCTCCACAGTATCCCATACCGGAACGGATTCCACCAACCAACTGGAAGATGGTATCTTCTACAGATCCTTTGTATGCAACACGGCCTTCCACACCTTCCGGAACAAGTTTCTTTGCATCTGTCTGGAAGTAGCGGTCTTTACTACCGTTTTCCATTGCAGCAATAGATCCCATTCCGCGGTATACCTTGTATTTTCTACCCTGGAATAATTCAAATTCACCCGGAGCTTCGTCACATCCGGCGAACATACTTCCCATCATACATACAGAACCACCTGCAGCAAGAGCCTTGGTCATATCTCCGGAGAACTTAATTCCACCATCGGCGATAATTGGAATACCATATTCCTTGGCAGCTGCGTAGCAGTCCATAACAGCAGAAACCTGAGGTACGCCAATACCTGCAACCACACGGGTGGTACAGATGGAACCGGGTCCTATACCAACTTTTACCGCATCTGCACCGGCTTCGATTAAAGCCTTGGTAGCAGCGCCTGTGGCAACGTTACCTGCAATAACCTGTAAATCAGGGTAAGCTTCTTTAATCTGTTTTACCGCATTTAAAATGTTCTTGGAATGGCCATGTGCAGAGTCAACAACAACGCAGTCAACCTTGGCTTCATACAAAGCCTTTACACGGTCCATCATATTTGCAGTAATACCAACAGCGGCACCGCATAAAAGTCTTCCATGAGAATCCTTTGCGGAAGATGGGTACTTGATGGTCTTTTCAATATCTTTAATTGTGATTAGTCCCTTTAAGTGGAAGTTATCATCAACAATCGGTAATTTTTCTTTTCTTGCTTTTGCAAGGATTTTCTTTGCTTCATCTAAAGTGATGCCTTCTTTGGCAGTGATTAAGCCTTCGGAAGTCATGGACTCTTTGATTTTCTTAGAGAAGTCCTCTTCAAACTTTAAGTCACGGTTGGTAATGATACCAACTAATTTACCGCCGTCTTCGGTAATTGGCACACCGGAAATACGGAATTTCGCCATTAAATTATCTGCATCCTGAAGGGTATGCTCCGGTGATAAGAAAAATGGGTCGGTAATAACGCCATACTCAGAACGTTTTACCTTATCAACCTCTTCTGCCTGTGCTTCGATAGACATATTTTTGTGGATGATACCAATACCACCTTGTCTTGCCATTGCAATAGCCATACGATGTTCTGTAACGGTATCCATACCAGCACTCATCATTGGAATATTTAATTCGATGGTTTTTGTTAAATGTGTTCTTAAGTCAATCATGTTTGGTGTGACTTCAGAATACTGAGGAACTAAAAGAACGTCATCAAATGTGATTCCATCGCCGATTATTTTCGCCATTTTCTTACTTCCTTTCTGAAACTAAAATTATCTTCATATTATTATGTGCATCCACTAATTCTAACAAAGGACACCTACTTTGTCAATTGTAAAAACTCATCCACAAGGTCAGAAATCATGGAGAGAGAATCACGCCAAAAGTCCGGTTTTGTCAGGTCTACGCCAAGGAGAAGAGCAGCGTCTTCCACGGTGTTGACGGTGGTGGCATGAAGCATGGTTTGATATTTTGGAATGAACGAATCCCCCTCTTTTTTGTACAGGGCATAAAGTCCCCTGGAGAACAATCCGCCAAAAGCATAAGGGAAGTTGTAGTAGCTTTCCTCCACACTGTAATAATGTGGTTTATTGGTCCACATATTTGGATGAAGATAAGCAGGATCCAGTCCGTCCCCATAGGTTTTCTTTTGCGCATCCACCATGATTTCATGGAGCCGCTCCGGGAATAAAAAGTTCTCTTTGCACTCATCAAAGATGGCATGCTCAAACAGGAAGCGGGAATAGATGTCGCATACGGTCTGGTTTTCCTGCTGTAAAAGTTGCTCAAGCAGCACCAGTTTCTCTTCGCCCTGTGCGTGACTTATGGCATAGTTCATAAAAATGTTTTCGTTGAACATGGAAGCTGTTTCCGCCACCGGCGCAGTACAGTTCAGATTCAACGGACGATGGGTTTCAATAAAGGTATTGTGGTAGGCGTGTCCAAGTTCATGGGCAAGGGTATCCACATCACTTAAAGAACCGTTGAAGTTGGTGAGAATACGGCTTTCTCCATGGAACGGAAGACCTTCACAGTAGGCACCGCCCAGTTTTCCCGGGTGAGGATAAAAGTCAATCCAGCTTTCATCAAAGGCCCTGCTTATTAACTTATGCATATCGGGAGAAAAACTTCCCAAGGTAGAAAGCAGTAGGTCTCTTGTCTCTTCTAAGGTGTAGGTTTTATCCAAAGTTCCCATCGGAGCAAAAAGATCATACCAAGGAAGGCCGTTTTTGTGGCCTAAAAGCTCTCCTTTTCGCTTCATATACTCACGCATTTTCGGAAGGTATTCTTCTACAGCAGTCCAAATGGCTTGAAGGGTTTCCTTTTTCATGCGGGATTGTAATAAGGTCATATCAAGGGCGCTTTCAAAGCCTCGCTCCAGGGATAAAAGGTTTACCTGCTTTTTAATGTTGTTTAAGGAAAAAGCAATGGGACCCTCAATGGACTTGTAGGCCTCCATCTCTGCAAGGTAAGCTTCTTTTCGCACCGTGGCGTCTTTGTGGTGGGCAAGTGAACGAATGTAGGATAGGGTCACTGTTTCTCCCCGGTAGTTCACTTTTACCGTGGAAGAGAGGTAGTCAAAAAGATTGACCCAACCATTTCCGCCGCAAAGATTTAACTTGGAAATCATATCTTCCACTTCATAGGAAAGAAGATGAGAAGCCTGTTCTTTGATTTCCCTAAGGTAAAATTCATAGTCTGAAAACAGAGGACTCTTTTTTACCAAGGAATCCAGGTCCTTGATGTGGGCAATAAAGGTGGAAAATACCACGTCATCCCCGGTCAAGGCACTTTTCTTGGATAAAAGCTTATCGTAGAAGGATGAAGCTTCTTTGTTGGTGGTGTCTGTGGATTTCAGAAAATACAGATAGTCTTCCAAAATACGAGTGGGTTTTGCCAGCTTTTCTTTTAAGGTAAGAATGGCGTTTACACCGGAAACCTCATCCATGGATGGAAGTTTTTTGGCTAATTCATGACTTTCTGTTATGAGATTGTCTATGGTTTCAAAGTCTTTTAAAAATGCAGGATCAAAAAATCCTTTGTACATGATGTTAAGGGACCATTCCCGATTCATAGTACTTCCTCCCTTTCTTTGGCATTGCCTTTTTTATGAAAGTATTATAGCAAAAAAGCAGCAAATTGGAAATGAATGACGACCCCTGCAAAAGATGACAGAATAACTACCGAGATGGACAAATAGTGAAAAAAAGAAGTAGAAAATTTAATTAAACCAACATAAAAATGGAGTCGATTTGGCATGATAAATGCTGAATCGACTCCATTTCTTATGTGAAAAGTCCCATTATTTTTTCATGTTTGCACGCTTACGGAGTGTTGGATCAAGAATCTTCTTTCTGATACGAAGAGATTCCGGAGTGATTTCCAACAACTCATCCGTGTCGATGAAGTCAAGGGCCTGTTCAAGACTCATCTGACGAGGAGGTGTCAGAGTTAACGCTTCATCAGCACTGGATGTACGAGTGTTAGTCAAATGTTTCTTCTTACAAACGTTAAGTTCAATGTCCTCAGGTTTTGCACTCTGTCCAATGACCATGCCGGAGTATACTTTAGCACCCGGTCCGATAAAGAGGGCACCACGCTCCTGGGCAGAGAAAAGACCGTAGGTTACGGCTTCTCCGGATTCAAATGCAATAAGAGAACCTTGTTTTCTGTAATTGATATCTCCCTTATATGGAGCATATCCGTTAAAACTTGTATTCATAATACCATTACCTTTGGTATCGGTTAAAAAGTCTCCACGGTAACCAATCAGTCCACGAGATGGAATGATAAAGTGAAGTCTTGTGTAACCACCGGCAATGGAACCCATGTTTTGTAATTCACCTTTTCTTTGACCTAATTTGTCAATTACCGCTCCGGTAAATTCATCCGGAACATCTACGTAGCAGTCTTCCATAGGTTCGGTCTTTTTACCGTTTTCATCTTTATGATAAAGAACTTCTGCTTTACTTACTGCAAATTCGTAGCCTTCACGACGCATATTTTCAATTAATACGGATAAATGCAATTCTCCACGACCGGAAACCTTAAAGGTATCGGTATTATCGGTATCTTCCACACGAAGGGAAACATCGGTATTTAATTCCTTCATCAGACGCTCTCTGATGTGACGGGAAGTGACAAATTTTCCTTCCTGTCCGGCCAAAGGACTGTCGTTTACAATGAAGTTCATAGAGATGGTAGGCTCTGAGATTTTTTGGAATGGGATGGCGTGTACGTCATCCGGTGCACAGATGGTATCTCCGATATGAATGTCAGCAATACCGGAAATGGCCACGATGGAACCTACATTGGCTTCTTTTACCTCTACTTTATCAAGGCCTTCAAATTCGTAAAGCTTGCTGATTTTTACTTTTTTCTTTTTATCCGGGTCATGATGGTTTACAACCACCACGTCCTGGTTTACTTTTAAGGATCCGTTATCTACTTTACCAACACCGATTCTTCCCACATATTCGTTGTAGTCGATGGTACTGATCAGCATCTGGGTACCGGCATCCGGGTTTCCTTCCGGTGCAGGAATATAGTTTAAGATGGTTTCAAATAATGGAGTCATGTCTTTGGAGTCATCGGAAACATCATATTTTGCATAGCCGTCTCTTGCGGATGCATAGATAAAAGGACAATCAAGCTGTTCGTCAGATGCATCAAGATCCATAAGAAGTTCCAATACCTCATCCACAACCTCGTCAGGTCTTGCTTCCGGACGGTCAATTTTGTTGACACATACAATAACCGGAAGATCAAGGGCAAGTGCCTTCATCAAAACAAACTTGGTCTGTGGCATGGCGCCTTCAAAGGCATCAACCAAAAGAACAACACCGTTTACCATTTTGAGAACTCGCTCTACCTCGCCTCCAAAGTCAGCGTGTCCGGGGGTATCAATGATGTTAATTTTAGTGTCTTTGTAATGAACTGCGGTATTCTTTGAAAGAATAGTGATTCCACGCTCACGTTCAATATCATTGGAGTCCATGACACGTTCTGCAACTTCCTGATTGGCACGGAATGTACCGCTTTGTTTCAGAAGTTCGTCAACCAGGGTGGTTTTACCGTGGTCTACGTGGGCGATAATGGCAATGTTACGAATGTCTTCTCGTTTAAAACTCATAGTATCCTCTTTTCTTACTATATATTATGTTAATATTACCTTTTTAAATATGTCGCTGTGGTTTTTACACCGACAATCCATTATACTACAAATTTGTGTATAAGCAAGTAAAAAAATTAAATAAAGAGATTTTCTTCCTTCAAAATTTTTAAAAAAGGGCGTCAACATTGACTATGTGACGAAATTGTGATATTTATAATGGATACAGATAAAGAATGATGCTTACGATGTATGGAGGTATACCATGAAGGAACCAGTACAGATATATTACGGAGAAGGTAGAGGAGGGAGTGCTGCCGCACTTGGACAGACCTTGCGCTATGCCAGCGAAGGGAAGCGTGCCGTAATTATTCAGTTCTTGAAGGGAAAAGGAAACGGAGATGACTACGGAATTCTGGAACGGTTAGAACCGGAAATACGATTGTTCCGTTTTGAAAAATCTGAAAAATGTTTCCGTGAATTAGATGAAAAGGAACAGGCAGAGGAAACATCCAACATGAGAAATGCTTTAAATTATGCCAAGAAAGTGTTGTCTACAGGAGAATGCGAATTATTGGTGTTGGATGAAGTTTTGGGATTGCTGGACGAAGGAATCGCCACAGAGGATGAACTTATACAGGTATTAAATGCTAAGTCAGACAGCACAGCCATTATTTTAACCGGTTGGCATTTGTCGGAGGAGATTCGAAAGCATGCAGATACTGTGTATAAAATAGATGCAGAATAACCACACGTACAAAGAGAGGGAAATTTATGTCAATTTTTAAAGGAGCAGGAGTGGCTATTGTTACTCCCATGAAACCCGATGGCAGCATTCATTTTGAAAAACTTGCAGAATATGTAGAAAATCAGATTACAGCAGGAACAGACGCCATCATTGTGAACGGAACTACAGGCGAAGCAGCAACCATGTCTTATGACGAACAAGAAGAGGCAGTGAAGGTGGTTGTCAGCGCCGCCAAGAAGCGTGTACCTGTAATTGCAGGAGCAGGAAGTAATAATACAAAGAACGCAGTGAAACTTGCAGTAAATGCCAGAAAGGCAGGAGCAGACGCAATTTTAACCGTAACACCTTTTTATAACAAAGCTACACAAAAGGGATTGAAGCTTTATTATAAGGAAGTGGCAGCTGCTGCAGAGTTACCTTTGATTATGTACAATGTGCCGGGAAGAACCGGATGCAATATTTTGCCAAAGACCGCAGTGGAATTGTCCGATGAGGTGGAGAACATTGTGGCCATTAAGGATGCAGCGGGAAACATCAGCCAGACCATGAAGATGGCTCATTTAAACAATGGAAATTTGGATATTTATTCCGGAAATGACGATCAGGTCATTCCTATTTTGTCAGCAGGAGGTATTGGTGTGATTTCCGTATTATCCAACGTTGCACCAAAGGATACCCATGACATGGTGATGGAATATTTAAACGGAAACACCAAGAAGGCATTGGAACTTCAATTGAAAGCCATTCCTTTAATTGACGCGTTGTTCTGTGAGGTGAACCCGATTCCGGTGAAGACCGCCTTAAACCTTATGGGCAAAGAGGCCGGAGTATTCCGCAGTCCAATGTGTGAGATGGATGAGAAGAATGTGGAAGTACTTAAGAAAGCAATGAAAGAGTACGGATTACTTAATTAATATAGAAGTGGAAACGTATAAAGGAGCTTCAGCTTGTAAGAACTGAAGCTCCTGTTTTATTGTTTGCGTGAGATTTAATACCAGTCGTCCCAATCATCGTCGTCCTCATCTTCGTCATACTCTTCGATGGTCAAATACATAGTGGCAGTTTTTCCGCCGTATTTGCAGGTTAAGGTGGTTTCACCGTAATCTTCAAAGTAAACGGTACCATCTTCACCAATGGTAGCTACATCTTCATTGGAGGAGGACCATTTGCAGGCATCTGCATAAATTAAATAAGGGTCACTGTATACCATAAAAGGTGTATCCCCACCTTCGGTTTCTTCGTCAATTTGCCAATAGTCATCGTCGCTGTCACAGCGATACCAGGTAAATTCTTCCCGATTGTAGCTCAAAGAAGTAATACCGCCGTATTTTACCTTAACTTTTACGGAAGCTTTTACCTCTTTGTTGGATTTTAAGGATACGGTAATGGTGGCAGTTCCCGCATGTTCTCCGGTGATTTTTCCGGATTTGGTAACGCTGACCACATCGCTGTTGCTGGTTTGATAAGAGACATTGCTTTTGGAAACTTTCAGGGTTTTACTCTGGCCGCTCCAAAGGGTTTTCACAGAATTTTTGTTGGTAATGCGAAGACTTGCTGCAGAAACATCCATTTTGGCTGCCGGAAGCAGTAGTCCGGTAAAAAGTGTAAAAACTAAAAAATAAGTCCTAAAAGTCCTATATCCATTGCATTTTTTCATAACGGTACCCCCCTCGTACGATATGATAAATTGATTTGTATTCGAGTATATCGAAAAAATGTGCCTTTCATAGAAGCTTTCTGCGAAAGATTCGTGAATTGTATTTTCGGGGAAACTTTACAATTACAAGGTAAAATTGTTATACTTATTCTTGGAAGAAACTGCAAAGGAGAAATAATATGATAAAAGTAATTATGCACGGCTGTAACGGTCGTATGGGTCAGGTAATCAGTAAACTCAT
>JAILCP010000091.1 GCA_024680055.1 Lachnospiraceae bacterium | reverse complement strand
TTTGGGTTCGTATTTCTACGAACGTTCTTAAAAATTTTCTCTTAGAATCTTTTCAAGGTTGTCTCACTGTTCAGTTATCAATGTTCTTTTTCGTTGTTAGCACTTCCGTGCCGCAACTCGTATATAATATCATCTATCGAGCTGTTTGTCAACATCTTTTTTCATCTTTTTTTCAAAAGTGTTTCCCGCAGAGGTTGGTTCCTCGCGGTGAAATCTATGTTATCACCTTTTTACCTTCGTGTCAACGATATTTTTTCTATTTTGTGAACAATTCAAAAATTTTGTGTCTTCATTTGATTCCGGACACAACATTTCGTGGCTAGTCAACCAGAGCCACTACAAAATTAACAATTAAATTATTCTGGTATAGGAATCCGGTAATCGGGTTTTCTTCAATTTGACGGAAAACAAAGTCAAATTTTTCTGATGTACAGCAAGTTGATAATACCACAAAGATTATCCAAAGAATTAGAACCCCCATCATAAGTCCTGCCGCTGCTCCTGCTATTTTATCCACTCCATGTATAATCGGTAGTTTTGATATAAGATGCAGTACTCCGCCTATAACATGTATTAGGATTTGAACGATTAACAATGTGACTACAAATGCTATGGCACATAAAATCCACATTGCCACTTTACTTCCCACTTGTTCATAAATACCGGAAACCGCTTCTTTGCCTTTATCCAATACACCTTCCAGCATTTTGGCACCGCTTGGGAGGACAATTCCCGCTCCTTTATACACATCTTCCTCATCTTTTGGTTTTTCAGATTCATTCCGGCTATATTTTTCTTCAATTGCTTCTGTACAGCTCTTTGATAGTTGCTCATATAAATTTGTATGATGCAGCAACATATCTTTGACATAAGGGGTCAAAAGACTTACCAATGTAATGCTGATCACAATGGCGATGCACCCATAGGCCATTTTTACAAATCCCCTGAAAAAACCTATAAGGCCAAATAAAATAAGCTCCCCTATTACTAACCAAACTACCAGGTTATCCATATCTTCCTCTATTTCAACTTAATTCTTTGAATTTTGTCTGCAAAAAGTACCATGTACTCGTTTCCTTTTTTGGTTTGTTCCATTTTAAGGATTGGTTGTTCCATGGCTCCTTTAAATTTCAATGTTCCATCCAGGCTATAGATTCTACAATTCTCACCTCTTGTAAGAACCACTTCATCTTCTCCCAGAATATCCACATGATCATAATCCTGCTCATATCGTTCCTTCATAATCTCTTTTCCCTTAAGGTCGTATATGGCAATCTCATGATATGATTTTTTCTCATCCTTATCATCTGTATTGTAGGTTATTCCCACAAATTTTTTACAAAAGAATACGGAACGGATTTCTGAGGTTGTTTTTACCTTTTTCACTTCTTTTGGTTTTTGAGAACCTTTGTAAAACAGTATTCCATCTGTAGCGTAAGCAACTGCACGAGTATCATCGATAAATTGTACCCTTGGAATAATGGCATCTTCATATTTGTAAGACGCTACAAGGTTATCGATTTCATTTTGTCCTACAGTACCAAAGTTATAAAAATTCATTACTGTTTTTGCCTGTCCGGCGCTAACGTCAACCAAAGAAATCATCAGCTTGATTCCATCATTGGATAGGGACATGGCAATGGGATATCCACTGTTTTCCAAATGCATTTCTCCCTGCACCAGCTTGGTTCCTTCTTTGTCATACAAATTTACATAGTAAGAATTTTTTCTTTGGGTCATTACCGCAACGGTTCCCTGTCTGGCAACTTCCACCGCGCGAATTTGTCCCGATGTTTCAATATGACCGATACTTCCATTGGTGTCAAAAATATAGATTTCATTTCCTTTTTTTGAACCAACCACAGCGTATTCCTCACATATATCCACAATGGGTGCGTTCATTTCATAGCTCTGATTCCACATTAATTCCCCGTCCATGTCGGTATATATGGCTCCGTTTTTACTTACTTTTAGTAATTTTCCTTCATAATCAAAAAAGTCTGATTCTGTAATTGTTTCGGTCTTTATTTCATCCTTTACCGCATAGGACTTGTATGTTTTAAATTTTAACCAGGCTAAAACTCCAATAATCAAAAGGGTTAAAATAATTACCACTACAATTGTAATCTTGATAATTCTTTTTCTCTTTATACCATCGTCTTCTTCCATATCATCATCTGACAATACTTGAAATCCGCGTTTTTTCATTTCACTCATGAATAGATCCTCTTTCCATCATAGTTTTACCATTATAACACGCTTTCCTCTAATGATGCAAAAAGCTGCTTCGCCTTTGCGAAACAGCTCTCTTATTATTTAATAATCTGATAAACCTCGTTCATTTCTTCTTCTGTAATTTCTACATGGTTCCAACTGATTTGACCCTGATTGCAATCACCCTCATATCTTGGAATCAAGTGAAGATGGAAATGTTTTACCGTTTGATTTGCAATTTCTCCATTATTCTGTACAAGATTATAACCATCCGCTGACAAATCTGCTTTTATCTTTGTTGCCAGTTTCTTTGCCAATGGCATAATCGCTTTTGCCTCCTCATCACCCAAATCAAATAAGGAATCATAATGCTTCTTTGGAATAATTAGCACATGTCCCTTTGTTGCCGGTTCTGCATCCATAATTACATTAAACAATTCATCCTCATAAATTGATTTGGTTGGAATGATTCCGTTTGCAAGTTTGCAAAAAATACAATCATCTTTCATCTTAACTGTCCTCCTTGTATGCTTCTATCTTTCATCCTCACTGAAGATAAACATTCGGTCTAAGTTTTTCAACATGTTAAAATCGCCTCTGTTGGAAAGCTCTCCTGTAAAAAATGCCTTCTGGAAAGTCATTCGTCCATCCAAAATTCCTTCCAAAGCTTCCTGACCTATTTTTATATAATGATCCACATGGTCTTCCTGACCGTAATGGCATACCAATTGTCCATCTGTAATTTGAATGGTTAATGGCTTCTTCTTTCCCTCAATCATAAAGGAAAATGTTCCATCGCAATCATCCTGTGGAACATAATGAGACTCAAAATCAATTATATAAGCGGTATCCTCGTCCTGGACGCTTTCACCGATTTTGTTCTTAAACATATCTGCCAGTTCCGCTAAATCTTCCTTTTGCTTTCTTACATATTCGTCATCGGATACATATTTAGACAATTGTTCGCTTTCCTGAGGTGTAAGCTCCAGTTGTCCACTCTTGGCCACCGATCTGGTAACCGCCTGAGAGGAACACGGCAAACTTTTAATGTTCTGGGATATGGTCCGATATAAATTCTCTGCTTTCTTTTCTATAATCAAACCATAGTCTTCATTCATCTGAAACGAGAGAAGATCTTCCACGTATCCGCTTAAACCACTACAAGGCAAACCTCCCAAAGTATCCCATGCAGTTGTAAGATTCAGATATGCCTCCTTCTCTCCGTATGTTGTAGACATAACCACCGGCTGCATATACAAATCCTTAATTCTGTCTTTATCTGCATACAGCCAGCAGGCATCCAGGAACTGGTGCATATATCCACCGATTCCAAGCCATTCCACAGTTGTGGCAAAAATCACACCATCTGCATCTTTCAAGGTCTGTGGTAGCGTTGCAATGCTGTTCTTCTGCTCGTAAATATTGTAGCGCTGCACTTTTACACGAAGTTCTTCAAGAACTTCTGTCATTTTCCCTATTACATAAATGGTTGGATCGTCTAGTAATCCTCTGCCCCCATAATAAATATTAATCTTCATATGGCGAATTCTTTCCTTTCCGTTTCCTTCTTCCAATCAAAAGTGCCAGCAGGAATCCACTGATAAGACCTCCCACATGGGCATAATTATCCACCCCCGGAGAGGTAAACCCTGAATAAAGCGTTAAAAGAATAAATATGCCAAGACGCTTTGTGGATAAATCCTCCATTCTGCCGCGATTATAGAGCACAAGAAAAAACAGTGCCCCAAACACTCCAAAAATTGCACCGGAAGCTCCTGCTCCTACTGCATATTCTCTCTTAGCATACATTACATAGGAAGAAGCCAATCCTCCGCAAAAACCGGACCCTAAATATATGAGTAAATATCGAATCTTTCCAACTGCTCTTTCCAGATTATCCCCCAGGAAAAACAGCACTAGCATGTTATTCATTAAATGAGCCGCACCAAAGTGCATAAACATGGATAAAAACAATCGATAATATTGCTGTTGCTCCACAATCTCCGGTGGATAGCTTGCACCACAAAGATACATAAACTGTCCATCTGTTGTATCACCCAAAACTTCAAGTACCAAAAACACCAGAATATTTAAAGCTATCACAATGGTATTTAAAAGGGCTCGTCTCCTGCCGTCCGGACGATATAACAATTCCTTGTAAATTGGCATTCTACACTCATACCTCACCGATTTTCTTTACATTAACTATAAAATTCCCCATAACAAAAGTCAAGAATATTCAGTTAATAGGCCTCTCTACGAAATACCAACCTGCTATGTCCTATTTTAATTTCATCCCTTTCCTTTAATCTTACCTTTTCTCTTAATTCTAACGGCATTCCGTTTAAAAAGGTTCCGTTCAGACTGTTTAAATCCTCCAGATAATATCCGTCTTCTTCCCTTTCAATCAACGCATGAACTCTGCTTACGGAAGGATCATCCACCACAAGGTCTGCAAATTCCTTTCTCTTTCCCAAAACCAGTTTTTTCTTATCCAGCGCAAACTGTTCCTTTTTCCCCTCAAGATTTTCCAGCACTCCCATGTTTCTCTCACTTTCGGTTTGCCGTAACATTTGGGTTTTATGCTCTTGCTCCTCTTTTGGAGCTGTTGGCGAGATAAAAACCTCATCATCATCCCAGGCCGTGGTGGTGGTTTTTGTATAACTTCGCGCCCTTTTCTTAGTTTCCCAACGCCAATCCAAAAATTTACTTTTTAACCTCTCCTTCACTGCCACTTTCACCTTATCCGAAAGTTCCTCATGCTCCGATTTCTGATCTATACTTTCTTCGTTCTCCTCCACGACTTCTTTTTCCGCCGGGAACACTTCTTCCGGCAATTCTTCCCGATTCATGGAAATATTCAGCACGTCATTTAGACCTGCATTTTCCCCGCGCAATGTATCATAGGCGGAGAATAGGTATGTGATATATACATTATCTTTATAATCAGCGGTTTTTATCAGATCATCCAAAAGGTTCATCAATTTTTCTTTTGCACTTGTCACCTCACCCATTTCCATGGGCATGTAGCGAAAATACGCGCGTTTCCCGTCCACAGAAAAATACACATCGTCAATGTATAAAGACTCCTCTCGCAGCAAAAAATCTTCCAAAGACTTTAAGGTCTTTGATAGTGATTCAAACAACACCCTCATCATCTCTCCGTTAAGCTTGCCCGTGCGCTGCATATTGGAAAGAGATTGCAGTCCCGTTATGGCAAACCAAAACTGTCCTTTACCATCCGCCAGCATAAACTCCACCGGCAGTAAACCTTTTAAATTGTTTCTCCTTATCATTTCAAGTTCATGTACCATCAATTCTCCACCATCACAGGTACATACCTCATAACTTTCATTCAACTTCCTCTGGTAACTCACCTTGTAGTTTAAAGTTTTCATATAGTTCTCCTCCCAAATGTTTGATACGTAAAATCATTCCCCCGTCAATTTTAGGCGGCTCTATAATATAGGTGGCAGACTGTTTTATCTCGTTATAAAGCTTTATGGACATGCTCATAAAATTTCCAAAAACCAACAACATCACCACCATAATTACAGATGCCTCCACCGTAATTGTACCCTTTCGTTTCACTCTCAACCTCCCAAAACCAGCAGACTAATATAGGAACACAGCATAAAAGGCACAAAGGGCAATTCCACCGTTTTCTTTTTGTACTTGCCAAAAATGTTGTGCTTGCATAAAATGCCAAGCCCCCACACTGCTGCCACAAGAACTGCCCGAAAGAAAAGTACCATGGTTTGTGTAATGCCAAGATATGCTCCACAAAGGGCTATCATCCAGGCATCGCCGCTTCCAAGTACCCCTTTCCATATGTAACTTAGTACATAAATTGCCACTCCAAATAATATTCCCGCCACAAAAACCTTCCATTCCATTACCGGAAACAGAATCTGTTCCATTATGGCTCCAAAAAAGAATCCCACAATATACACAAGGTGCACATGCCTGGTGCATAGATCATCTATGGCAGCGATACATAATACAATGAACAATAAAAAATGCATCAACTGTTCCATTTCCATACTAATCCCCCTCCTCGAAACCGCAATGCTTACACGGCCGATAGCTTTTTTTCGCTTCGCTTAAAGGAATTCTCCTAATATAACGAAGTAGATTTCTGCAGTTTTTACTGCTATGATAACGATTTCCATCCGATGTAATGTACACGGTTCCCGGAGCGCTCCCATGAATACAGGTTTCGCAGGGATAATACTTTGCCCCATCTGTATTTCGAAGGGAAGATACCGCGGGTAACAAAACCTTTCGAATGGAAAGTAATAAATGTCGACAGGACTTTGTCCGGTGATAGACTTCTCCTGTTTTGGTCACATAAACATATTCTTCCTCTTCTCCCAGTCGCTGGTAACCGTGCCACTCCCGAAAGAGCACGGACTGCATAGATTTCATCTTCGAAAGTGACCTTATAAAAAACGGCATGGAAAAAGTGGATATCACTTGAATCTCCTCTTTATCCTTTCTGGTAAAATAGAGCACCGTGCCCCCGTCGGATCTTAATCCCCACCGGGCATAGCAATCTCCAAGAAGAAACGCTTCCGTTCCTCCTTCACCAATGGCCGACACTTTCTTTGCATCTCTGCAGCTTTCAAGCATAAGTTGTTGATTCACCAATTGTTTTTCAATCATGGGAAATAGTAACATCACACTTCCAAGTACCAACGCCAATAACCACATCACAATGGACGCTTCAACTGTAATGCTTGCCTTTTTCACTACTTCTCCTTTTCTTTGGTCATGAGATTCATGTTTCCCGGAAGTTAATTTTCAGAAGGTGAATGAGATTATTTGGCCTATACAAAACATGCGATTATCGGGAAACATGAATCTCATGACCGATACTTAATATTGTCCTTTCACTTTTACCTTTTTCTCTATTCCCGGAAATGTATAATCTCCAAGAGTGATAAATCCTGCAAATAAAAAGGGTTCTTTCATAGTTACCGTTCCTTCAAACTCCGTTATGGTTTTATCCGCCTGAAACTCACCCCTTTTCAATTTATAGTTGATTATATTTTCCATAACATCAAGAGATCTCATTCCGGTCTGTTTCCAACTTTGAATGTACAAAAGAAAGGAAAGATAATCCAAATATCCAATGGTCTGTTTGCTATCTTCCTTATAAAGTGCCACCTTTTTTCCATCCAGTAGTTTTCTTACATCATCAACTGCTGCATCAAAGGACCAGGCAACCAAAATACCCATCTGAACCGCTTTTATAATGGCCGGATTTCCGGTGAACCCCACCAACATGGTGGCAATTGCACCTGCCCTGTTATAAATCTTCTGATCTGCCAAATGTCTGGCAAACTGAACCGCTTCACGAATGGCCAAAAGCTTTTCCAACACCACTTCCAGATTTTCCCGGTCCGTCCTTTTCCCGCCGATCAAATATTCCAACTGGTAGGAAATGGGCTCCTTGGTTTCTTTTGTAAGATAATTTGGAAACATTCTTCTTGCATACCAGATTCCCAAGATTTTCTCCTGCACAGAAACCGTACTCACCGGCATGGTTCCCTGATGCAGATTCCGGCAGGTGGGACAATACTGTCTGTCCACACTTTTATCGGAAACCGGCTCATTTCCAAGTACCAGGGATAAAACGGGAGTGCTTCTTTGTTGCTCGTAGTTCATAATCTCTCCACTAAGAATTTCACTCCCCCCTCCGTTTTTATTATTATTTTGCTGATTCAATATGGCAGAAGCATGGCTAAGGGCTGATTTTGCAGACGCTATTATTTTTTTCACATCGTTTTTTTCCTGATTTTCTTTTTCTTCATCGTAATTATCAATCAGCATAGTTACCGTATCCTTTGGCAAGGCACATAGCATGTACCGGGAAGCTTCTTTAAAAAACACCTCCCCTTCCCCATCTGTCAAAAGACGGTATTTTCCATCATTCATTGTAAAATCTTCATATGTGAGTAAATCCACACAATCAAATAATATGTCCGCTTTTTTCCGATTCTCCTTAGCCAGATCCTTTTCGTAAACAAGCTCATCTTCCACCATACTATCTACAACTTGATTTCCTAACCGGCCAATATTACTAAACTCCTGGTCAATTCCAAGAATTCCGAACCTTTCATACATCTCCTTTTGATAACCCGCCAAAATATTACTTACCGCCAGATCTGCCGTTGGTTGTGCAAGATTCGACATTGCCACAATCCTTCCCCCATCTAAAAGAGCAAACATAAAGGAAAGTACCAGCATAATTGTGCAGGCCCCAAAGAGCGATATTACTCCCGGTTTCTTTTTACCCATTTATACCTCTCCTGCAGAGGACGTAATCCTCTCAAAAATATCCTCTACCAGCGATGTAATCTGTTCCTTAAAGATCAATACAATTGCAATTAAAACCACCAAGATTAAAATTATTTCCACTGTGGTAATTCCGTCATTATTTCTCCAAAACTCTCTCATACGTTACATTCCTTTCATTTGCATAAAAGCCGGCACCACCAAAATCACAATCACCAACGACAACAACATGGTAAGAGGTAACAAAATTTTGGTTTCTGCCTTTTCTCCCTGTTGCTTTACAAGATTCAATCGCATGCTTTCCGTCTCTCTGGCTTCATTTTCCAGCAGATTTTTTAATCCGCTGCTGCCCTGCTCCTGGTTCTGGATTACAAGATTCACCAGTTTCGTATAGGGCCGAAGATCACAACTTTGGGAAAAATGCTGAAGAGCCTTGCCAAGACTCTCTCCGCTTTCCATACGATGAATCATTACATTTAATTCCTCACCCAACGGCCCTTTCTTACCAACTCCCTCTTCTGCCATTTGCACAAAGGCGTTCTTAATACTCATACCGCTTTCCAGTAATGTGGTAAGACTTCCAACCAATTGGGGATATTGACGATTCAAACGCTCCTTCCGCTTCTTCTCCCATGCCTCCTCTTTCCAGTCTTCCTCTTTGTACAATAAGAACCCCAGAACAAAGCCAAGAAATGCTAGAAACAACGGCGTATAATCCGGTTTCTTTTTCCAGATTATGCGTTCCCCTTCAAAGGACTTTGGTAAAATCACCTTTTCCTGATTTCTTGTTTCCTTTTCCAACTGTATAAGATACGCATTTAACCGCTCTTTGGCACTTTTTTCCTTAGCATCCCTATCCCTCCTCTTTCCCACATCTCCTTTTGCTTTATAACGAAAATTAATATCAAAATCTTCTTTCTTCCAGGTGACGTGGAAACTTTTTGTTCCGCCGCTTTTCCTTCCAATCACACCGTTATGAACCACATCTCCCCGATGCGCCCACACATAGGCCAGGGAAAGCAACGCCATCAAAAGCACCACCAGAAAGGAGCGCCGCAGTCGACTTTTTTTCTTAATCCACTTCAATTTTTAAAAGCCTCCTTCCTAACAACACCGCAACCAAATATAGAATCAAACAAACCGTCATAAAAATGACCCCCACCGTGTTTTTGTAAAGAACACTTAGATACTCCCCATTGGTGATTCCCACATACAATAAAATAAACATAGGCATCATGGACATAATTCCCTGCTCAAACTTCTTAGCAGCCAGAATGGTCTGAATTTCTTTGCTTGTTTCAATTCGATTGGAAATGGAGGATGTGGTGGCAAAAATAATATTTCGTAAGTTTCCACCGGACCTTTTTCCATATAAAAACACCTGCAGAAACATGTTCAGTTCATTGTCATCCCGCAATTTGCCCCATTTCATTAAAACCTTACTGCTTTGTCCACTGAGCTTTATCTGTCTGCATATGTTGTCCACATCCGCAACAATAAAAGACTGCTCTCCCCACTGTCTTACCAGTTCATCCCTGGAATGTTCAATGGCATGCTCAATGGAATCCCCCGCCTCTAAATTTCCGGAAAGAATCTGCAAAAAATCCCTCAACTGCAATGTAAATCGGCTCCGTTTTTCTTCCATCAACTCTCTTTTGCATATGCGACTGTAGGGAATGGCCAGTATACTTAATCCTGCCATGGCATAAAAGGAGCGGTAAAACAAATAGCTGATTAAGATTAAAGCACCGATAAACCCAAGCCACCTTTGTATCCAAAATTTTCTGTCCTGTGCTTCTTCTTTCCATATCTGCTTCATATTGTCTCCTCCACACGAATTAGATCATTGTTCTGCCGTTCAAACAAAACCTTCAAAACCACTTCTCCATTCCTAATCCCTGCCACTTTTACAATTTGATTCAAGGTTCGCTTTCCCTTTTCGTTTTTTGCAAGGCTCACAATGTATTGCACGCCTGAAGCAATTTGGGAACGAATGGCCTTCATAGGTAAATCCATGGCCATTAAAATCATGGTTTCCAATCTGGAAATGGCATCTTTACAGGAATTGGCATGAAGGGTACTAAGGGATCCCTGATGTCCGGTATTTAACGCCTGCATCAGATCCAGTGCCTCGGCTCCTCTCACCTCCCCGATAATCAAGCGGTCCGGCCGCATTCTTAAGGCAGTCTTTATTAAATCCCGGATGGTAATTGCATTCTTTCCCTCCTCGTTTTCATCTCTGCATTCCATACGAACCAAATTGGGAATGGCCATTAACTTCAGTTCTGCAGAATCTTCTATGGTGATCACTCGCTGCTCCTTGGATATTTCTTCAGACAGGGCGTTTAAAAGAGTGGTCTTACCACTTCCCGTTCCGCCGGTAATTAACAGGGTTTCTCGATTCCTTACTGCCTGTCGCAAAAATTCCGCGGCCTCAACGGTAAGGGTTCCCATCTTTATCAGGTTATCCATCCCTATGACTGCCTTTGAAAATTTACGAATGGTTACCACCGGCCCTTCCAGGCAAATAGGATCAAGCACCACATTCACCCTGCTGCCATCCTCCAGTCTGGTATCCACAATAGGCATCTTTGTATTCACCCGTCGATTGTGCTCTCCCACAATCTGATCAATGATTTCCCGTAAACGCTCCTTACTTTCAAAACTCTTTTCAAAGGGATAAATCTTTCCTTCTTTTTCATAAAAAATATGATGAGGTCCGTTGATCATAATTTCTGTAACCTCTTCATCCTCAATAAGACTTTCAATAATATCCAGCTTTCTTAAAGAATGGTATAATCGGAGTTCGTATTCTTCCCATTCCTCAAAGGTAAAACCGTAGCTCCGCTCCTTTTCTTTCACCACTTCTCCAATGACATTCTCCACCAGCTCATCCCGGATGGTTTCATAGTCCGCCAATCTATTGATCACTTCTTTTCTCATCATTTGGTATAATCTTTGTTCCACACTGATACTCCCTCTCCTTCACCATAAGATTGACGCAGTTCATCTCCAAAGTCTTCATAAAATCACGCCACTTATGCATGCGCGTCTCATACTCTTCCCGTAATTCCTGCCGTGGTAAAATGCTGTACAACTCTGTGGTCATGGCTAAAATCTTTCCAACATCAAAGGGTAGCTCCCCCAAATCAAGAACTATGGAATCAAACATGGAAAGTTCCATCAACCGCTCCATAAACGATACAAACTCTCCTTTCAGCCTCGCCATATGAAGAGGATTGTGAAATCCCTCCAAGTACTTTAATTCTTCTGCTTCACATAGTGCAGCACTGATTTTTTCCGGGGTAATGGACTCTGCCCCTTTTGTATATATTTCATAGCACAAGGTAGAAAGATCCATGCCTTCTCCATCTCCTAAGGTCATAAAAGGTCCATAATATACGTATAGTGCCTTCTCCATTTTTCCAAGCCGTCTTGCATAATTCCTGGCCATATCACTTTGTCCGCTGTGTCCTCCCGGCGTGTAAAAAAGTACCAGAGAACTTTTCCTTGCACGGCCTTTTGGAAGTATGGGTTTTCCTGCTTTAAAAAGCAATTCCTGCACAATCTTACAGCCACTTTGATAGCGGTATAAAAGGTTATTATCCTCACTTAATTCCTCTGACAAATGATACACATCCTGAAAGGATGAAAAATCTCTCTCCAAATCCGTAATCAGAATCTCTCCTTCCTCTGCTTCCCATATGGTAAAGGAATCCTGCCACTCTTTTCGCAGATAGGCCAAAAAACGCCTCTGAAACCCCAAATTGTTGCAAAGAACCGTCAATTTCTTCTTCATCATATCCCCCTAATAAGGATTTCTCATATGAAGTTCTATTATTTGAAAAATGATGCGAAATGCATCTGATTGAACGCACCGATTGGTGCAATAATTACGATGTGCTTTGAATTATAATTCCATGCTCTGTTTTTTGCAATTAGTAAAACTATACAAAAAAACTTTGGAGATTTTTTTCTCAAATCTCCAAAGCCTTATAAACTCTAATTTTGTATGTGTCAAAACCTATGCCAAATATCCTCTGTTGGGATCCTGGATGCATACCCTGTTTAAACTGCTTTTTCCATAGGTGATTCCATATGCAATATTCTGTGTACGTTTCATCATAGGAGCGGACTTATCTTCTTTTGCCATTCCCTGCATGGCCACGTACAATGGATCCAGCACTTTTTTGGCGTTATGCATACCTTCCAAATTTTTTTTGATTCTGCATTTTGCCAATTCCTTCAGGCAAAAATGATACAGAACAAAAAGCTCATCGGATATTTTATAAGTATGATCCAAATCATTTTCCAAACGGCGAATCACCATTTCTATGTGGTCCAGAGTCTTTTTTACCTCTTCCCACCGTTCTTCTTCCATGAGATGAATGGCTTCTTCCATGTCATCGTAGATCATATCATACATAATCACAATCAATTCACTGCGATTGGCCTGCATTATTCGATTCTTATATATCTGTTTCTTTTCATTTGTCATGCCAATCCCTCACATTCACTACTGAAGCAGCTGCAATGTCTGCTCCGGAAGATCGTTTGCCTGTGCCAATACTGATGTTGCAGCCTGTACCAAAACATTCATCTGTGTATAAGTGGACATTTCCTGAGCCATATCCACATCCTCGATTCTTGAAAGGGCTGCGTTCATATTTTCATCGGTCTGTCCCAAACTGTTCTCCGTTGATGAAAGTCTGTTCTCTGCTGCTCCAATACCACTTCTTGCTGAGGTAATCTGAGCAATGGCATCATCTAATTTTTTAAGTGCCTTGGCCGGTCCAGGCTTTGTGGTTACATCAATGTCGTCAATTCGAAGTGCCTTTGTTGACACATCCGGAAGGTTTACACTGATGGTCTGGTACTGGTTAGCACCAATCTGTAATGCCATGTTTCCGATGTTGGTGACGTTCAAGGTAACCTCTAAGTCAGCGTTAGAAACATTCCCGTCTGTGTCAGTGGTATAGGTTGAAATTTCATCCACATCAAACATCATTTTGAATCCTTCTACATCAGTAATGGTTACTTTTTCACCTTCAGTAGCAACCGTTGCCTGCTTACTGAAGTTATTCACAAGTTCTATCTTTACATCTGTTCCTGCGGTAGATGTGCTTGTGTCGCTTAATTCGTCAGTGGTTGTTAATCCAAAAAATGCTGCCAAATGTTCATCGGAACACTTAATACTGATTTTCTCTGAACTACCGGTATTTTTGCTGACAAAAACCAAGCCATTTCCATCGTCTGATGTAGATGTAGATGTAGGTGCATACTCATAGGTTTTTGCAAGAGCTTCATATCCTGCTGATTCCGGATATGCCATTTTATTTGCATCTGTAACGGCTGTTGTTCCATCATATGCATATACATTTACTTCCGCCTGCTCAGCACCTTTTCTGATCTTCTCAAATATTTCCTCAGCGCTTTTTTCTGTGCCATCAAATGCAATTGCCACATTGTTGATTGTCATGGTTCCCGTGATTGGTACATCTACTTCCTCTGTTTTTACTGCTCCATTTTCTATTACCGGATCCCCGTTTTCATCTAAAACGGGAACTTCATCTTTATATGTGAATGATGTTTGCTCGGTTGCCGGTTTTACTGTATACACTGCACGTGTTGCATCTTCAGTTACTTTTACCTTATAATCCCCAATCGGCACATCGTCGGTTACGGAAATCAAAGATACATTTCTTGTATCTGCATAAACACGGCTGTTTAATGAACCGTCAAGTAATGTTTTTTTATTAAATTCTGTATCGGTGGATACACGATCCACTTCCTTAATCAATGCTTTAATTTCTTCCTGCATTGCTTCTTTATCTTCAAGACTATAGGTATCGTTTCCTGCCTGAACGGACAATTCACGCATTCTTTGCAACATAGAAGTGACTTCCTGAAGCGCACCTTCTGCAGTTTCAATTACAGACTCTCCGTCTGCTGCGTTTCTGTTTGCCTGCTCCAATCCGCGAATCTGGGTTCTCATTTTTGCTGATAATCCTTTTCCGGCCGGATCGTCGGATGCATGGTTGATTCTATATCCTGATGATAACTTCTCAAGAGAAGCTGTTAATGCGTCTTCATTTCTTAATAAGTGAGCGTTTGCAACGTACGCTGACATGTTGTAATTAATCTTCATCGTATCACTCCTTTTTTACCTACACAGATATTATCGGCTTGATACCTCCGTTTCTTTAATGTTTGACATGGTTTTTATAAAAACTTTTGCCATGGAGTATAATTTTGCCGTTGTGGTCTGTGTCTGCTCACTACCCTCGCCGCCTGTACTGTTTTGGTAAAAACGGTCCAAAGATAGATCTTTACTTGTTACATAATTCAGAGTGACGTCCGTGTCATTTATTGCTTTTTGCAATGACTCCTGCAATTCCTCCCTTTGCATTGCTAAAAGCTCTGTGGTGGATGTTTGATCCGAAACCACGTATCCGGATATTCCCTTGTCGGATACACTTAATTCTGCTGCGATTTTACCATAGCTCTCCAGCTCTGTGGTAATGGTTACCTTTCCCTTTTCCTTTTCTCCGTGAACAATTTTTAGGCTTACAGTTCCCATTTCATCGGCCACAAGTACAGGTACTGCGTACTCTTCCTTTTTGGCCATGGAACCTAAAATAGAAAACTGCTTGCATAAAAGTTTCATGGCATTAATATCAACAGAGGTTACATCCTCTTCTTCTATCATGTTGTCCATAGCATGTTCTGCCAAGTCTGCCAGTGCTTCCTGCGCCTGTGCCATTTCCTTTGGTGTCTTTACTTTTTCGCTGACATCTTTTAACAATTCTTCCTTGATTTCTGCTAAGGTGTCCTTGGTTTCCTGACCGGAACCCTCATACTTTAACATCTTTTTGTACAAGGATTTTTTATTGGTAAAATAGTCTGCCACAGCCATAATGTTTTCCGCATTTCGTTTTACATCAAATCGGTCAAAGAAATTCTGTAATTCTCTGCTGCCGTCCAGTAAACGGTATGCTTCTTTCATTTGCTTTATGGTTTCGGCGTTTTCCGCCGCTTCCTCTTCTTTTGCACTTCGAAGTGCTTCCAATAACTGTTCCGGCGTCAATTCCTCCAGATTTCCCATGTTTTTCTGAATCTCTTGCAATTTCGGGAAAGAAAGCTCTTCCAGGGCATTTTTCAAAACCTCTGTTTTATAACTGGCCTGTACCTGCTCTGTGATGGACAAATCCGGTACAAAAGAGTCATCTTTTACACCGATTGCATCGCTGGCTTTTACATCAATCTTACCTGTTTTCATACTTCTTACCTGGGTCATCAGGTTTCGCATGGTGACTTTGGCCCCTGCCAAAACTGCTGCGCCAACTACTGCCCCGTCACTTTTTTCCACCTGGCGAAGCAAACGATAGATTCCGATAAAACTTTCCTTTTGCTCCGGAGTAATCTCTCCGCTTTTCTCCATCTGAACAAGGAACTTGCTGTACTTCTCTGCACCTGCCGGATCCAGCTTTTCTTTCAGTTCCGATGCCTTGGCACCAACTTCTGCCATTGGTTTATCCAAAGGGTTGTACCCATCTTTGATCATTGCCATAACCACCTTTGGGGTCATTTTCTGAAATACACCTTGAACCATTTCGTCGGTTTGTTTCATGGTGTTAATGTTTTCCACGGTAATTTCCGTATGATTGTATGCTAAAATTCGAACTGCTCTCTGATTGCTTTCAGATACCTCAAGATCCATATCCTCCAATATGTCATCCACATTTCGAAAGGCCTTTTGAATGTTGTCCCCAAGATCTTTTCGTACTTCCGTCTGCATGGTTTCGTAGGCTCCGTTGGCCTTTACGTAATCTGCTTTTACCTCGTCAGTTACAGTATTTTTAATCTGGGTGCTTACCTGGGTAAAGGTATATTCCATCTTCACAGATGCCATGAAAAAGGCCGGCGCATTTTTTACCTCTGTTAAAGTTTCGCTGGTCTCTTTAAACAGGGTATCCGCTTCTTTTGCCTCAAGTGGTGTTGCCTTTTCATAGATTTTCTGCTCTATGGATGCTTGTTTCTGCTTTAAGTCATCCACAAGATTTTCCAATTCTTCGGTTTCAATATGAATTCCACGCTTCAAAAGAGATAGATTTGCGCTGGCACTCATATATAATCTGGCTTCCTCCAGAGTGTGTTTTGCCTTGGTGATCTTTAATTCCACCTTCAACTCCATATGGGTCACAGTCTGTGTTTCCTTTGGTGTTTCCTCTTCATTTGCTGCACGCTTTAGAGATTCCAAGGTGACATCCTCACCGGATAAAAGGATTTTCACAAGATCTTCTTCTGTGGCGTGATCAACGATTTGCTGTGCCTCCTTTGCACGGTTTTGCCAGGTATATTCCGGCAATACCATTGCACAACTTGCGCTTCTGCCAACAGTAACAGCCTCCTCAATGGCCACTGTTACCTCTTCCTCCGGCATTGGCAATGTCACATTTTCCAGTTTTGTAAAATATTCAAAATTCTGCGGAGTCAAATCCACACCGAAATTCACCATCACCGTTCCCCGATTTATGGCTTCATCGGTTGTTTCTATGCCAAACTCTGTTAATCGTTGCTGAATCTGTACCAAAAGCTCCGGATCCACCGGCATTTCCTTTTGTGGCTGTGCACCGGCGGTTACATTTTGGGCTTGATAGAAATTGCCAATGGTTGGCTCCAATTCATTTTCTACCAGGTAAGAAATTTCCGGTTCCGTTGGTGTAAGAAGGTTGGATGCCATATCATAAGCTGCCTTGGCTCCCGGTGTCATCTCAGAAAGAGCAGCGTCTGATAAATTTGCAGTTGCTGCCACATTGCAGTTTCCACCTTCAATCATCTGCATCTGGATTTTATCCACAACAGTGACCACAACATCCTCTTCTTCTTTGGATAAGTCCACTCCTTCTTTTGAAGCTTCTTCATAAATGGAGTCGTTCATAACTCCCGCAATATATTCTGCGTTGCTTCCGGTCTTTCCCTCGGTCATGGATTTTGCCTTGGTTGCCACCTTATCCGGAGTCATTAACTCCTGATCTTTTCCTGCCACCGGAACAAAAAATCCTTTGTTCTCTGCCGGTTTTTCTACTTTTTTATCCAATGAAACGCTGGTATTATCAGCTATTTTATTTTCCTGTCCGATTAAAATCTGTTGAATTTGCATAAAAACACCGTCCTTTATCCTGTACTTCTTATTTCGGATAAAAGGACGGTTTTCTTTAATGCTGTTGTCGTTTTATATAGGTTAAGAAAACATTTCCTGCTTTCTTAAACATTTTTTCTGCCTGTTCCATGCTGTAGGTTTTTGTATCATTTTTTGCCGGATCGTATACGGTAATCTTGTCTTTGCTGTATCCGCAGATCAACACCGGCTTTGAAGATGAAACCATGGCGTAAACAGGACTTCCCTGACTTACGTAGTATAGCATCTGTTCCAGTTTACATCCGGATAAATCAAGTACCGTAACTCCGGAAATGGAGCTTTCCAAAATGCCCTTGGCGGTCTTTCCATTGTCCAAAAGTTCTCCCACAGAAAGGGTGACACCTTCTTTTTTCAGAATCACACAAAGTGCCCGCTCCACATAGTTATTTCCCACCTTGGAAGTATCCACGCTCATTCCTCCAAAGGTGTTTACATAAGCACTTTTTGCCTGCTGCCATACATATTGGGCAGATCCGTCGACCACCACTCCGGTTTCTTTGGCTGCAATCTGCACCGCCTCAGATTCCTTCGGTGTAATTTTTACCACCTTGCCTTTTGCGTAGGCATAATAATATTTTTCATCCCCGTCGCATTTTACTTCCAGGGTTCGATCTTCTTTGGTAGACACCAGCTTTGTGGCTAAAAAGTTTGGTGTGTTATCGTCAATTTCAGAAGCCACCGTAATGGCCACCACATTTTGCTTTTCTCCGTCACCAATGGTTTGAACCTTAGCCACATTCTCCCCATCTTCCAACATATTCATAATGGTATCCGGCGTGGTGGAAACATAACTTCCATCGCTGTATTTTACCCGGTCTAAGGTGATGGTGAAATTCTCTATGGAAATACCAACCACATAACGACCGCTCTTCTGATAATTTTTCTTAACCTTTCCCTCTTCATCCATGATTTTTACATCATACATCGGGAATACGGTCACACCGGAGCTTCCGGTTACCACCTGGCTTTTCTTTGCATCTCCGTATATCAAATCCGTTCCGATAAATCCAAGAGGTCTGATATACTCACCCTTCGCTGCCTTAATTTCACGCTGTTCATCCTCAGCCATGTTATAAAGATGCAGCGTCGTTCCTGCGTTGGCATTTCCGCCTTCTACCCAGGCCAGCATGCTGTTATCTTCAGAAACCGCAAACCATTCATCTCCACTGCCCTTTGCAATGGCTTCCTCTTTTCGGGTACTTAAGTCCACCTGATAAATGGTGCCCTCAGACATATAAAACAGCTGGTTATGATCGTTTACGTAAAGCACTTTTCCAACCACCTGTTCCATCATTTGATAGGACTTGGTGTATGGAATCCAAATCTGTTCCTCAATATCATTGGTCACACAGTCATAATGGAATACGGAAATTCCCACTTTTCCTTCATGACTGCCACGGCACATATAGCCGTATACAATAAAGTCCATACTTCCTGTTTCATCTATACGGATAATTCGTATGCTGTGTTGTCTGTTATTTTCACGTCGGTCCATGTTGTTCATGTCCTCACGGAAACTGAATACCTTGGAAATACTGTCATTTAAACTGTTATACTCCCACAAATCTCCCTGCTGAACAAAACCAACAATGGTACCGGTTTCGTTATTAATATAATTTACATCCCCGCTTCGAACGCCAAGTTTGATGGCATTTTCTGTAAAGTTATCACCGTTCTCATTGAAGATTTGATTCACATTACGCTCAAAATCCAGTAAAAACATACGGTCTGTTCCATAGCGGATACGGTAATACTCTTCCACATTGTAATATTCCGGTTCATCATTGGCACCGGTTCTTGAAATCACATAGGATAAAATAATTACACTGTATTCTTTTTTGATTTCCTTTATGGACACCTCGGTATTTCCAACCTGCTGTGGCTTAAAAGAATCCCAGCACAACTGTTTTACCGAAGAATTAATGGTGGTGTAATTTAAACTGCTGTTGGTTTTTTTACCGGAATCCGGTTCCATGTATTTGCTTAATTCCCCTGTATTGCTTTTATCAAAGGTTTTTTCATGGAAGGAATTGGCAAAATCCACACACTGGGCAATACCGGTATCTTTTGGAATCATAATTCTGGTGTAATAATGCACCACCTGATTTTCCATCTTCAGGTTGATGACCAGCTGATATTCCGCATTGTTGTCCAAAAGATTTTTCACACTGAGGGTGGCTGCTGCCGTATCCCCGTTTTGCGTATACTTGTCTATGACGGTATCTTCCACCAGACGGGCAGAATCCAGAGTTCTGATCTGGTAATTAATTTCTTTTACCTTTTGTCCGTAGGTGTTTACCCTCAAATCCAGGGACAAATTATCATCCAATGGAGTAATGCTGTCCCTTGTAAACTGGGGCTCCATTTCGGAAGTATAGCCGTACAACGGATTGATTTCCTTGCCATTTTGCTCAAAATACACCACCGGTAATGTGGCGCCTTTCATTTTTACCGTTAAATCTTCTCCGCTTTCACTGAAAATAATTTCCATGATCACAATGGCCACAACCAGTATTCCCAGTAAAACCCCTGCTTTTATTAATCCCTTTTTCATCTAGCTCTCCTCATCAAATAACCTGCTTAATGTGGTGGTCACGCCAAGATAGTCCATGGCGTCCCGGTACGTCGCCACATCCCTGCTTCCGATTTCAATCTTCTTTCTGTCTGTGGATTTCACCGCCCGAATCAAAACATTTTTCGGGGTGTGTTCCATATCGATAAACTCTAAAATCTGTACCTTATATCCCTGCTCTTTTAAAATTTCCCCACGAATGGCGTCGGTAAAAAGCGCTGCGCTTCTTTCCTGGATCAATCCATAGGAAAACAGCGGATACAATTGATTTTTCGGCTTCTTCTTTTTCAATTGCAAATTCATCTCATGCTGACAGCAAGGCACAGAAAGGATAATTTCTGCTCCCCAGCTTACTGCATTGTATAAGGCATAATCCGTGGCGGTATCACAGGCATGCAAGGTTACCACCATGTCCACCTTGTCCACAGCTTTATAATCTGCAATATCTCCTACATAAAAATTCAACTTTTCATAGCCATAGCTGTCTTTTAACCTGTTGCAGTGCTCAATCACATCCTGCTTCAAGTCCAACCCGATCATGCGCACATCATAGCCTTTTTTCTCATGCAAATAATAGTACATGGCAAAGGTGAGGTAACTTTTACCACAGCCAAAATCAATAATGACCGCCTCTCTGTCCTTTGGCAGATAGTCTTCCACATCCCTTACAAATTCCAGGAAACGATTGATCTGTTTAAATTTGTCGTAGCGACTGTGAATGATTTCCCCTTCTTTGCTGATTACACCAAGGTCCACCAAAAATGGTGCCTTTTCCCCCGGTTCAATCATGTACTGCTTTTTACGATTATGGGTTAAAACAGCTTTTTTCTCGCTATTTCTCATTTTTTTCTTTATGGTTACGTTGCCTTTTTTACCAAAAAGAGCGGTCAGCTGCATATGGGAAGACTCCAGCTGCAACTGTTTAAATTCTTGACACCTCTCCATGATGGCCAAAAGTGCTTCCTCCCCGGTCAGGTTTTTATGAAACACCTGCTTTTGTGTGTATTGTGCCATTTGATAGCACAACCGGTTCTGCAAAAGAATCGGTCTGATATGAATCTTTTTCACTTCCCCCTTGGTTTTGGGGTTGCTGATAATAATCTGCTGCAGGTCTTCGCAAAGTTCCTGTTCAAGTAATTCCTTTAATTCGTCCATGTTTTCTCCATTAATACCGGAAAATTACTGCCTCGTAGCCCTTTAACGGATAGGCAAAAGAATAGGCTCTATCGTCGCACTCTTTCTTTTCTGCCACAAATTCTTCCTTTTCTTCCATATCGCTTCCGCCATACTGTTCCATGGCGCTACTGAGGATTCTTTTATAGGTTCCCCTCTTTGGTACACCGCATCGATAATCCGGTCGGTCCATAGGGGTAAAATTCAATACTACTAATAGATTCTCATTTTTCTTCGTGCCCTTTCGCACAAAGCTAAGAATACTTCTGTCTCCGTCCTTGGCATTGATCCATTCAAAGCCCTTCCAATCATGATCGTGGGTATGAAGGGCCTTGCAATCTTTATAGAGAGATAAAAGGGTTTGCATATAGCTTTGCAATTGGCGATGCTCCTTTTTCTCCAATAAAAACCAGTCAAGCTCACGATCTTCGCTCCACTCCCGAAGCTGAGCAATATCCTGCCCCATAAATAATAGCTTTTTACCGGGATGTGTGATAAAGAAGGTATATCCTAACATCAGGTTCTTAAACTTATCAAATCCCAGTCCCGGCATTTTGTTAATCATGGAACACTTCAAATGCACCACCTCATCATGAGACAGTACCAGAATGAATTTTTCACTTTCATTGTAACTCATTCCAAAGGTTAAAAGGTGGTGATTGTACTTACGGAACAGCGGATCCAGCTTCATATATTCCAAAAAGTCGTGCATCCAACCCATATTCCATTTATAAGTAAATCCAAGTCCACCATCCTCAACCGGTGCAGAAATCTTCGGCCATGCAGTGGACTCTTCCGCAATCATCATTACCGACGGATGTTTTTCCTTCATTACGGAATTCAGATGTTTCAAAAACTGGATCGCCTCCAAATTTCGGTTGTCTCCGTATTTATTGGCCACCCACTGGCCATCCTTTTTCCCATAATCCAAATAAAGCATAGATGCCACCGCATCCACACGCAATCCGTCAATATGATATTCTTCCACGAAAAACAGTGCACTTCCAATAAGGAAATTCACTACTTCATTTTTACTGTAATCAAAAATCTTTGTTCCCCAGTCCGGGTGTTCACCCTTTCTGCTGTCTGCATATTCATAGGTTGCCTCGCCGTCAAAATCCGCAAGGCCATGGCTGTCCTTTGGGAAATGAGCCGGTACCCAATCCAGGATTACACCGATGCCTGCCTGATGGAATCTGTCCACCATTGCGGCAAAATCCTCCGGCGTTCCGTATCTGGCCGTTGGGGCATAATACCCGGTTACCTGATATCCCCAGGAACCATCGTATGGATACTCACAAATACCCATAAATTCCACATGGGTATATCCCATTTTCAATACGTAATCGATTAAAACATCTGCCAGCTGATTATAGGTATAAAGACAATCGTCCCCTTCTCTGCCGGGATGCTTCATAAAAGATCCCGGATGAACCTCGTAAATAGCCATTGGTTCTTTGTCAAAATTCTTTTTATCCCGATTCTTTAACCAAACCTGATCTTCCCACTCATGGTCCACGTTATCCCACACAACAGACGCGGTTCCCGGTCGTCTTTCGTTAAATCTGGCAAAGGGATCGGCCTTATAAAGAAGTTCCCCCTCTTTGGTGCAAATGGCAAATTTATATAAATCTCCCCGCTTTACACCCGGGATAAAAACCTCATACACTCCGCCTTCGGTAGGCTCTCCCATATCATTTTCTTCTACTGTCCAGTGATTAAAATCACCTACCACACTTACCGATTTTGCATGAGGTGCCCAAACGGCAAAAAAGCAGCCCTCTTTGTTGCTGCTTTTTCCAAGATGCGCCCCTAATTTATTATAAATCTCATAATGTGTTCCTTCACCAAACAGATAGCAATCCATCTCAGTAATCCGTTCCATTCTTTTCCTCCTAGTTTTGGAAATCTTGCTCATGGATAATGGTCAAACCATCATTGGTCTTCTTTTTCAAAAAGGCTTTCTTAAATCCGCCTTTTTGCGCATTGGCAATGGCTTCATCCATAATATCCTTTACTTCTGCTACGTAGGTAGCCTTGTCTCCCTTTTGTACATTGCTGATTCTGTTATAAAGAGCAAGAATGGCAATTTCATCAATTTCACAATCTGCTTCTTTTGCATAACTCTTTGCAAAATGAACTAACTCATCAATGGTAAATACCGGAATGGAAATCTTCTCACTAAACTTACCGGCTAAGGATGCGCTCTGCTGTAATGCCTCTTGCAGTCCTGCACGGGTATCTTCCATAATCACCGTAAGTCCTTCTGTATTTCCTTCCATTGCAAGCGACAGTCCCTCTGCTGTCTCATGGTTCATATCTCCGGCCTTTTCTATAATAAGATAACCGCCGCTTACCTTGTTCACCAGATTCAATACATCCTTGGTATTTAATGCAGATGCGGTAATCTTTCCAACACGATTATTGTTTGCTGCCTTTTCCTGGCGAAGGGCCTTGACCAGATTTAAGGCAAGTGCAGTCTTTCCACTTCCTCGTCCACCTTCAATCAAAAGATTTCCGGTGACGGAATTTATGGTATTCTCTTTGTGAATCATGGCATCCATGGCAGTACAAATCTGTTTCTCCATGCCATCTACCTTTAAGAAGTACGCAAATAACTCCTTCTGATCCTCTCGAAGGAATGTGATGTGTTTTCTTTCTTCTGTGGCTTCTTCTTCCTCCACCGGATTCTCCGGCACTTCTTCAAGAGCCTTTTCCACCGGCTCATCTACCTTTGAATCTACCTTTGAATCTACGGTTTCTTCCGTTTCCGGAAGTTGTTCCACATCATCTTCTCCGTATTCTTCCATCTTATTGACATATTCCTCTTCCATTAACTGGCGAGGTGTTTTTCCCGCTTCAAGCTGAGGAATTACGTCATTGAGACGATCCATGATTCCTTCTGCTTCTTTTAACGCTCTGGCCTTGGCAGATTCCAAACGCTTCTTCTCTGCCACTTCAAGAGCCATTTTCGCAGCAACCTTGGTCTTTTCCCATTCTTTCAGTACTTCTTCAATACTCATCTGTCCGGTTATCTGCTGCTCAGCTGTTGGCTGATTCGGAACATTCAGACTCATCTGTCCGCCCTGTTCTTCTCCCAACATCTCTTTAAAATCAATTTTCAAAGAGCCGTCTATTTCTTCGTCGGTTTGAATATGTCCATATTTATCATCCCCAACGTCTTCTTTCTTATTCTCATCCTCCATCTGAAGATAAGGAATGGTCTGAACCAGTTCTTTGATCTGATCCATATGAGAAGAAACGGTTTCCTTCTCTGTGGCCTCCATAATCTTCTTCATATTATCTGCCAGTTCCTGTTGCAGATTCACTGTGTTAAATGTAGGAGATGGAGCTTTCACCTCAGGAATCACCTTGGTTTCCGATAAAATCTCACCACTTAAAATCTCTTCGTCCGGAGTTACCTTTAATACTCCGTCACGGCACTGTTTCATCCTGCGGAATTTCTTTTCCTGAACCTCTGTAAGAGGCTGATAAATCATCTTTAATTCCAGGGCTTTTTCCACATATTTTCCTTCGCCGTACCATAAAATAATCTCATCACATAATTCCACGCACTTATCTGCCATACGGGCTTTGTGATATAACATGGCAAGTTCAAAAGACCAGCGCTCTGAACTTTCTCGTTCTTTGTATTCTTCCAGAATGCCAATCAACTCTGTTACCGGCACTCCTTTTGCACGACTAATCTGATATTTCAATATATAGCGCACATTGTCTGTAGGCGCAATGGAGGTAAATTCATTATAAAATTCCTCTGCCTCCTCCATATTTCCGGATTTCACTGCTACAATAGCAAGTCTATATATAATTGTTCTTCCAATAGGAGATCTTTCGTATGCCTCTAAAAGCATGGCCTTACTTTCCTCATAACGCTCTGCCTTTTCATACACTTCTCCTGCCAGACACAATGCTGATACAGTATGTATCTTCTTCCAATTAATGGATTCTACCATGGATACCGCTTCATCGATTTTCCCTTGAGAAACACACTCTCGTATACTATCTAGTTTTTGTTTATATTCGTTTCTATCCATTATTACATCCTCTTTGTTCTACAAATAGGTAAATTATCCTCTTTTAGCATCCTTTATAATAGCATACAACCCCTATGCGTGTCAAAAAAATAGTGCCGTAAAAACCGCTAAGTATCATGGTTTAACGCTTCTTACGACACAATATTTTGTATGAGATTTATTCTTCCGGATCCTCAGATTCTTCCAAATCTTCCGACTCCTCTTCCTTATCCTTTTTCAATCGGTTGATATTGTATGGTTGCCGATTCATATACACTAGCTTTCTGGTATCTTCGTCCAGGTATTCCACGTTTACGTAGGTCTTGGAATTAATTGGCATTCGTTTGTGCTTTAACTTATTCTTCACCGCTTCGTTGAATACATAATAAATTACTGCAAACACCGGAACACCAAAAAGCATTCCCACAAATCCGAAAAGACCTCCGGAAAGCAAAATGGCAAATACCACCCAGAAGGAGGATAATCCGGTGGATTGTCCAAGAATCTTAGGTCCGATAATGTTGCCGTCCACCTGCTGTAAAATCAAAATAATAATGGCAAAGTACACTGCCTTTGGCGGGCTCTCCAAAAGAATCAAGCAAAAACTCGGAATGGCTCCAATGTAAGGTCCAAAAAACGGCACCACATTGGTCACGCCTACAATACAACTTACCAGCAATGCATAAGGCATATGCACAATGATAAGCACAATATAACATAAAATTCCCACAATCACAGAATCGATAATCTTTCCACCGATAAAACCACTGAAAATCTGATTGCTCTTTCTTGCCACACGCACAATGTTATTGGCTGCTTTTGCTGTAAAAAGGCCGTAGGTCAGTTTCTTTCCCGCACCTACAAAATGATCTTTTTCAAGAAGTAAGTAAATACATACAATCAATCCAATGATAAAATTGATGATTCCTTTGACAAATACCAATATTCCGCTGGTTACCGAAGTGATAATTTCCTTTGACTGAGGAAGCAGCTCACTCTTTAACCAGGCTTCCATACTTTCTGTTCCCTGTTTAATAATATTGTCCGCATATTCGGCAAGAAGCTTATTCTCCTCCAACACACTTTGAATCCAATCCGATGTGTTGTTGGCCTGGGTCGGCAGTGTAACAGCCAATCCCTGCACTGTTTCATACAGCTGAGGAATCAGGCTTCGCAGCACAATCGAAATAACAAAAAGCATTATAATCATGGCGATAAATACACCAATGGTTCTAGAACTCTTCTTCAGCTTTTCGTTTCCGTTAAAATGGTCGTCTGCCAATTTTTCCAACCATCCCTGAATGGTATTTACCATAGGATTCAATAAGTATGCAATAATGGCCCCTATAATAATCGGCTGTAAAACAGATATGACCTTTTCAATATTTGCAGATGCACCATCGTATCGCGCTATAAAAAAGTACAGCACAATAGAGCATCCAAGTACAATAAACGCCGTTAAACCAATGGCAAGATAAGGTCTTATATTCCAGTTGGTTCGACTTTGCTGCTCTTTTTGCTTTTGACTGTTGGCATAACGATTTTCTGCATCAGGATTTTTACTGATCAGAATCTCCTCCGGCCCCTTCTTCATCTGCATATTCTTCTGTTACTCCTTCCTCTTGTACACCTTGTTCCATGCCTTCCTGTTGCTTTTTCCACTTAAAATAATTGGAATTCATGTCCACTTTGATTTCCGGTGTCTCCACCTTAACTTCATCCTCAATCTTAGGTGTACCGTCTTCGTTCAGACCCATATGCTCAAAATATTGTTTGTTAATCTTAATCTCCGGTTTAGGATAAATAGGTTCTGAAGAATACGTTGGTGTTTTCTTATTCTTATCCGGTTTCTCCTGTTCAATCTTTCTTCGTCTCTCGTTCAAAAGATTAATGTAAAAACTGTCATCCTGCATTTCGAATAAAAGATCCTGAAGTTCCTTCTGGTTCGCCCGAATCTCATCCTTTTGTTTTTGAAGTTTCCTTTCAAACTCCACAAACTGCAGTTCCACCGATTTCTCACTTTCATCAATCAACCTTACCAGACGGGTAATGGCTTCATCTGTATATAAAACAGAAGCGGAATACACATCTTCTGCTTTACTTTGTGCATTATCCACCGTTTCTCTGTAATATTTCTTTATCTTATAATTGGCCTCTTCCTTTTTCTGCTTGGTAAGTTCAAACTCATCCAACATCTCATAAAGGCACTGGCTTAAACTGTTCAACTTGTCAAACAACTGATTCTTGTTGATGACCACATTGTCAGGATTTCCCTTAATTGTTGGACATTCTGAGACCATGATATGTATTTCTTTCACCACATTTTCAAAACTACTTTGTGAGCCCATTGCCTTTACCTTCTCTTTCCTCTTTCTTCTACTATTGTAAACAAATTTTTGACTTCTGACAACCAAGCAAACTTCTTTTTACCGAAAAAATGACCCGGCAAAAACTACCGGGCCATTGCATTTTATTTTTTGATTTCCAGACGTACCAGCGCTTTTTTCAAAGCAACTTCCGCTCTCTTCACATCAAGGTCCTCCTTGTGTTCGGAAAGTCGTTTTTCAGCTCTTTCTTTGGCTTCCTGTGCACGTTTTACATCGATTTCATCCGGCCACTCTGCCACTTCAGCCAGCAAAGTTACCTTATCCTGTAAAATTGTTGCAAATCCGCTATGCACTGCAGCGGTAATCTTCTTATCGCTGCCGTCTGTAATAGTTACCACACCGGGAGCAATTACGTTGGTAATCGGTGCATGATTTTTGTAAACACCAATCTGCCCCTCTGTGGTATTATATTCAATCATATAAGCCTTTCCGCTATGAAATACGCGGTCCGGACATATGATTTCAACGTCAAAAAGGTTTTTTTCCTCTGCCATACGGACTCACCCCTTACTTCATGCGTGCTACTACGTCGTCAATGCTTCCTGCATTCAAGAAGTACTGTTCAGGGATGTCATCATGTTTTCCTTCAAGAATTTCTTTGAATCCTCGAATGGTTTCGGAAATTGGTACATACTTACCTTCCAAACCTGTAAACTGGCCTGCTACGAAGAATGGCTGAGATAAAAATCTCTGAATCTTACGAGCACGGCTAACTACAAGTTTATCTTCTTCGGATAACTCGTCCATACCAAGAATTGCAATGATATCCTGTAATTCTTTGTATCTCTGAAGAATTTCCTGTACTCCACGTGCAGTTTCAAAATGCTCCTGTCCCACGATACGCGGATCCAAAATACGTGATGTGGATCCAAGTGGATCTACCGCCGGATAAATACCAAGTGCTGCAATGGAACGCTCAAGTACTGTGGTGGCATCCAAATGCGCAAAGGTGGTAGCCGGTGCCGGGTCCGTTAAATCGTCCGCAGGTACATATACCGCCTGTACAGATGTGATGGAACCGTTCTTTGTAGAAGTAATACGCTCCTGAAGAGCACCCATCTCTGTCTGTAATGTTGTCTGATATCCTACCGCAGAAGGCATACGTCCTAAAAGAGCGGATACCTCAGAACCTGCCTGTGTGAAACGGAAAATGTTGTCAATGAATAACAACACATCCTTTCCACCTTTATCACGGAAATACTCTGCCATTGTAAGTCCTGCAAGACCTACACGCATACGAGCTCCAGGTGGCTCATTCATCTGTCCGAATACCATGGTTGTTTTATCAATAACACCGGATTCTTTCATTTCATAATATAAGTCGTTACCTTCACGAGTACGCTCACCTACACCGGTAAATACAGAATATCCACCATGCTCTGTGGCGATGTTATGGATAAGCTCCTGAATAAGTACTGTTTTACCTACTCCGGCTCCTCCGAACAATCCGATCTTTCCACCCTTTTGGTATGGGCAGAGAAGGTCTACGACCTTAATTCCGGTCTCTAACATCTCCTGGGATGTTGCCTGCTCTTCAAAGGCAGGTGCTTTTCTATGAATCGGCATATAATCTACGCCGGTTGGTGCTTCTACGTTATCGATTGGTTCACCGAGGACATTGAAGATACGTCCTAAGGTGTTCTCACCTACCGGAACACTGATAGGTCCGCCGGTTGCTTCCGCATCCATTCCACGAATCAATCCATCAGTTGGTCCCATGGCAATACATCTTACGGTATCGTCTCCCAGATGCTGTGCTACTTCGACGGTCAATGTTTTTCCATCTTTCAAAGGAATCTTAATTGCGTCATTAATTTCTGGAAGATGTCCTTCGGAGAATTTAATATCAAGTACGGCACCGATTATCTGGGTAATCTTTCCAATATTCTTGTCTGCCATATTTACACTCCTTAATTTTGTCTATAATCTCTTCGGAGATTCGCCCTAAGAAATCGCTTGCGCTCCTGCAATGATTTCTGTTAACTCCTGGGTAATTGCACCCTGGCGGGCTCTATTATATTTCAGTGATAAATCACTAATCATTTCTTCAGCATTACTTGTCGCAGAATCCATGGCCTGCATTCTGGCACCGTTTTCACTGGCAACAGCCTCCATCAGTGCTCCGTAGAACAAAGATGTAATATACTTTGGAATTACCATTTCAAGAACTTCTTCTTCGTTAGGTTCAAATCCCATCGGTGCACTGGCTTTTGTCTCTTCTACTTCTTCCGCTTCCATATCCACAGGCAATAGTTTCATTAATGTAGGGACATTTACAACGGTATTTTTGAAGTGGGCATAAGCAAGATAAATCTCGCTGATTTCACCTTTTACAAAAGACTCCAACACCTTGTCGCATACAGCCTTTGCATCTTCATAGGTTGGTGCCTCCATGATTGGAGAATCATCGGATACCACATGATATCCTTTATGATCAAGGGAATCTCTTCCCTTTCCGCCAATGGCATAAATGTCCACTTTATCCTTATCAAATCCACTTTCCGTAATGAGTTTTACAACGTTGGAGTTGTAACCTCCGGCAAGTCCTCTGTTTGATGTAATAACCACCACTGCAATACGATCGCTGTCTCCCGGCTTAAGATAAGGATGATTGATATCCTTACTTTTTGCCAAAATCGATGACACCGTATTATATACGTGATTAAAAAACGGATTGGCGTTCTCCGCTCTGGTTTTTGCTTTCTGTAACTTTACGGTAGAAACAAGCTTCATGGCTTTTGTTATCTGCTGCGTACTTTGTATGCTGCTTTTTCTTTGTTTTATGTCCTTCATTGAGGCCATAATATCTCACCGCCTTACTATAAGCTTGTTCTAACGAAACTGTGCCTTGAATTCTTCGATTGCTTTTACCAACTTGCCTTCTGTTTCCTCATCCAATACCTTCTTTTCACGAATGGTGGCAAGAATGTCAGCATGTTTGGTTTCAATTTCCTCGATTAACTCTTTTTCAAATCTTAAAACATCTTCCAGGGCAACATCCAATAAGTATTTCTTGGTTGCCGCATAAATAATAACTACCTGGTTTTCAACCGGCATTGGTTTATACTGTGCCTGTTTTAAGACTTCCTTGATTCTTTCACCCTGTGCCAAAGTCTCCTTTGTTGCATCGTCAAGTTCGGAACCAAACTGTGCGAAGGATGCCAACTCTTCATACTGAGCAAGCTCTGTACGAATTGGCGCCGCAATCTTTTTAATCGCTTTGATCTGTGCCGCACCTCCAACTCGGGATACGGAAAGACCTGCGTTGATTGCCGGTCTGAAACCTGCGTTGAACATCTCTGTCTCAAGATAAATCTGACCGTCGGTAATGGAAATTACGTTGGTCGGAATGTATGCAGATACGTCTCCTGCCTGGGTTTCGATAATCGGCAATGCGGTTAAGGATCCTCCTCCAAGCTCGTCGGATAAACGGGCTGCACGCTCTAACAATCTGGAGTGTAAGTAGAATACGTCTCCAGGGTATGCCTCACGGCCAGGTGGTCTCTTAAGAAGTAAGGAAAGTGTACGGTAAGCAACGGCATGTTTACTTAAGTCATCATAGATAACCAAAACATCCTCTCCGTTTTCCATCCATTCTTCTCCGATGGCACATCCGGAATATGGTGCAATGTACTGCAACGGCGCAAGCTCACTGGCAGTAGCTGCAACTACTGTGGTGTAGCTCATTGCTCCATACTCTTCCAATGTATTTACGATGGTTGCTACGGTAGATGCTTTCTGTCCAATGGCAACGTAAATACATTTTACGTTCTGACCTTTCTGGTTAATAATGGTATCCACTGCAATGGCAGTTTTACCGGTCTGTCTATCTCCGATAATAAGCTCACGCTGTCCTCTTCCGATTGGAATCATGGCATCGATTGCTTTAATACCGGTCTGAAGTGGTGTATCTACGGATTTACGTGCGATAACACCGCTTGCTACTCTTTCAATCTGTCTGAACTTATCTGTTTCGATAGGTCCCTTGCCATCAATTGGCTGTCCAAGTGCGTTTACAACACGTCCAAGCATTGCATCGCCAACAGGAACTTCTACCACTCGACCTGTTGTCTTTACCGTATCTCCTTCGTTGATGCTCTTGCCATCCCCTAATAAAACGGCACCTACATTGTCTTCTTCAAGGTTCAATACCATTCCATAGACTTCCCCAGGGAACTCTAAAAGTTCTCCCTGCATAGCATTCTCAAGTCCGTGAATACGTGCAATACCGTCGGCTACCTGGATAACAGTACCCACATCGGATACTTCCAATTGCGCTGCATATCTTTTAATCTGCTCTTTAATTACAGAACTTATTTCTTCTGGTCTTAAATTCATGGAGCGCTTTCACCTGCTTTCAACTGTATATTTGATAATTCTCTGTGCATCTGTGCGATTTTGGTTTTTATGGAACTGTCAACCACACGGTCTTTAATGCGAATTACCATGCCTCCGATCAAGGATGGATCTTCTACATAATGAATTTCGAAATCCACATAATCGGTTGTTTCTAATAATTTTTGTCTGATCTTTGCCTTCTGATCGTCATTTAACGGCATTGCCACTGTTACGGTGGCACTTCCGATGTTCTTATACTCTTTTACCCTTGCGATAAAATAGTCAAGCACATTGTCAATTTCGTTCATACGATCTTTTATCAGCATCAGACGCATGGTTCCAAGTACCTGGTCAGATAGTTTTCCGGAAAAACACTGTTCCAAAACTTCTACCTTTTCTTCCTTGGAAACTTTCGGATGATTCATTAGTTTGACCAAATCCTCATTCTCTGCAAGCAGTGCTTTCACTGCCTTTGCTTCCTCCAGGAAGTCATCCAAACGACCTGATTCAATGGCCACATCAAACAAAGCATCCCCGTAAATTTTGGATACTAGTTTTGCCATGTTGCTTCACCCATTTCCTTCAGTGTTTCGTCAACCAGTGACTCCTGAATCTCTGCATTTATGTTTTGAGAAACAACTTTTTCCGCCATCATAGACGCTACAGAGATCATTTCCTGCTTCATATCATCAAGTGCGCGCTTCTTCTCAAGCTCCGCCTGATCTTCAGCTCGTTTCACAATACGTGCTGCTTCTTCTTTTGCCTGCTCCTGAACTCTTGCTTCATTTTGCAGTGCCTTCTGTCGAGCCTGACTTAAAATCTCATCGGCCTCTTTATCGATGCCTTTTAATTTATCATCGTAGTCAGACTTTAAAGCTGCTGCTTCTTCTTTATCCTGGGCCGCTTTTGCAATATCGTCGGCAATCATCTTTTTACGACTCTCCAACAATTTTCTTACCGGATTAAAGAAAAGATAACTAAGGAAGAAGTACAACGCTAAAACTGCTACCAAATTAAGTGCGGAATCTGCCAGCAGTTGGGCATCTAAGTCAAATAGTCTCTCCATGCCCTGTCCTCCTTTCTGTTATTTGTCTACCTCGGTCATTATTTTGCAAGTGGCTGAACGAATAACAGTAAGATAGCTACCAACAAACCATAAAGACCTGTTGTCTCGGCTACGGCCTGTCCTAATAACATTGTTGATCTGATTTCTCCCTGTGCTCCAGGATTACGTCCTACTGCACTTGCAGCGTATCCTGCTGCAATACCCTGTCCAACACCAGGTCCAATACCTGCGATTACAGCTAAACCTGCGCCAATAGCGGAACATGCTTTAATTAATTCTACTCCAGTAACTTGATTCATTTAACTTTCCTCCTCAGAATTAGTTTTCTTCACCAAATGCATTGGTAATATAAGTCATTGTTAACATACTGAATACATATGTCTGAATCGCACCTGAAAACAGGTCGAAATAGAAATGTAATGCTGCAGGCCAAATTACTGCGAACTTGGATAACAGCGCGTATATCAACGCCATAATTGCTGTTCCGGATAAAACATTTGCGAAAAGACGCAAGGATAAGGAGATTGGAACAGCAAAGTCGCTGACAATGTTGATCGGTGCCCAGATTGGCCACGGATCGCACAGTCCTGCGATAACTCCTTTGACTTTTTGATACTTAAATTGGTTATAATGAATTAGGCAAAACGTTATAACTGCCAGCGGGAATGTGACACCGTAATCTGCTGTCGGTGGTCTCAAACCCAGCAAACCGGAAATATTACTCAGCAAAATGAAGCCAAATATAGTTCCGATGTAGTTAACAAATCCGCGATAGTGTTTTTCTCCCATGGAATTAATAACCATGCCGTCTAACTTTTCCACAATGATTTCACACGCGTTAATTAGCCCTTTCGGTTCATCTTCCGGGCGAACTTTACGGATTTTAATATTAACTACCAACGCAAAAATGATTAGGATTAACATGACAATCAGTGTACACACATGCGTCGTGGTAATCCACAGCTTCTGCCCAAATATCTCATACTGGAACAATCCATGAACCATAAAATCGACATCTGTGGCAGCCAGCATATAAGTTCCCATTCATTCACCTCCCTTTCTTTAGAAAACGCAACTTCTATGTTTCATAAGATGAAGATTCATCCTTTCGCGACTTTCTAAAAAATACTTTATGAATCATAGGCTGTGCAAAAGCAGCAACCTTTAATCCCATAACTCCGGCAAACCAGGTAAGAATATTTCCAAGATTGAAATATCCCATGGCGATGGATACTGCCACCACCACCAGGTATCTGCAAATTGCTTTCAGCGATACCACTACTCTGGCCTTTTTGGACGGAACTCCAACAATTCCCCAAAGGGAAGATGCAATATTGATGGCCATAAAAAGAGCAAGGGCAATTCCAATTGCCAGGCCACTTGTATATCTTAGCTTATCTTCCACAAACCATACGCCTATTCCTTCCACAACAACTGCGTATGCCAAAATAATTGCAACCAGTTCCGGAAGCAGCGGGTTTAATCGTTTTAAATAATTAATCATCCTTTTCCTCTTTCTTCTGATCCACAACAGGATAACCGGATGAAAGTTCATCCTTCTTGGTCCATTTCCGGCTCATGCGGAAAATACTGGTAAATCCTGACAATGCTCCTATAAAAAAACCGATAATTACTATAAAGGATGTGCCAAGTTTGGTGTCGAGCCAATAACCAAAAAAGGAACACGCAAAAATAGGAACAATCATATTCAGAGAAAATTGTAAAATAAATGTATAAGCCTGCACCTGTCGGTTCTTTTCTCCTGATTTTTCCTTGCTTTTCATGTGTTTTCTCCTGCTTAAAAACTTCCCAAAACTCAGCTTTTTTCATTATAACATGAGTTTTTGAATTGTCTATGTCCTGACCTGATAAATTTCTGATATTTTTTAATTCTTTGTGAACATGTAACCTTTTCCATTAACAATCATTAAATTGTTCAAACAATTTGGATTTTTTGTAAATTTAAAAAAAGACACCATTGACCACCGGTCTTTGGCATCTTTTCTTTGTTTTAAAAGTACGTCTGCAGAACAATCCCTGCAACTGCACCTATTCCAATATATATAATAGGATGTTTTTTTAATTTCATTACGCCAAAAAGCAGCAGGGCGAATACCACAAAAGCTTTGTAATCAAAATATCCAATCCACTGCTCTAAGGTTTTACCTGCCTCGGTAAAAAAGGACACCTTAAATATTGCAACCGATGCCACCGTCAACAGTCCAACCACTGCCGGACGAAGTCCCACAAAGCTGTTTTGCACATAGGTGTTCTTCTGGAACTTTTCCATCATTCCCGCAATGATCATAATAATGATATAGGAAGGAAAAACCAATGCCAATGTTGACACAACAGCTCCACCAACACCTGCCGCCTCAAAACCGGCAAATGTGGCCATGTTAACACCAATCGGTCCCGGCGTGGACTCTGAAATGGCAATCATATCCACCAAATCTGCGGTGTTAAACCAATCATATTTCAATGCCACCTCATGGAGAAACGGTATGGTGGCCATGCCTCCTCCGATGGCAAACAATCCTGTTTTTATAAATTCATAAATAAGATAAAGGTAGGTCATTCTGTTTCCTCCTTTTTCTTATTTTTGTCTTTGATAATGCGATATACATTTCCAAAGACAATGGCTGAAATTACCACGATCACACTGGATAATCCAAAAACCCCGGCAATCATAAAGGCAAACAGGAACATAAAAAGACCAAATACATCTTTTACCCCTGATTTAAACAGCTTGATAATGGAACTTACAATCAGGGCACATGCTGCCAATCGAATTCCCCAAAGAGCATTCTGTACCACCGGGTACTCACTGATGTTACCCATAAATGCTGCGATTACCATGATAATTACGATGGACGGAGATACTACTCCAAGTGTGGATGCCAACGCACCAATTGCTTTTTTCTCTTTAAACCCAACGAATGTTGCTGTATTTACAGCAATGATTCCGGGTGTGCACTGACCTACCGCAAAGTAATTTAAAAGCTCATCCTCTGTTGCCCAGTGTTTGTTTTCCACAACCTCTGCCTGCAACATTGGAAGCATGGCCATTCCTCCGCCAAAGGTCATAATCCCGATTTTGAAAAAACTGGTATATAATTCTAATAACTCTCTCATAAAACTCCTTATAGAACTATTTTTACCTCCCGATCGGTGTGCCTATATTGATAATACTTCACACCTGCCGCATCCAGCATTCGCTTGGATGCAACTGTGGAAGGTGTCATTGCATATTTATCGCTTTCGTATACGATGGTTTTTATTCCCGACTGAATAATTGCCTTGGCACATTCATTACACGGGAACAGGGAAACGTATAATTTTGCCCCCTCAAGGCTTCCGCCCCGATAGTTCAAAATCGCGTTCAATTCACTATGAGTTGTATAAAAATACTTGTTCTCAAGAGGATCACCCTCTCTTGTCCATGGAAACTCATCATCGGAACATCCCATTGGGAATCCGTTATAACCCATGGATAAAATTTTGTTATCTTCACTTACAATACAGGCGCCCACCTGTGTATTCGGGTCTTTTGATCTCATTCCGGATAAAATGGCCACACCCATAAAGTACTCATCCCATGAGATATAATCTTGTCTCTTATCACTCATAGCTTGGTCCCCCTATTATACTATTTTATTTTGTGCCAAAAATTCTGTCGCCTGCGTCACCAAGTCCCGGAACAATGTATCCCTGTTCATTTAAGTGATCGTCTAATGCGCCAATAAACATATCCACATCCGGATGTGCTTCTTTCATTCTTTCAACGCCTTCCGGTGCTGCAATTACGCATAAGAAATGAATCTTCTTTACGCCTTTGTTCTTTAACATCTGGATTGCTGCCACTGCGGAACCACCGGTTGCAAGCATTGGGTCAACTACGAATACTTCACGCTCTCCGCAGTCTTCCGGTAATTTACAATAATATTCTACCGGCTCTAAAGTTTCAGGATCACGATATAATCCAATGTGTCCCACTTTTGCTGCCGGAATCATGGCGATCATACCATCCACCATTCCAAGTCCTGCTCGAAGAATCGGAACAACTGCTAATTTCTTTCCCTTTAATTCTTTTACCGTTGTTGTACAGATTGGAGTCTGTACTTCCACATCTGCAAGTTCCAACTGTCTTGTTGCTTCATAACATTCCAACATTGCGATTTCGCTTACAAGTCTACGAAACTCCTTTGATCCCACTTCTTCTCTTCTAATCCAGCCGATTTTGTGCTGAATTAATGGATGTTCCATTACGGTAACTTTTGCCATTTTACTTTTCTCCTTTGCTTACTAACTTTACTAATTTTTGTATTACAATACTCAGGGACTCATAACAAAGACCGTACGATTGCAAAGTTCCGCCGTACGGATCCATGATTTCAAGTTCGTCCCCGGTAAGATCTGTCAAAACCTGCACATTCCGTGCATCTTCAAACTGTTCTAAAACTCTTTGTTTTTGCTTTTCTTCCATTGTGAGTATCAATGTTTCTTCGGAAAAATCTTCTTCCGAAAGCTGACTGCTTAAAAACCCTTCGCTTACCATCCCTTTTCCCGCTAAAACCGCCTCTACTTTGGGATTTACCGGCTGCGAAAAAAGTACCACAAGTCCTTTTGCATCACAGGTAACTTCTTTTTCCTGATTATAATGGTCAAATATGCATTTTGCCATAATCGCCCGTTCATTTCCGTGCTCTTCCACAAAAACAATTTTATTTATATTGGCCATTTCCCTTCTTCCCTTCCATCGGCTGCTAGTCTGCCTTAATCACCTGATGTCCTGCCGCTCGAATCAATCGGTTCATGATTGCCTTTCCAACTCCCTCATCGGCAAAACTCTCTGAGTATATCACATGAACCTCCTCTTTATCAAATTCTCTCAAAACCAGATACAGTTCTCTTGCCACAGATGCTTCATCATCTTCGTGGCCAAGTTCCTTTAATACCAGACCCTTTCTTATGGATTCATCCAGATTTTCAAAATCCTTCAATCGTTCCTTGGTAGCCATAATGCCACATCGTTGCCCATTTGCCACCGCTTCTTTTGCAAGTGAAAGCATTTTTTCTCTCACAGCATCACTGCTGCCTTCCACTAAAGAAAGGGATGCTTTTGGGGCATAGTGTCTGTATTTCATTCCAGGAGCTTTCGGCTTGGCGTTTGGATCACTTCCATCCACTGCCGGGTCGATGATAATCTTTTTATCCAGCACCTTTTCAATCATTTCTTTTGTAATGTAACCCGGGCGTAAAATGCTGATTTCATCCCCGGTAAAATCCACGATGGTGGATTCTATTCCGATTCCCACCTGGCCTCCGTCAAGTATCATGGGAATCTTTCCCTTCATGTCCTCATATACGTGCTCCGCCAAGGTTGGACTTGGTCTTCCGGAAGTATTGGCACTTGGTGCTGCAATATATCCTCCTGCAGCCCTGATAAATTCCAACGCCACCTTATGATTTGGCATTCGGATGGCCACAGTATTCAATCCTCCCGTTGTTTCATCCGGCACCTGATCGTTTTTAAAAAACGTCATGGTTAAAGGACCCGGCCAAAATGCTTTGGCCAGTTTCTCCGCATCCTGTGGTACCTCTTTTACAATTTTGTGAATTGCATCAAAATCTGCCACATGTACAATCAGCGGATTATCACTTGGCCTTCCCTTTGCGGCATAAATTTTCTTTGATGCCTCCTTATTCAAGGCATCAGCCCCCAAGCCATAGACAGTCTCTGTTGGGAAAGCCACTAACTCTCCCTGCTGTGCCAAATGACCTGCGAGCTCCATTTGCTTTTGGTCTATATTCTTTTCATTAATCTTGATTATTTGTGTTTTCATGACTTAATTATATCATCTTTCAATCGCCCTGCAAATTCTAGTTGGTGTACTTTACAATGGTGTTCCACACCGCCGGTTTTTCAAAACCTAATTTCCAAAATGCCATTCCTGCCAATTTATTTTCAGAAACCTGCTGTAATTTCAAATCCAGGGATTTCTCTTCTTCCATCCAAATCTTGTAGGTCTTTCCATCCTTTTCGTAAGAAACAAAATATTGTCCCGTCTTATCGTCCCAGGTCGGTGTTGCACCGTTCACCTTAGCAAGATTTTCCGCTTCCTTCATACCGATTGCACGGCTGGTGACCTTATATTCTTCCCCATCCTTTTCTGCAGGTGTCAACGCCCACTCTCTGGTATAAAAAGGTAATGCAAGAATCAACTGATTCTTTGGTACCTCCTTCAAGGAATCGGCCACTCCGTTCTTCACAAAATCGATGGAGGAAACACTTCCCTCTTTAGATCCTGCATAATGCTCATCATAGGCCATACAAATTACATAATCTGCATAATTGGCCTGTTCTTTACGATTATAAAAAGCAGTATAGGCTGACGGAACATAATTATTCACAGATAAAATCAAATCATTATCGTGACATTTTAACGATAATTCACGGATAAACTGAATAAATCCGTCTCCCACTTCACTTTTTAAAGATTCTATATCTACGTTGATGCCGTCTAATTTGTATTCGATGGCTTTGGCAATTAATGCACTCACAAGATTTTCTCTGTAGGTAGTTGTGGTCAGCACCTTTGTGGTATCCACCTTCTGTTCCAGATTACTTACAAGACCCCATACCTGAATTCCCTGATTATGACAACTTGTTACATAATCGGAACTTGCAATGCTGGCAATGCTTCCCTGACTGTCGCTTAAATAGAACCAGGTTGGTGTCACCACATTAACCTTCTTGGTATTTTCCAACATGGAGGACAAGGTTTGGTTGGCTACCGCATTGGTGGTTTGATGCCATGCCAGGTTCACTGTTCCGCCGTCAAAAAATACATGGTTATATTCCACGTTCTTGCTCTTAACCTTCACCTTTCCTTCTTCCGGCTTGGTGATCTTTGATTTCTTTACATATCCGGTGTAACCGTCTTTCGTTACCACCTTTGTCCAGGAATCTCCCTCTTCTTTTACCAAAAGAGTATCGCCCTTTTTGATTTCTGTAAGAATCGGGCTCTTTACTCCGCCACGATAGCGCACCTGGGTGTCCTTCTTGGCTGTGGCCTTTTCCACCTTTCGATTTCCGGTTTCAATTACCACACGATTTGGGTTTTTATATACTTTATAGCTCAAGGCAGAATTCAATTTTACATAGTCAAGGTTCACATAAATCTGATCACCCTGCTGTAAAAGAATTTCTCCCCCATTTCCTTTGATTAACTTTCTTCCTATATAATAGTCTTCACTTCCCACTTCTGCCATATAGGTATCATCCGGAGTGGTATACAACAATTTGCTTTCGTTACTGTCCCAATAATAGCGACTATCCATGTGATCATGCAATGTTTTATAATCCACATACACTTTGCCCTTTTCATAGACCGCCATTGTCTCAAGCTGTTCACTACGCAAAACAATTGCCATATCTTTCTTTTCGGTTATATTAAAATATGCTTTTACATCTGCTTTTTCTTTGCTTGGAGAATATTTCTTTACTAAAACAATGCCTGCCAAAAGGATACATAAAGCTATAACCACCACGCCAATCTGCATGGTATAATTTCTTCTTCTTCTCTTCATACCCTATATCCTCTCTTCTCATAATCTATTCGCCTTATTATAGCATACTATCTTCTTGTATGAAACAAAGAAACCAAAAAGAGGCAGGTGAATCCCCGCCTCTTTTCTGCGTGTTTGATTTAATGAATTTAAGGTAACTTTCTCTATTTCTTCCGTTTCTTTAAAGTATAATCAATCACATGTTGAATGTCGGTTCTTACAATACGACCGCTTCCATCTATAATATAATCGTGCATGTAACAGCCCTCTTCCCGCACCAACAGTGCTTCATTTACTTCGAAATCTTCAAATATCTGGCTCTTTGTAAGCAGGGCCAACGGCCCTTCCTCTCCTATAATTCGTAAATTCTGTAACTTTTCCATACACTCACATTACAAAGCTACGTTTTTCGTGATATATCAAACACAAAACATACGATACATTTCGCTAAGTGTCTCTCTGTTTATACAAAACGGATCGTTTATAAGTTCCCATGGACGTATTTTCAGATTGGTCTTTTTCTTTATCTGTTGAATATTGTGCTTTCCTTCGGTAACCATAAAAATACCTCCAATACCCACGCCTTTCTCCTGTAAATATCTGGATGTCGCATCAATTTTCCACTCTATCATGCTGCAAAATGTAATTTTCTCATAGCACATTTTATTAATTTCATCCCATAGTTCTTCCAGGTTTCCACAGTCCAAAATCAGATAAACATTATCCTTTGCTGCCCAATGTTCTGCTTCTTGTATCGTAGCGTCGGGAACGAATTTCATTCCATCCAATTGAAAATCCCCCTTGGAAGTCAGCAATTTTGCGGCAAAAAAGCGCCGAATCTTAGAAACGTCGTGCCGGTTCCCCATTTCCAGCAAAACCACCTCTTTGTAACAGCTGTTTCTTGCTGTAATCGCCAAAGGAATGGAAAATTTCAACGTTTCATCCAAACTGTTTAAACTGTACACTCCAACAATTTTCTTTTGGTTTCCTTTTTTCTCCTTATGAAACAATCCCTGTAGCTTCGTGTCCTCTCTCCTTATTCTATTTCGTATCTATACTCATGTTACAAATTCCTGCAAAATCCGCAGTACCGTGGCACACTGCTTCTTATCCGGTGAAAAAGGATCCTCCCCCATCGGAATGCGAAATACCTCCTTTCCAAGTTCCTTTGCAAGATTCTCCACGTCTCTTTTTTCTTGAAGGCTGCATACAAAAATACATCTTTCGAGGAAACGACGATCTTTCGCCACTTTCAAACTTTGTTGCACCTCCCAGGGTCTTGCACCCAACACGAGAATGGTAAAAAGGTCATCCGGTAATGTATCTTCCCCGTAGCAACCAAAGTCTTCCACAATAATATCATTACCTTCTTCTTCACTTTCAGCCATAACAAATGGACCATAGCCCGGTGTGGCCTTAAAGGCTCCTCTCCATCTTGGTGAAGAATCAAACCTTCCATCCTGCTTTCCTAGGCCATACATTACCCATCGGTCATTTTCTCGCTCTCGATAGCTCGCGCTGTACCCCTGTTTATTAAGGCAGCTGGTAATAAACGTACTGACATAGGTAACTCCAACCCGATGTTGGCTACCCACCACTGCTATCGTATTTCTGAGATTGATTCGGCCGTCATTTTTTCTATAGTCTACCTCCGCAAACTGCGTAATTACCTGCGAAAGTGTTTGTATCCTATCTTCCGGATTTCTTTGTAACATCCCGGAAAGCAATTTCTCTACTCTCTCTCTTATATTCTTGTCCAGATTTGCTTTTTCCAACATGTCTCTCAGTAAAACACCCATACTGTAAACTTCCGACGTGATAGTCGCTTCATTACGCTCCAGAACCTCCGGAGCGGTATATTCTTTCGTTCCATAGCAGACGTTCACAACTTTTCCTTCCGTTGTTCTGCGTGCCAGACCAAAGTCTACAAGGAATACCTTTTCTTCGTAAATAATAAAGTGTTCCGGTTTCACATCCAGATACAAAATAGGATTTGATTTTTGCGTATGCAAATAATGCAAAAGCATCAACATTTGCAGTCCGTAATTAAAAAATTGTCTTTGGGAAATGGATTGCATCAGAATTGATTGCAATGAAACTCCGGGTATATATTCTTGCACTATATAACTATAATCTTCTCTCTCTCCATAGTCATACAGTTCCGGAATTCCCGGATAAGATAAGTCCTTTAGAACCTGGACTTCTTGGCGGTGCTGATACCTAGCCGGCTCACTATCTAACGACTCTTTCAATACCAAAAGCTTAGACAGCCCCCTATGCCGAACCAGCAGTACTCGTCGGTTACTCCCCTCTCCAATTTGTCGCAAAATATCATATTTTGACGCCAATAAATAATGAACCTTTGTACCTCCTTGACAGCCTTAACTATCTCATATAACAGATATATCACATAAACCACAATAGTGCAACACATTTCTTTCATAATGATGTTGATTTTTTATGAAATAATCGGTATCACTTGACCTATTTTTTTCATTACATTATAATCTAAGTTACCAAAAGAGCCGATATATGTGATAACCCAATAGTTATACAAATGGAGCTCTCGTGGTAAAACGGTATTTGATGTTTACCTCAATTTAAAGTAAAGGAAGTGATTTTATGAGAATTGAAAAAGTAAACGATACCCAAATTCGATGCACTCTCACCAAGGAAGACTTGGCTGAAAGACACATCAAGTTAAGCGAACTTGCTTATGGTTCTGAAAAAGCAAAAGCTTTATTCCGAGACATGATGCAGCAAGCTGCTTTTGAATTCGGATTCGAAGCTGATAATATACCTTTGATGATCGAGGCCATTCCTCTTTCTACAGAGTCTATTATTTTAATTATTACTAAGGTAGAATATCCGGAAGAACTTGATACAAGATTTTCTCAATTCTCACCTGGCGATGATGAGGACGATGTCGAGACGGATGCCACAGATCTTTCTGCACCAATTCTTGAAGGTGCCGAGGATATTATGAAGTTGCTCAGTCGATTAAAAGAAAACGCTAAGACACACACCGATAAAGAAGCCACTGAGTCTACCAAAGACAACGAAGCTTCTTCCGATAAATCAGAACAAGCCAAACCAATTACCAAATTATTTGTATTAGATTCCATGAATGAAGTGGAAAAGGTAGCACATGTTCTTGAGAATGTGTACCAGGGAGATAACGAGCTGTATCACTATACAAAGAATAATAAATACTATTTATTCCTTCATAGAAGTGAACATTCCTTAGAATCTTTCAACAAGGTATGCAATGTTCTTTCCGAATATGCTCTTCAGGAACGTTTCACACCGGCTACCGAAGCTTTTTTCAAAGAACACTACAAACCGGTAATATCAAAGCACGCTTTACAAACAATCAGCAGTTTGTAAATTTGGGTTTAACATTTCAATTAAAAATAAGGACATCGGAATATTCCGATGTCCTTTTCATTTCTTATGAATTTAATTACTCGTTAAGAGCTAAAAACTCGTTGATATGATCAACTAAAGCATCCGGATCAATTCCGTGAACGGCAGCTGCTTCTTCGATTGTTTCCATCTGAGATGATGGGCAACCAAGGCAATGCATTCCAATTCCCAATAAAACCGGAGTAATGTTTTCGTTAATCTGTAATAATTCACCAATCATGGTATCCTTTGTTACCTGTGCCATTCTTGATATCCTCCTTGCATAATGTGTTGAAACCCATTATAAACCATTTACAAAGAAAAAGCAATTTGCCTCTTTACCATAATAATAGGCGGAGAAAACCTTTGAAACTTTTGTTTGTCTTGTCTAACAAAATATAATATTTCTATGATATTTACAAACAATAGCTTGAAATTTCTAGATTCAAAGGATATAATAGGGTAAGGTTTTTACCTAATCATTCTTTATACATAATTTACGAAGGAGGAATTGAACTATGGCATATGTTATTTCTGATGCATGCGTACAGTGTGGAACTTGTGAAGGTCAGTGCCCAGTAGGTGCTATCAGCCAGGGAGAAACACAGTACCAGATTGATGAATCCGCTTGTGTTGAATGCGGAACTTGCGCTGCAGCTTGTCCTGTAGGAGCAAT
>JAILCP010000081.1 GCA_024680055.1 Lachnospiraceae bacterium | reverse complement strand
GATGTTCAGTTAAAGGCAGGAGACTTCTTCTTAAATGACACCGGCGGCGGATATAATACCGGATCTACCGATATTACACGTACCTTTATTTTAGGATCTGTCAGCGATGAAATGAAGAAATACTACACCGCTGTACTTCGTGCAAACATGAGACTTGCAAGAGCAAAATTCTTATATGGATGCTACGGATACAACCTTGACGTTTTAGCACGTGGACCAATTTGGGATTTAGACCTTGACTTCCAGTGTGGTACCGGACATGGTGTCGGATACTTAGGAAACATCCACGAGCCACCAACAGGTTTCCGTTGGTATGTGGTTCCATCCAAGAACGAGCATCATCAGTTAGAGCCGGGTATGGTTATGACTGACGAGCCTGGTATTTACGAAGATGGCAAATTCGGAATCCGTATTGAAAACGAATTCATCGTTCGTAAAGGAACAGAAAACAAATACGGACAGTTCATGCATTTTGAAATGATTACATTCGCTCCAATCGACCTTGATGGTATTGATACCAAGTGGATGAGTCAGGACGAAATTGATTGGTTAAATGATTACCATAAACAGGTATTTGAAAAGATCGGACCTCATCTTACAGACGAGGAAAGAGAATGGTTAAAAGAATACACAAGACCAATCGAAAAATAATGCGTTAACAGTATTTTCGTAACAGCATAAGAGGCATTGCCCGAATAATTTCATCCGGGTAATGCCTCTTTTTTTGGTTCAAGTTGTTATCGTTTTGATTGAATCAGTTTTTCCAGCTGGTCCAATTCTTCTGGTGTAAAAGTGCCTTCCTTAATAAGCTGTGACACCAAATCATAGGAACTTACCTTCTGAGATAATCTGGTAAGTAAATCCTTGTAATAAGCGCGTCCTGAATCGGTAGGTGCGAATGTTCTTCCATATCCCTTTCCGATTCTTACAAATCCAACTTCACAGATGGCTTCTTTTTTCAGTAAACTGTTTAAAAGAATGTGGATAGAGCTGTTTTTCCAGTTACGATTTTCCGGGGCATTGTCTAAAATGCCTGCTTTTGATAAAGGCTCTTCCGCCTCAATCAAAATTTCCAAAACACTAAGTTCGCCTTTTGTTAATTCCATATTGTATATCCTCCGTTCAACTTCTATTTTATATTGTCCGGCGATATAATGCAATTAAATGTTTTCAATTCATAGAAAAGTCATTAATTAATCCTGTTTATCGTTTTATAGTTCACTTATATTTTCTAGTATTTCCCATACAAAAAGAAGCAGCCGCTTTTTGCAACTGCTTCCCTATGAACTCTATTTCAATGCTGCAAGTACTTCTTTCACGTAGTCATATGTACGTCCTACGGAAGAAATCTCTAATCTTTCATTGATGGAGTGTACATCCCAAAGGTTCGGTCCAATGGATACACAGTCAAGATCCGGTCTCTTTCCTAAGAATAAACCGCACTCAAGACCTGCATGAATACCGATGACCTTGGTATCTTCTCCAAACATCTCCTTATACTTCTCAACCATAACTTCACGAAGTGGAGAATCATCTCTGTACTGCCATGCCGGATAGTTTTCCAGCAATTCTGTGGTAGCTCCAACCAGTTCTGCCAATGCTACAAAACGGTCTCTCAACTCCCATTTCTCGGAGTCTACGGAACTACGAATCATATGTGAAACAGTTACAACGTTTTCCTCTGTGGTAATCTTACCCATGTTAACGGAAGTTTCTACCAGACCCTCAATCTTACGTGCAAAGGCTACTGCACCATCAATGGCACAGATGATGTACTTGATTACATTGTCAGTGCCCTCTTTGGTAATAACGTCTGCTTCTTTGCAGCCTTCATTTTCGCAAGTGATGGTAATGTTCGGTTCATCTCCAAGTAATTCATCAAGAATGGTTTCTTTTGTGGATTCCACAATCTTAGAAACAGCTTCCACATCCCCTTCTTTTACAAGAATGGATGTGACATTCTTCATGGTGATTACATTATCAAAGGTACCGCCTTCCACGGAAACCAGATTCATTTCCACTTCTTTGGAAATGTTATGAAGTAAACGACCCATCATCTTGTTGGCGTTACCTCTCTGCTGATGGATTTCCTGTCCGGAGTGTCCTCCGCGAAGTCCTTTGATTGTAAGAGTTAAAACGTTTCCTGTCTTATGTTCTCTCTTCACCGGATGTTTCACTGCAACACGAACTGCACCTGCACATCCTACTGTTAAAAATCCTTCTTCCTCAGAATCGATATTGATTAACTTATGTCCTTTTAAGACGCTTAAATCAATGGCATTTGCACCACCCATTCCAGTTTCTTCATCAATGGTGAACATCGCTTCAATTGGCGGATGCGGAATATCGGTACTGTCAAGCAATGCTAATGTCATGGCAACAGCAATACCGTCATCAGCGCCAAGTGATGTATCTTTGGCCTTTAAATATTTTCCGTCAATCACCAGTTCAATTGGATCTTTCATAAAATCATGATTTGAATCCGGTGTCTTTTCACATACCATATCAAGATGTCCCTGAATAATTACAGGTTCACTGTTTTCATAACCCTTTGTTCCATCTTTCCAAATAACAACGTTGTTGGCATCATCCTGAATATATTTCAGATTATGCTCTTTTGCAAATTCTACACAATAATCACTAACCGCCTTTGTGTTAAAGGTTCCTCTCGGTATATCACTTAATTTCCTAAAATACTCAAATACTTTCTTTGGCTCTAAACTATTATATTCTGTTGTCATTTCTGCCCTTTTCTCCCATCATAGTTATTATAAGGGCCCGACAAATTGTCAGGCCCTTTGTAATTATAACGAATAACTTCTCTAAAAATTATTCTCCGTCAGGAACTACGATAATGTCCTTGGTGTATTTGTTTAATACTTCGCATCCGTCTTCAGTAACAAGTACTAAGTCTTCGATACGAACACCAATTCCTTCTTCTGCAATGTAGATACCAGGTTCTACAGAGAATACCTGACCAGGTTTGATGATATCTGTGTTTACAGATGAAACATCACCGAACTCATGGTCTTCAAGACCGATGGAATGACCTGTTCTGTGTGTGAAATACTGGCCAAATCCTTTCTCTTCAATGTAGTTTCTTGCAGCAAGGTCAACGTCGCACATTCTGTTACCAGGTTTTGCAGCTGCAATACCACGTAAGTTAGCTTCAAGAACAACGTTGTAGATTTCTTTCTGTCTTTCAGAAACTTCACCGATAAATACGGTTCTTGTCATATCAGATGCATAGTTGTCTTTCATTCCACCGATATCAAGGATTACGCAGTCTCCATGTTTACCTTTGCTGTTATCGGTAACATGATGAGGATCTGCAGCTCCCTTAGCATATGCAGTAATTGGTGCAAATGATACGCCTTCACATCCTGCTTCTTTATAAAGTTCACGAACTTTGTCGTTTAATTCCTGCTCTGTTAATCCTTTTACAACGTATGGGATTAATTTATCCATAACGTCATCGTTGATTAATGAGGACTTTCTCATAAGTTCCTGCTCTTCATCATCTTTCACCATACGGATGTAGTCAATGATTGGAGAACCGTTAACGAACTTGCTTCCTCCACCTAATTCCATTAAACGAATAAGGAATTTGGATGGCCAAATCTTATCGATACCCATAACTTTGTCTTTTTCAACATAGTTGCTAAGGATTTCAACACCGTCCTGTGTATCTTCGTACCATACAAGCTCTACTCCAAGATCTTTCTCCTGTGGGAAAAGCTTGTTGATTACTAATTTGTGGTTTCCGTTTACGTTAAGATATAATGCTAATAATCTTTCTCCCGGGAAAATCCACTTTCCTGTTAAATAGAAAATTGCAAGAGGATCAGAGATAATCATCTGTGGAATATTCTGTTCCTTCATTGAGTCTAAAACTCGGGTTAATCTACCTTGATTCATCGTAATACCCGTCCTTTCTATAATACCATTTCACCATTCCTCATAATGGTGATTGTGTATAAATGCACATTACAATTCCTAGATGTATACCGCACATTTACCAAATTCATTGTACTATCTAAAGTTCGTTTTTGCAACCATCTGTTTCACCCTTTAAACATAGAATTTTTGAATGATTACCCTCTATATTTTAATTCCCAAAAGGCCACTGCACCAGCTGCTGCCACATTCAAAGAATCCACCTCTTCCTTCATTGGAATCACCACCTTATAATGACATTGCTGCATGGTTTCTTCCTTCAGCCCTTCCCCTTCGGTGCCAAGGATCAACGCAAGTTTCTCTGCCTGTTTTAACCTTTTATCCTCCAGGGAAATGCTGTCCTTTGAGAGGGCCATGGCGGCACATAGAAATCCTTCTTCTTCCAGCTCTTTCAGAGGGTTTTCGTCCTTTTCTGCAATGGTCCATGGAATCTGAAATACACATCCCATGCTTACCCGAATGGCTCTTCTGCATAATGGATTGGCACAGGCATTTGTTAAAATCACGCCGTCCACCGAAAGTGCCGCTGCACTGCGAATAATGGCTCCCACATTGGTTGGGTTCACCACATCTTCCAGCACTGCGATGCGATGGGCGTTTTTGCATAATTCTTTGATGGTGCAAAGGGGCTTTCTGTGAAAGGCACAAAGCACTCCTCTGGTCATTCCATACCCGGTTATGGTTTTCATATCCTGTTCTTTTGCCACATAAACGGGAATCTCTCCCATCTGTTCCAATAATTCTTTTTGTCCCTCAAGGTCCCTTTCTTCTATTAAAAGTGACATCGGTTCATAGCCTGCATCCAGGGCTCTTTTTACCACATTGGGACTTTCTGCAATAAAAATACCTCCGTGAGGCTCAAAATAATGAAGCAGCTGGGCCTCGTTTTTACCGTAAAATACATCCAGCTCCTTCATGGAAAAATCTGTTACGTCAATTCTATTCATGTTATCTCTCCTCGTATAAAAAGTATAGCAAACACCTTCTTTCCTTGCCAAATCCTTTTTGAAAAGCTACACTTTCTTTGGGAGGAATTTTATGGAAAAAGATTTATTTTTACCGATCAAAACCTATTTTGAAAACTATGGATACACCTGCGATGGCGAAGTATCCAATATTGATTTATATATGGAAAAAGAGGATATCTCTGTGGCTGTGGAGCTGAAAGTGTCCCTGGATTTTAAAGCGGTGCAGCAGGCAGCCCTGCGGCAGAAAATCACAGACTATGTCTTTATTGGTATTTTTATGCCAAAAAGTCAAAAATCCACTTCTTTTAAGGACAAACTGTACCTTTTAAACCGCCTTGGCATTGGCTTAATTGCTGTTTCCAAAAGAACCGGCCGTGTGGAAATCCTCTGCGAGCCTGTGGTAAAAGAGCTGTCTTCTTATCAAAAGCGAAACGGCAAAAAGAAGGCGGCGCTGGCTGCTGAATTTTCCCGGCGAAAGGTAAAATCCAACACCGGCGGGGTTACTCACACCAAAATCATTACGGTTTACAGGGAAGATGCCCTTTTGGTCCTTAATGCCCTGCAGGAACTTGGAGGTACTGCAACGTCAAAAGAGGTACGGGAGCGCTCAGGCATTAAAAAAGCCACAGCAATTATGCGAGATAATTACTATGGCTGGTTTGGAAAAGTGAGTCGCGGTGTTTACTCTTTAACAGAGGAAGGTTCTGTTGCCCTAAAAGAGTATGAATCCACCTTGCGTTCACTTCGAGGGGCTGATTAATTAAGGCTCTGTGATCACACCTGCAAGGGCTGTTGCCGCTGCAGTTTTTGGAGACGCCAGGTAAATCTGAGATTGACTGCTTCCCATACGACCTAAAAAGTTCCGGTTGTTGGTGGCAAGCACCACCTCTCCATCAGAGAGGATGCCTCCACCTCGGCCGCAGCATAAACCGCAGCCCGGGGTGGTGATTATGGCACCTGCATCGCTTAAGATTTCAAGGGTATCATCTTTTAATGCCTCTCTGTATATTTTTTGGCTGGCGGGGGTAACAATGAATTTTAAATAAGGAGCTATCTTTTTCCCTTTTAAGATCTGAGCCGCCATCTGCAAATCTTCCAATCTGCCGTTGGTGCATGAGCCAAGGAAGACCTGGTCTACTTTAGTTCCTTTTACCTCATTCACCGGTTTTATCTGATCTACCAGGCTTGGACAGGCTACCACCGGTACAAAGTCCATAGCCTTATAGTGTAATTCTTTTTCATAGGTTGCATCCTCATCCGGCTGCAACGCCTCTAACATTTCCTTTGTTTCTATGCCGCAATAAGAAGCGGTTTTTTCATCTGGGTAAAACAGTCCGCACTTTGCTCCTGCTTCCACCACCATATTGGCCATGGTCATTCTGCTTGCAATGCTCATTTCTTCCATGGCACTTCCCGTAAATTCCATGCTTTCATAGGTCGCTCCGCAGGCACTCAAGTCTCCGATGATTTTTAAAATCACGTCCTTGGAGGTGACATTTTCAGGTAAGGTTCCATCAATCACCACTTTTATGGAAGCAGGCACTTTGACCCAGGTTTCTCCGGTTCCTAAAATGGCTGCCATTTCCGTATAGCCGATTCCTGTGGAAAAAGCTCCCATGGCGCCATACGTAACGGTATGACTGTCGGTGCCAAAGGCAATGTCACCGGGTTTGATATAACCTTTTTCCACCATAAGCTGATGGCAGATTCCGTCGGTTCTGTGTATGTGCCGAATGCCCTGTTCTTTGGCAAAGGCATCTGCTTCTTTGATCTGTCTTACATCTTCCACCCGGGTGGTTGGTAAAAAATGATCGTAGATAAACACCACCTTATCCGGGTCATACAATTTGGTAAATCCCATTTCATAAAACTTCTCAATGGCAAAAGGTGCCATAATGTCATCCACCATGCACCAATCCACAGGAAGCGTGAGCATATCCCCGGGTCTTACTTCTCTATTCAGTTTTCTTCCAAGAATTTTTTCCACCAGGGTATGTCCCATAACTATTCCACCTTTTTACCGTTTTTCTTTTGCATGGCGGCAACTAAGCCACCGGCTTCCAGGATTTCCATCAGGTTGGTGGGAAGAGAAGAAATTTCGTACGTTTTTCCCTTATATTCGATCTTCTCTCCCAGGGTCACCGTTGCCCGATCCCCCTCTGTTACCTGATCGTATAATTTATCATTTTCCAATAACAGCATGCCGTTATTGATGGCATTGCGATAAAATATTCTGGCAAAAGATTTTGCCACCACGCAGGAGATTCCAAGGGCCTTCATAACCTCCGGCGCCTGCTCTCTGGAGGAGCCGCAGCCAAAATTTTTCCCGGCCACAATCATATCTCCCTTTTGTATCTTTCCCGCCAAATCCTCTCGCAAAGGGGAAAAAGCGTAGGGTTTCATATCTTCCACATGCTCTAAGGCTAGATACTGGGTGGGTAAAATAATGTCCGTATCAATGTCGTCTCCCAAAACCCAGATGGTTGCAGTAAATGTTTTTTCCATAAGGACCTCCTAAACTCTGTCGCTTGTGGTAATTTCTCCTGCAATGGCCGAGGCCGTTACAGTCAGAGCCGAGGCCAGATAAATATAAGAATCTTTATGTCCCGCTCTTCCCTTAAAATTTCTGGTGCCTGTGGAAATCAAGGTCTCTCCCTGCCCTATTACTCCCTGACAGGCTCCCCAGCAAACGGAACAACATGGATTCATTACCATGGCTCCGGCCTGCACAAAGGTATCAATCAAACCTTCTTTTATGGCTTCTTTGTACACACTTCTGCTGGCAGGAACCACCAAAAATCGTACACCTTCCGCCACTTTCTTTCCTTTGATCAACTGTGCTGCCACTCTTAAATCTTCCAACCTTCCATTGTTGCAGGATCCAAGAAAGGCTTCATCAATTTTTACACCGAAGCACTCCTGTGCCGGTGCCACATTGTCCACAAAATGAGGTTTGGCTACAATGGGTTTGATTTCCCCCAAATCTATGGTAATCACCTGCTCAAACACTGCATCCTCATCGGACTTCAACACTGCCTTTGGGGTTCTGCCATGTTCTTTTAAATATGTAAGAGCAATTTCATCCGCTTCCATCAAAGCACTTTTGGCTCCGGCTTCCACACACAAATTGCAAATGGAGATTCGGTCTGCCATGGTTAAAGATTTCATGCCCTCTCCCACAAATTCCATTACTTTGTAGGTGGCGCCACCTGCTCCGATTTGTCCGATAATGGTTAAAATCAAATCTCTGGCGCAAACACCCTCTTTCAACTTTCCATTCAATCTGATTTGTATGGTGGATGGCACCAATACCCAGGAAGTTCCGGTTACCATGGCATAAAGGTAATCGGTACATCCAACACCGGTTCCGAAAGCGCCCAGTGCCCCATAGGCACAGGTATGGGAATCTGCGCCAAAAATCAGCTCTCCAGGTCTTACATAACGCTCCATCATAACCTGATGGCATACACCTTCACCTTCATAAAAGGCAATCTGATGTTCCTTGGCAAACTCCCTCATTTTCTTATGAGATGCCGCGGTCTTCGGACTGTCTGCCGGAATATTATGATCTACAAACCACACCAGCTTATCAGGGTCAGCGATGTGCGGATGTTTCAACTGATTATGATACATATCTATGGTTAAATGGGTGGTTCCATCGTTGCTCATCAAACGATCCACCGTTACGGTTTCTATATCTCCTGCCCTTGTGACAGGTACTTTCGCGGCCAGTGCGATGATCTTTTCCGCCATTGTCATTCCCATGCGCTACGCCTCCTTATTCAGTGCTGCAATCAGCCCGCCCATATCCATGATTTCCTGCATCTTCTTAGGTAGTTTTGCCAGAGGATAGGAACCCTTTTCTGTGATAATCAATCCCTTTTCCAGGTCCACGTCCACCGTGTCTCCCGATTGTACCTCGTAGTACAACTCCTTGTTAATAATCACCAGCAATCCAATATTAATGGCATTGCGGTAAAAAATTCTTGCAAAGGAACCTGCGATTACGGCTTTTACACCAAGGGCCTTCAACACTGCCGGCGCCTGCTCTCTTGAGGATCCGCAGCCAAAATTTTCATGGGCCACCACCACATCTCCCTTTTGCACTTTTTTTGCAAACTCACTGTCAAGGGATTCAAAGGTATGTTCCTTCATTTCCTCCACTGTGGGATACAATAAATACTGGGATGCAATGATTTGATCTGTATCTACATCTTTGTGAAATCGAAATACTTTTCCCATAGGCCACCGTCCTTTTTGCTTTTCATTACTATATCACGTGTGTTTTCCGGAATAAAATACTAATTATTCATATTCTTTATAACTTAGGGTTATGCTATAATGAACCAAAGGAGGTTTCTCATGGAACAACATTTATCATTTTATTATGCATTTTATATGGTGGCCTGCAAAGGAAGCATTTCCGCTGCCAGCAAGGAATTATATATCAGCCAGCCCGCAGTCAGCAAAAGTATTGCCAAACTGGAAGCAGCCCTTGAAACCACCTTATTGATTCGAAGCTCTAAGGGAGTTACCCTGACCTATGAAGGGGAACTTTTATACCAGCGTTTGAAAGTGGCTTTTGAGTCTATTGCCCTTGGAGAAGAACAACTTCGTTACCAGAAAGAATCGGAGCAGGAACAACTTACCATCGGTATCAGTTCTACCTTATGTAAATATGTACTCCTGCCCCATTTAAAAGACTTTGTAAAAAAGAATCCCCATTTACAGATTTCCATTTTATGCCAGTCCAGTTTTGAAACCATTCAATCCTTAAAAGACGGCACCATCGATGTGGGATTCATTGGCGGTTTTCCTTTGAACGATGAATTCATCTTTCAAAAGACTCATGAAATCAAAGATATTTTTGTAGCATCCAAAACCTATCTGGAATATGTGAAAATGAGAATGCAAAAGGATCAGATTCCGGAAGATGACATGATTTCCCTGTTTCACTACTCCAATTTGATGCTTCTTGACAAACAAAATCTGTCCCGTAAATACGTGGACCATTATATTAACACCTACAACATCCAGGCGGACAACGTGATTGAAGTTTCCACCATGGACCTTTTGATCCAGTTTGCCTCCATCGGAATGGGTGTTGCCTGTGTCATTGAAAACTTTGTGGAAGAAGAATTAAAAACAGGGGAGCTGATTTCGCTTCCCCTGCCATTTACCATTCCCAAAAGACAACTTGGTCTTGCCTACCGGAAAGGTCCTATTTCTTCTTCACTTGAACAACTCGTTCAATTGTTTCAATCGCCATTTTGAAGTCCAGCGGTTTTGCAATATGGGCATTCATTCCCGCATTGAGACATTCTTTTACGTCACTTTCAAAGGCGTTGGCCGTCATAGCCACAATCGGTATGGTGGCCGCGTCTTTTCTTTGTGACTTACGGATATTTTCCGTTGCCTCAAGTCCGTTCATAATCGGCATTCTTACATCCATTAAAATCAAATCGAATCGATTTTCTTCACCGCTTAAATAAACTTCCAAGGCCTCTTTTCCGTTTCCGGCCTTTTCAATTTCCGCTCCAAGGCCGCCCAAAAGATGCTCGGCAATTTCCATGTTCAACTCGTTATCTTCCACCAATAAAAGATGATATCCTTTTAAAGCATCCTGTTTAATGGTTTTCTCTTTTTCTTTCACGTAGGTTCCATGGTACAGTTCCATAGGCAAATCAATGTATACGGTGGTTCCCTGTCCTACTTTACTTTTGATGTAGATTTTTCCACCCATCAATTCCACCAATTCCTTGGTGATGGCCATACCAAGTCCGGTTCCCTGATACTTTGTCTTAATTACCTTGCTCTCTCTGGAAAACGGTTCAAAAATAGTTTTAATAAACTCTTCGCTCATGCCGATTCCCGTATCTTTTGTCACCATATGAATATTCACATGGTCCTCATCCAGTGCCTCCTCTTTCATCCAGCACTCAATGCTTCCACCGGGTTTATTGTATTTTATGGCATTGCTGATAATGTTTTGTGCCACACGGTTCACATGTCCCGGGCTTCCCACGAAAACAGTATGTTTCAAATCGTAATGGGCATCTTTTAGCTGAATATCCTTTTCCGCAGCCAGATTAACAATGATACTGTTATTTCTTCCAAGCAATTCCATAATGTCAAAAGGTTCATGGGTCAATTCCATTTTACCCCGCTCCAGTTTGCTCATATCCAGCACATCATTGATTAAAAGCTGTAACTGCATTCCTGCTTCTTCTATCTTTTCAAGTGCATCATCCACCTGTGCTTCATTGTGAATATCCTCCCTGGCAATTTTGGCCATACCCAAAATACCGTTCATCGGAGTTCGAATGTCATGGGACATTCTGGCAAGAAAATCACTTTTTGCATTGTTGGCTCTCTCTGCCTCTGCCTTGGCTTCCGCCATGGCAAGCGCCGTTCTTTTTACCTTTTGCATTCGTAAATAGAAGTACAAAATAATCAGCATCACCAGTGCGCTGATGGTCATCATTACCGACAGGCGATGGGCCACAAAGAAATTGTGAAGGGTTGGATTTTCCGTTTTTACACTGTTACTTATTACGGCCTGATTAATATTGTTTTTGTTTAAAAGCTTGGTCATCTTATTTAAGATTGACAACAATACCGCATCGTTTCGATCCACTCCGATACAAATTTCCGCACTATACGGTAAATTACTCATATTAAGGCGACGGGCCCGCTCCCCTTCAAAAGGCTTCATAACCATGTATCCATTGGTCATGGTTGCCGTGGCTTTTCCCTCCATAACGGCATCCACACAGGCTTCCCCGTCTTTGCAATAATATATTTCACTGTTTGGATAGTAGTTTCTTATATACCCCTGCTGCAGCCAGGATCCTTTTACCACCGCGATTTTTTTCATGGAATCTTCGGTAAACTTTCCCTTGTATATTCCCACCACAGGTGTATTCATAATCGGCGCGCTTAGACTGATTCCTTCCCTCTCCATGCTCCATAAATCGTAATACACCGGAAAAACACAGTCTACTCTTCCTTCTTTTAATGCCTTATGCATTTGAATTCTATTATCGTAACCCTTGTATTCAATACTTACTTGGGCGTTGGAAAAACATCTGATAAATTCATTGAATACTTCTTTTACCAGACCGGAAGCATCTTTGCTATCCTCTCCTACGTCGCTGAAGGCCAGGTTGTTTTTCAAATACCCTACTCTGATTTTTCGTTGCTTCTTTAACCAGTTCAGCTCCATTTCATCAAGATTTAAAAGGGTAAAATTGGTTGGCCAGTATTTCTGCTCCAAATCCCCTGTAAAATAAGGCAGGGTCTCCTGAATTTTCTTTTGTCCAAGATTGATTTTATTCAGCACATCTTCCCGATCCTTTGCAACACCAATGTAATCGTCCACAGAGCCAAAATTGGCTACGGTTTTATATTTGGTGTCCACAAAAAAGGTTGGCATACAGACAATGTCAAAATCTCCCTCTTCCAGTTCTTTATAAAGTACGCTGTAATCTTTTACTTTAATAATTCGAAGGTTTAATTGTTCCTTCTCTTTCCAGGTTTTCAGCTGATCATAATCTATATCTTCGTAAACCCCCACGCGCTTTCCTTCATAGGAGCTTCTCTCAAGATTAATATCTTCATTATCACTTTTAGCCAACAGACAATAGGTCTCTGTGGCCACCTTCTTGTCAGAAACTAATATTTCTTTCTTCATCTCTTCATCCGGTGCCACGCCGCACAGAACATCAATCTGACCGTTTCTCAGTTTCTTTACCAAATCGGTATAACTTCCATATACATAGTCATATTCCAATCCGGAATAAGAGGCAAGCATCTGCATATATTCATATCCATATCCACTCAGGTGATTCTCCTGACCCTGATACATGGCAGAACCAAGGTAAATACCTACGCTGACCCGGTCTCTGATTCCGTTTTCCATTTCATTTTGCTTAGCCAATGCAAGCTGTCCAAAGGAACAAATCAAGGTACAAAAAAGCAGTACCAAGGTTAAAATCTTTATGCTATTACTTCCGGCTTTTCTTCGTGTCATTTTTTCGTACCTTTCCTGTTGCATTTTTGTATATTACAATACAATCTCACTATATAAAAAATCTGTGTCCAAATTGTAGCAAAAAGGACGTGTGATTAATATTTTTTTCACACGTCCCATATTCTAACCAAGTGCCACATCCAGCACCATCATTACCACAAATCCAAAGGCTGCTCCTATGGTTCCGATATTGCTGTGTTCTCCTACTTGTGACTCCGGTATCAACTCCTCAATTACCACATAAAACATAGCTCCTGCCGCAAAAGAAAGCAGGTACGGTAAAACAGGTACCATGAACGCCGTAAGCCAGATGGTTACCACCGTTCCGATAGGTTCCACCACTCCGGATCCAAAACCGCACAGGAAGGCTTTTTTCTTTGAAAACCCTTCTCCAATCAACGGCATGGATACAATGGCACCCTCCGGGAAATTTTGGATGGCAATTCCAAGGGCCAATACAAACGCCGACGCTGCCGTTATGGAAGTCTTTCCACTTAACGCTCCTGCAAATGCAACTCCCACCGCCATTCCTTCCGGAATATTGTGTATGGTCACCGCCAGCATCATCATGGTGGTCTTCTTCAATCCCTTATCCGGACCTTCCGGCTTCTCACTATCCATATGCAAATGGGGAACAAAGGTATCCATTGCAAGAAGCATGGCAATTCCAAGCAAAAATCCCACCGCCGCAGGCACAAAGGCAAAATTTCCTTTTGCCTCACTCATTTCTATGGAAGGTATCAAAAGGGACCATACCGACGCTGCAATCATGACTCCTGCCGCAAATCCCAAAAGTAAATGCTGCAATTTTTCTCCAATGGCATTTTTCATAAAAAATACCATAGCTGCTCCAAGTGTTGTTCCAATTAACGGAAGTAACAATGTTAAAATCTTCATCATCATCCCTCCTTATCGAATTTTTTTCAGTGTACTATATCTTTTTGTTTTTCTGTTGTTTTCTTTTGTTCTATTTTTATTTGTATCTCTTTTCTTTTTGACGGTTAGTTATAACTAACCTTGGTTTAATTATAACATATATTGATTGTTTTTCAAGTATTCAGAAATTTTTTGATGTATTTTTTCTAATTGAGATTCTTTTCAATATATTCAGATTATGCTATACTATAAAAGTTATTGATTCTTATATTTAAAAAACATCCTAAGGAGGGATTATATGAGTGAGAAAAAAAGAGGATCCTTCTCCGGTTCACTTGGATTTGTACTTGCCGCATCAGGTAGTGCTGTAGGCCTTGGCAACTTATGGAGATTTCCTTACCTGGCAGCAAAAGATGGCGGTGGATTATTTCTTGTAATCTACATTATATTAGCACTGACTTTCGGTTTTACCCTGTTAACCACCGAGGTGGCCATCGGTCGAAAAACCAAACAAAGTCCTTTAACTGCGTACAATCAGTTACACAAAGGTTTTAACTTCGTTGGTGTTTTACAGTGTCTGGTACCGTTTTTGATTTTACCTTATTACTGTGCCATCGGAGGATGGGTTGTAAAATACTTCTGGGCCTTTTTAACAGGTCACGGTATGCAGTCGGCGGAAGACGGCTATTTTACCGGATTCATCACTGCCCAGGTAGAACCTATTATTACATTCCTTATTTTCTTTGTGGCGGTATGTTTTATTGTATTCCTTGGCGTTGACAAAGGAATCGAATCGTCTTCAAAGATTATTATGCCGGCATTGATCATTTTGGTTTTGGGAATTTCTGTATTCTCCTTAACCATTTCTCATACCGATGCTGACGGCACCGTCAGAACCGGTTTACAAGGTCTTGCCGTTTACGTGATCCCAAGTTTCAAGGGCTTAACCGTAAAAGGGTTCTTTACCGTTTTAATGGACGCCATGGGACAGCTCTTCTTCAGTTTAAGTATCGCCATGGGAATTATGATTGCCTATGGTTCTTATGTAAAAGATGATGCCAACCTGATGAAATCCATTAACCAGATTGAAATTTTTGATACCGGTGTTGCATTCCTTGCAGGTGTTATGATTATTCCTGCGGTATACACTTTTATGGGTAGCGAAGGAATGGCTGCCTCCGGACCTAGTTTGATGTTTGTTTCCCTGCCAAAAGTATTTAAAGCCATGGGCTTCATGGGCAACATTATCGGCTGCTTATTCTTTGCCATGGTACTTTTTGCCGCACTGACCAGCGCTGTTTCCGTGCTTGAAGCAGTTGTTTCCAGTCTTATGGACTTCTTCAAATGGTCCAGACAAAAGTCCTGCTACATCGAAGGTTTCATTGCTCTTATCGGAGGTATCATCGTATGCCTTGGATACAACAAGCTGTACTTTGAACTGACCCTTCCAACCGGAGCAGTTGGTCAAATCCTTGATGTACTTGACTACATCAGCAACAGCTTATTCATGCCAATCGTTGCCATTTCCGAATGTCTTATGATCGGCTGGGTAATTAAACCGGACATTATTATTAACGAAGTCACCAAGAGCGGCTGCACCTTTGGTCGTGAAGGAATCTACAAAGTCATGATCAAATTCATTGCACCGATTTTATTATTTATCTTATTACTGAAATCATCCGGATTGTTGACTGCAATCTAGCATTTCACAGGGCCCGCATTGCCATGGGCAACAGCAAGTTGGCGTAACCGCCAAAAAAAGCTGTTGCCCACGACAATGCGGGTCCTTTTTTGTGGGGTGGTTTGGGGTTGGTTGCTTGGATGTAGATTGTTTTGATGCTGATTGTTTTGATGCTGATTGTTTTGATGCTGATTGTTTGGTCCCGGAGGCGCTCTGAGGTTTTGTTATGCTGGAACGCCTCCGGGGCTTAGCTTTGGAGGCGGTCTGAGATTTTGTTGTGCTAGACCGCCTCCGGAGCTTAGCTTTGGAGGCGGTCTGGGATTTTGATATGCTGGACCGCCTCCGGAACTTGTACTTGGAGGCGCTCTGGCAGTTTTATTTGCTGGACCGCCTCCGGAACTTGAACTTGGAGGCGCTCTGAGGTTTTGTTGTGCTGGAACGCCTCCGGGGCTTGTACTTGGAGGCGCTCTGGCAGTTTGATTTGCTGGACCGCCTCCGGAGCTTTACTTTGGAGGCGGTCTGGGAT
>JAILCP010000077.1 GCA_024680055.1 Lachnospiraceae bacterium | reverse complement strand
AGTTACAGCAGCGAATTTCCTTATTTTTGCACTCTCGCTTTGTGGAAACATATCTATGCCCCCACTAAAGACATAAACCCGCAAAAGCCCTTATTTCAAGCCTTTTCCCGTGCCTTGACCTTGTTTTCTTGACAGCAGAACAACCGTCTCCACATGCACAGTTCCCGGGAACATGTCCACGCAGCACATTTTCTCTACCTTATATCCTCGGCCCTGTAAAGTGACAAGGTCTCTGGCAAGGGAGGTTGGTTTGCAGCTGATGTACACCATTTTATCAACGCCATAGGCAATGATTTTTTCCAAGGCCTTGGGATGCACGCCGTCTCGAGGCGGGTCGATGACGATAAAATCCGGTTTCTCCTGAATGTCATCAAGAACCTTTAAAACATCACCTGCAATAAACTCACAGTTGTCCAGCTGATTCAGTGTAGCGTTCACTTTGGCAGCTTCCACCGCCTCTTCCACAATCTCCACTCCGATAACTTTTTTTGCAACAGGACTTAGCATCTGGGCAATGGTACCGGTTCCGGAATATAAGTCAAATACCACGTTGTCTTTTTCCATGCCACCGATGTAATCTCTGGCAGTTTTGTACAGTTCTTCCGCACCAAGAGAGTTGGTCTGGAAAAAGGAGAACGGTGAAATTTTGAATTTCAGACCCAGAAGTTCTTCGTAAAAATAATCCTGACCGTATAAAATATCGGTACCCTCATCCTTAATGGTATCTGCCAAGTTGTCATTTTTCGTATGTAAAATACCTACCGGTTTCCCGTCCAAATCCAATGCACCAATGGCATCTGCGTAGGATAAAAGCATCTTCTCTTCCGATTCATATACCTCCAAAACGGATGCATCCACCTGTGTTGTAGTCACTAAATCTATAAGAATTTCTCCGGTTCTTTTCGCTTTTCGAACCAGTAAATGACGTAAATATCCGGTATGACGCATTTTATGGAAAAAGCTGGCATGAAGGTTTTCAAAAAAGCTTTCTGTGGCTTTTACTATTTTGCCAAAATCCGGTTCTGTGATTTTACAGTGCTCCACGCAGGCAATATCATAAAAACTTCCCCGCTTGTGCATTCCAAGCGCCAGCGGACCGTCCTTATAGGCATCACCGAAAGAATATTCCATTTTATTGCGGTATTCAAACTGCAACGGGCTCGGATGAATTCCTTCCCACACCTCCTCAAGATTGTTCTCCAGCACTTCTTCCATCAAGGCTTTGACCTGACGTTCTTTTAGATCAAGCTGCTGTTCGTAGGCCATGTTTTGGTATGTACATCCACCGCATTCTCCAAAATGTTCACAGTATGGCACATCCAGCTCATAAGTTCCCTTTTCAAGCACTTCCAAAAGGCGCCCCTCAGCCTTTCCTTTTCGTTTCTTGGTAATTTGAAGGGAAACCTTTTGTCCTTCTAAAACATTTTTTACAATAACGTCCTCACCGTCTACCAAAACTCTTCCCTTATTTGGGAAATCAATACGATACACATTTCCCTCTACAACTTGTCCTTTTTTCATTTCATACTCCTATAAAAAGGACTCGCAGCGTTCTGCGAGTCCTCATTCTCTCTAATTTCCTGTTTCTAATGATTATACCTCATCATCTTCAGCGTAATCGCTGTCATCTACTTCGATATCATCATCTTCAAAAAATTCATCATCAAAATCATCTTCGAACTCATCTTCAAAATCATCAAGATAATCCGGCGCAAAGAAACGATAAACGGCATAAGCAATACCTGCAATCGCTGTAACAGCACCTACAATAGCAAGTACCCATACAACGGTCTTTTTCTTTTTCTGTTTCTTTTCTTCTTTGTGTAATAATTCTGTGATAGCTGTTGAATTCAGCAGTTCTTCCAATTTCTTTGTATTCATAGTACCCGCTCCTTTTCTATAAATTCATGTCACAATTATAACATATAATCCGAAAATCACATATACACTTTCATAAATTTTTATACTTTTTTCAATTTCGCAAACATTGCAAACATCTTTTTTACACCAACCTGGTCAAAATCCACGGTAACCTCAAAATCACGACCGCCCTGAACAATTTTCTGTACCGTTCCTTCGCCAAATTTGATGTGAGAAACTCTGTCCCCTTCCTTATAATCAAGCACAATTCCCTGTCGTTGCATATTGTTGTAAGTCTGCATTGGCGTCGCTGAAAAAGGTTTGGATTTAAAGGCCTGCTTCGCCTTTCTAAAGGTATCGCTGCGGGGCATATTGTCTGTGGAATTCTTTTTCACATAACCCTTTAAAAGTTCTTTTGGAATCTCTTTTACAAAACGGGATACCGCATTGTACTGGGTTTCTCCGCGGATCATTCTGGTTCTTGCCGCAGTCATGGTCAAATGGCTCTTGGCCCTTGTAATTCCCACATAGCAAAGTCGACGTTCCTCTTCCAATTCATCCGGATCGTCTGCTGTAATGCACATGTACGATGGAAAAATGCCATCTTCCATTCCGGACATGTAAACCCTTGGAAACTCCAATCCTTTGGCACCATGAAGGGTCATTAAAACCACATAGTCGCCATCCTCGTCGTAACTGTCAATGTCGGCCACCAAAGCCACTTCTTCCAGAAATTCTCCTAAGGTTGGCTCGTCTGCTCTTTGCTCATAATCCACCATTTTGGTAATTAATTCGTCAATGTTTTCAATTCTGGCCTTTGCTTCATCCGTTCCTTCCGCTTCCAGTTCTTCCACGTATCCGGTCTCTTTAATTAAATATTCCAAAACCTTAACAGGACTGTTGTGAAACAGCATATCCCTGCAGTTTTCAATCAAATCCACAAATGGACGAATCTTACCAACTGCCCTGGAAAGTCCGGGAACACGATCTCCTTCCTTCAAGGCATCGTAAAAGCTGATGCCTTTGTTATAGGCATAATCCATCACCTTATTTTGAGAAGTCATACCGATTCCACGTCTTGGCACATTTAAAATTCTGGTAACGGCAATGTCGTCTTTTCCGTTATCAATGGTCTTTAAATAGGCTAAAATATCCTTAATTTCCTTTCGGGCATAGAAATTCACCCCGCCCACCAGTTTGTAAGGAATGTTGTTGGCCACAAAACGCTCCTCCAGCAAACGGGACTGAGCATTAGTACGGTATAATACGGCACAATCGTTGTAATTGCACTCTGCCTGTTTTACCGATTTCTTAATGTCGTTGGCAATAAAATATGCTTCCTCTGAGGCCGACTCAAATTGTTCAAACACAATCCGATCTCCCGCTTCCTTTTCCGTCCATAATGCCTTGGGCTTACGTCCCCGATTGTTGGCGATGACCTGGTTGGCCGCATCCAAAATGTTCTGAGTGGAACGATAGTTTTGTTCCAGCTTAATTACCTTGGCGTTGGGATATATGGATTCAAAATCCAAAATATTGGAAATATCCGCACCTCGGAATTTATAAATGGACTGATCATCATCACCCACCACGCAAAGATTCTTATACTTACCTGCCAAAAGCTTAATCAACATAAACTGCGCGCGGTTGGTATCCTGATACTCATCCACCATAATGTAATGAAAACGTTCCTGATAGTACTCTCTCACTTCATTATCCACAGAGAGCAATTCCACCGTCTTCATAATCAAATCGTCAAAATCCATGGCGTTATTCTTCAAAAGCTGCTTCTGGTACTCTGCGTATACAGTGGCAATCTTTAATTGTTTAAAATCCCCCTCCGCTCTGGCCAAAAAATCACTTGGATCAATCAGCTCATTCTTCGCAGCGGAAATGGCATTTAAAAACATCTTCTCCTTATACATCTTGGTATCGATTTCAAGACGTTTGCAAATGTCCTTCATCAGCGATTTCTGATCATCTGTATCATATATGGTAAAAGCTGTATCATAGCCCATACGGTCCACGTATCTGCGCAAAATACGAACACAACAGGAATGGAATGTGGAAACCCATACTCCATCCGAACCAAAACCAACAATTTCATTGATACGGCTCTTCATCTCTGCCGCCGCCTTGTTGGTAAAGGTAATTGCCAATATATTATATGGACTGACGCCCTTTTCATCTATAAGATAAGCAGTTCGATTGGTTAACACCCTTGTCTTACCGGATCCTGCACCTGCAAGAATCAAAACCGGTCCCTCTGTTGTTAAAACACCTTCCTGCTGTTCTTTATTCAACATCTGTGTGGAAATCATAATTTCTCCTTTTTCATGTCTTATTGCCTCTACACTTTACCATATTTTAGGGCATTTCACAACGCTTTTATCGAACAAACATTTGCTCAAAAAACTCTTGTCATGTAGTTTTGAATACTATATAATACATATGTTTAGATAGGATAAAAGGTGACACTATGAAACTAGATGACAAAGATTTTTTAAATAACATCCTACAGGAACTGGACTCCATCGGTCATATTGAATCTGCGGATTTTCCAAACATTGACCTTTATATGGACCAGTTAACCACATTTATGGAACAGCAATTAAAGAACACCAAGCGCTATGCCGATGATAAAGTGCTGACAAAGACCATGATTAACAACTATGCCAAGAATCACGTGCTTCCGCCGCCTGAGCGCAAGCAGTATTCCACAGAGCATATGTTAACCCTGATTTTTATCTACTATTTTAAAAATATCCTTTCCATAACCGATATTCAAAAGGTTTTGGTGCCAATTCAGGAGAAATACTTTGACAGTAAAAACTTCACCATGCGTGATATTTACGATGAGGTTTTTTCCATGGAACCTGAACTTATGGGTCAGTTAAAAGAAGATATTACCACCAAATATAACCAAAGCACTGAAACATTTTCTCATGTTTCACCCAAGGAACAGGCATATTTACAGAAGTTTGCATTTTTATGCGAGCTTTGCTTTGATATTTATCTGAAAAAACATATTGTGGAAAAGCTCATTGATGAGCTTCCTGACAGTTCTCAAAG
>JAILCP010000075.1 GCA_024680055.1 Lachnospiraceae bacterium | reverse complement strand
TATCTTATCAACTTGGGCTGTGCACCACTGCTCATATCGGAACGCTTAGGACACGAAAAGGCGCAGACCACCTTAAGCACCTATTCCCACCTGTATCCGAACAAGCATCAAGAAGAGGTGGACATGATGCAGAACCAGCACCAAAAGGACATGGCAACATCCGAAGTAAATGCCCCGTCAGAAGCATCGGAAGAATCAAAACCGCATTGCGCAAGGTTCAAAGTCGTAAGTCCAAAGGATAAAATAAGCCCACAGCAAGTCCACGAAGATGACTTAAGTCCGTACGTCGACTTTGCCGGACGCACATAAAAGGCTCAGCCCCTTGTAAACAAAGGGCTGAGCCAATTAAGTCAATTGATACTCAAAAAGTATTTAATTACTCGATGATTGTAGCAACACGTCCTGATCCTACTGTACGTCCACCTTCACGAATAGCGAATGTAAGACCCTGCTCCATAGCGATTGGGTGAATCAGTTCGATTGTCATTTCTACGTTGTCACCAGGCATGCACATTTCTGTACCTGCAGGTAAGTTACAAACACCAGTTACGTCAGTTGTTCTGAAGTAGAACTGTGGTCTGTAGTTGTTGAAGAATGGAGTATGACGTCCACCTTCGTCTTTTGTTAATACGTAAACCTGTGCTGTAAATTTAGTATGGCATGTTACAGTACCTGGTTTAGCAAGAACCTGTCCTCTTTCGATTTCTGTTCTCTGAATACCACGAAGAAGTGCACCGATGTTATCACCAGCCTGAGCTTCATCAAGGAGTTTACGGAACATTTCGATACCAGTTACAACAGTTTTCTTAACTTCTTCTTTGATACCAACGATTTCAACTTCGTCATTGAGGTTAAGAACACCACGCTCTACTCTACCAGTAGCAACTGTTCCACGACCTGTGATTGTGAAGATATCTTCGATAGGCATTAAGAATGGCTGATCTGTTGCACGCTGTGGATCTGGAATGAACTCGTCTACTGTAGACATAAGTTCCATGATCTTGTCTCCCCATTCTCCGTTTGGATCTTCAAGAGCTTTAAGAGCTGATCCTCTGATGATTGGGCATCCTTCGAATTCATATTCTTCTAACTGTTCTGTGATTTCCATTTCTACAAGGTCAAGTAACTCTTCGTCATCAACCATGTCACATTTGTTCATGAATACTACGATGTAAGGTACACCTACCTGACGAGAAAGTAAGATGTGCTCTTTAGTCTGAGCCATAACACCGTCAGTAGCAGCTACAACAAGGATAGCTCCGTCCATCTGAGCAGCACCAGTGATCATGTTTTTAACGTAGTCAGCATGTCCCGGGCAGTCAACGTGTGCGTAATGTCTCTTTTCTGTTTCGTACTCAACGTGAGCAGTAGAGATTGTGATTCCACGTTCTCTTTCTTCTGGAGCTTTATCGATGTTCTCGAAATCAACTGCTGCGTTACCTGCTACTCTTTCAGAAAGAGTTTTTGTGATAGCAGCTGTTAAAGTTGTTTTACCATGGTCAACGTGTCCGATGGTACCAATATTACAATGTGGTTTTGATCTGTTAAATTTTTCCTTAGCCATTTGTTACGTCCTCCTTAAAAATATACCTTTTTGGATTTTATTATTTTTATTTTCGTTGAGTGCATAATGCACCGTATATGCTTGATTATATTTCAAAGTGTAATATTTTTCAAGCATTATTTATTCTGGTTTGCAAGAATTTTCTCCTGAACAGACTTTGGAACCGGCTCATATTTCTCAAAGAACATTGAGTAGTTACCACGTCCCTGTGTTCTGGAACGAAGATCTGTAGAGTAACCGAACATTTCAGCAAGTGGAACATAACCTCTAACGATCTTTCCACCGCCCAAATCATCCATACCTTCGATACGTCCACGACGTGAGTTAATGTCACCAATAACGTCACCCATGTACTCTTCAGGCATTGTTACTTCAACCTTCATGATTGGCTCTAATAATACAGGAGCTGCTTTTGCCATAGCTTCTTTGAAACACATAGAACCTGCAATGTGGAATGCCATTTCAGAAGAGTCAACTTCATGATATGATCCATCATATACATTTGCATGGATACCAAGTACAGGGAATCCTCCAAGGATACCTGCCTTAGCAGCTTCTTCGATACCTTCACCAACTGCTGGGATGTATTCTTTTGGAATAGCACCACCGACAACAGTAGATTCGAATTTGAATAATTCTTCTCCGTTGGCATCCATAGGCTCGAATTTAACCTTACAATGTCCGTACTGTCCACGTCCACCTGACTGTTTTGCGTATTTGTATTCAACATCTACAGGTTTTGTAAATGTCTCTTTGTATGCTACCTGAGGAGCACCTACGTTAGCTTCTACCTTGAACTCACGAAGAAGTCTGTCTACGATGATTTCAAGATGAAGTTCTCCCATTCCGGCGATGATTGTCTGACCTGTTTCATGGTCTGTATGAGCACGGAATGTAGGATCCTCTTCTGCAAGTTTAGCCAATGCTTCACCCATCTTGCCCTGACTAGCTTTTGTCTTAGGCTCGATAGCAAGCTCGATAACTGGCTCTGGGAATTCCATAGACTCTAAGATAACCGGATGCTGTTCATCACAGATTGTATCACCTGTTGCAGTGAATTTAAATCCTACTGCAGCTGCGATATCTCCGGAATATACCTTATCAAGTTCCTGTCTTGAGTTAGCATGCATCTGAAGGATACGTCCAACACGCTCTTTTTTGTTCTTAGTTGCATTTAAAACGTAAGAACCGGAATTCATTGTTCCTGAATATACACGGAAGAATGCAAGTTTTCCTACGAATGGGTCAGCCATAATCTTGAATGCTAAAGCTGAGAATGGCTCTTCATCGGAAGAATGTCTTACAACTGGGTTTCCGTCTTCGTCAACACCTTCGATATCAGGGATATCTGTTGGAGCCGGCATGAATTCGATAACAGCATCCAGAAGTTTCTGAACACCTTTGTTACGATATGCTGTACCACAGCATACAGGAACGGCTGTACATTCACATGTTGCTTTTCTCAATACTGCTTTTAATGCGTCTACGGATGGTTCATCACCTTCCAGATATTCCATCATTAAATCGTCATCTAATTCGCAGATTTTTTCTACTAATTCGGTATGATACTCTTCTGCCTGTTCCTTCATATCATCAGGAATCTCGGTAATAGAGATATCTTCACCTTTTTCATCATTGTAGATGTATGCCTGCATTTCGAACAGATCGATGATTCCTTTGAATTCATCTTCTTTTCCGATTGGAAGCTGAAGACAAATTGCATTTTTACCTAATCTTGTTTTGATCTGCTCTACTGCACCATAGAAGTTAGCACCTAAGATATCCATCTTGTTGATGAATGCCATTCTAGGTACGTTGTAAGTGTCAGCCTGACGCCAAACGTTCTCAGACTGTGGTTCTACACCACCTTTAGCACAGAACACACCTACAGCACCGTCAAGTACACGAAGAGAACGCTCTACTTCTACAGTAAAGTCTACGTGTCCCGGAGTATCAATGATGTTGATACGATGCTCTAAAGCACCCGGTTTAACCTTGTTTTCCTGCTGTAATGTCCAATGACATGTTGTAGCAGCAGATGTGATTGTGATACCTCTTTCCTGCTCCTGCTCCATCCAGTCCATGGTAGCAGTACCTTCATGAGTATCACCAATTTTATAGTTTACACCAGTATAATAAAGGATACGCTCTGTTAATGTAGTTTTACCTGCATCGATATGAGCCATGATTCCGATATTTCTGGTTCTCTCTAATGGGTATTCTCTTCCAGCCAAGGATATTTCCTCCTTATTTTAATCTAAACATAAATTACAACAAACAAAGTTTCATCCAAGTATTCATTACCATCTGTAATGAGCGAATGCCTTGTTTGCCTCTGCCATCTTGTGCATATCTTCTTTCTTCTTTACAGAAGCACCAGTGTTGTTGATTGCATCCAAGATTTCATTGGCAAGTCTCTCTTCCATTGTCTTCTCGCCTCTGTTACGAGAGTAAAGAGTAATCCAACGAAGAGCTAAAGCCTGTCTTCTATCAGGTCTAACCTCGATAGGTACCTGATATGTTGCTCCACCGATACGTCTAGCCTTTACTTCAAGTACAGGCATAACGTTATTCATAGCATCTTCAAATGATTCTACAGCACCTTTTCCGGTAGTCTCAGCTACTTTTTCAAATGCGCCGTATACGATTTTCTGAGCAACACCTTTTTTACCATCCAACATAATATTGTTGATCAGCTTTGTAACGAGCTTGCTATTATATAATGGATCTGGTAAAACGTCTCTTTTCTGAATATGTCCTTTACGTGGCACGTTACTTCCCTCCTTAACATAGTTACAGCATTATCAAAAATACTGTTCATTAATTCATCGGTACTCACAAAATTAGTGTTCGTGTCCGCACAAATCTTTCTCTAAAATATTTCTATATATAAAGTAAAAATTAATCCGGCACTTTCATTAATTAGTGATTCAAGCATTCATTATGCTTTATTTTTTTGGTTTCTTGGCACCATATTTGGAACGAGCCTGTTTTCTGTTCGCTACACCAGCTGTATCAAGTGTACCTCTGATGATGTGATAACGAGTACCAGGTAAATCCTTTACTCTTCCACCTCTGATCAGAACAACGCTATGCTCCTGTAAGTTATGTCCCTCACCTGGGATGTAACTTGTTACTTCGATACCATTAGAAAGACGAACTCTGGCAATTTTTCTAAGAGCTGAGTTAGGCTTCTTAGGAGTTGCTGTTCTAACTGCTGTACAAACACCTCTCTTCTGTGGTGAAGCTGTATCAGTAGCTTTCTTGTTGAGTGAGTTGTATCCCTTTAAAAGAGCTGGGGATGTTGATTTCTTCTCAACTGTCTTTCTTCCTTTTCTTACTAATTGGTTAAAAGTTGGCATTAATTTTCACCTCCTGCATGTAAATTGATTGTTTCTACGCGCATTTGGACCCAGAGACACTACTCTAATCTAAACGCGTGCTTTTTGATTGTAGCACCCTATTTTTCATCTGTCAAGTCTATCACCTATTTTTTTACGCAGCAAACAGGCGTTTTTTCTGAAATGAATGACACTTACGCAAACAGCGCCCTGTCACTGCAAAAAATGCAGGTACAAGGCGCTGTTGTCATTCCTTCGCCAGAGCCGTGCTCCAACAAAGCTATCATTATTCTAAGATTTCATCTTCCACTACTTCTGTAGTTTCTTCTGCGATAATCTCTGTATCATCCGCAAGGACTAATTCATCCTCTTTATTCTCTTCTTCACTGCCTTCGTATTGGATTTCGTTTACGACATCCGTATTCAAAGTTACATTTCTATAACGTTTCATACCGGTTCCGGCAGGAATCAGTTTACCAAGAATTACATTCTCCTTCAAACCAATCAATGGATCGACTTTACCCTTGATTGCTGCATCTGTAAGGACTTTTGTAGTCTCCTGGAAAGATGCTGCGGAAAGGAAAGAGTTGGTTGCAAGGGAAGCTTTGGTAATACCAAGCATAACCTGTTTGCCTTCTGGTGGCTCTTTGCCTTCTGCTTTGAGTTTTTCGATTTCATCTTCGTACTCAAGAATGTCAACCATGGTTCCCGGTAAGAAGTTGGAATCTCCATTATCCTCGATGCGAATCTTCTTAAGCATCTGACGAACAATAACTTCGATATGCTTATCGTTGATTTCTACACCCTGGAGACGGTAAACTCTCTGAACCTCACGAAGCATATAATCCTGTACCGCACGAACGCCCTTAATCTTAAGGATGTCATGTGGGTTAACACTACCTTCTGTGAGTTCGTCTCCGGCTTCAAGCTCCTGACCGTCGATAACTTTAATACGTGATCCGTAAGGAATCAAATATGCTTTGCTTTCTCCGGTTTCATCGTTTGTTACGATGATTTCACGTTTTGCTTTTGCATCGCTGATTGTTACTTTTCCACCAAACTCTGTAATAATAGCAAGTCCCTTAGGTTTTCTTGCTTCAAATAACTCTTCGACACGAGGAAGACCCTGTGTAATATCTCCGCCGGCCACACCACCGGTATGGAATGTACGCATGGTAAGCTGTGTACCCGGTTCACCGATAGACTGTGCAGCGATAATACCAACTGCTTCACCTACCTGTACGGCACTACCGGTTGCCATGTTGGCACCGTAACATTTTGCACAGATACCAATGTGACAACGACAATTTAATATTGTACGGATCTTAACTTTCGCTTTATCGCCTGCTTCCATAATCGCTTTGGTTTTAACGATTCTTTCTGCACGCTGTGGTGTAATCATGTGATTACGTTTTACGATCATTTCTCCATTATCATCGTAGATTGTTTCACAAGAATATCTACCTGTAATACGTTCTTCCAATGATTCGATTTCTTCTTTTCCGTCTTTGAAAGCACTGATCCACATTCCAGGAATCTCATCTTTTCCTTCACAACAATCCTGTTCACGAATGATCAAATCCTGTGATACGTCTACCAGACGACGTGTCAGGTATCCGGAATCGGCTGTACGAAGCGCTGTATCGGAAAGACCTTTACGAGCACCATGTGCGGAAATGAAGTACTCCAGTACGTCAAGACCTTCACGGAAGTTTGACTTAATAGGAAGTTCGATTGCCTTACCTGTTGTATCAGCCATCAAACCACGCATACCGGCAAGCTGTTTGATCTGTTTGTCAGAACCACGGGCTCCGGAATCCGCCATCATGAAGATGTTGTTATATTTATCAAGTCCGTCTAACAGCGCATGTGTTAATTCGTCATCGGCATTCTTCCATGTATCGATAACTGCACTGTAGCGCTCTTCTTCTGTACTAAGACCACGGCGATGATCTCTTGCAATCTTAGCAACTGTGTTCTCTGCTTCCTGCAGAATCTGCGCTTTTTCAGCAGGTACTGTCATATCGGAAATAGAAACTGTCATTGCCGCTCTTGTAGAATACTTGTATCCCAAAGCTTTGATATTATCGAGTGTCTCAGCAGTTCTGGTTGCACCATGTAACTTAATACATTTTTCAAGGATCTGCTTCAGACCTTTCTTTCCTACGTGGAAATCCACTTCCGGAAGTAACGCATTCTCGCGTTTGCTTCTGTCTACGAAATTCAAATCCTGAGGAATAATTTCATTGAAAATGAAACGTCCCAAAGTTCCTTCTACAACATCGCTGATTTCTTTTCCTTCAAATACGCCTTTGCGTTTTACAAAAATCTTCTGATGTAAGGAGATTGCACCATTCTCATATGCGAGAAGTGCTTTATTCTCGCTGTCAAAGTAATGTCCGTAAATATCCTGAACGGTACAAATAACGATACGGTTACGCTCTTTATCTACATTTACACGAACAACCGTGTCTGTCTCCATTGCAGGCTGTGGCAGTTTGGAAGTATCAATATCTTCTAACGCTTTACCTTTGTTCTTTGCAATAAGTGCAAGTTTGGCAGCCTGATATTTTTCAAATGCTTCTTTTACTTCTTCTTCACTATCAAAGTCAGCAACTACCAGTGCCTCTTTTTCAGGGTCTCCTGTGTAGTCTGCTTTTTTATGCATCGTCAGATAGTAAATACCAAGTACCATATCCTGTGAAGGAACGGCTACCGGACCACCATCAGACGGTTTCAGTAAGTTGTTTGGTGAAAGCAAAAGGAATCTACATTCTGCCTGTGCTTCTACGGACAATGGAAGATGTACTGCCATCTGGTCACCGTCGAAGTCGGCGTTGAACGCTGTACATACCAATGGATGTAATTTGATTGCCTTACCTTCTACAAGCGTTGGCTCGAATGCCTGAATACCAAGTCTATGAAGTGTAGGGGCACGGTTTAACATAACCGGATGCTCTTTGATAACATCTTCTAAGACATCCCATACTTCCGGCTGTAATCTTTCAACCATTTTCTTAGCTGATTTGATGTTATGTGCAGTTCCGTTTGCAACCAGTTCTTTCATTACGAAAGGTTTGAACAACTCGATTGCCATCTCTTTTGGAAGACCACACTGATAAATTTTAAGTTCAGGTCCTACTACGATAACGGAACGTCCGGAGTAGTCAACACGCTTACCTAAGAGGTTCTGACGGAAACGTCCCTGTTTACCTTTCAACATATCAGAAAGGGATTTTAACGCTCTGTTACCAGGTCCTGTAACCGGTCTTCCTCTTCTACCGTTGTCAATCAACGCATCTACTGCTTCCTGAAGCATTCTCTTTTCATTACGAACGATAATTTCCGGTGCACTTAACTCAATCAGTCTTCTCAGACGATTGTTACGGTTAATGATACGACGGTATAAATCGTTCATGTCGGATGTTGCAAAACGCCCACCATCCAACTGAACCATCGGACGAATATCCGGTGGGATTACCGGGATTGAAGTAAGAATCATCCATTCCGGTTTGTTGCCGGACTCACGGAATGCTTCCACAACTTCCAATCTCTTTATAATTCTTGCTCTCTTCTGTCCTGTAGAAGTTTTGAGCTCTGCTTTTAATTCTTCGGATTCTTTTTCAAGATCCACTTTTTCTAACAATTCCTTGATGGATTCTGCACCCATCCCTACACGGAATTCATCACCGAATTCTTCTCTTGCATCCTGATACTCTTTCTCGGTCAAAACCTGTTTGAAAGAAAGTGTTGTTGTACCCGGATCCAATACGATGTAGTTTGCGAAATAAAGTACTTTTTCCAGTGTCTTTGGAGATAAATCAAGGATTAATCCCATGCGACTTGGAATACCTTTGAAGTACCAAATGTGTGAAACAGGAGCTGAGAGTTCGATATGTCCCATTCTTTCACGACGTACGCTTGCTTTGGTTACTTCTACACCACAACGGTCGCAGACAACGCCCTTATAGCGGATTTTCTTGTACTTTCCACAATGGCATTCCCAGTCTTTCTGTGGTCCAAAGATTTTCTCACAGAAAAGGCCTTCTTTTTCGGGTTTTAATGTTCTATAGTTAATTGTCTCAGGCTTTTTTACCTCACCTTTGGACCATTCTCTGATCTTTTCAGGAGAGGCAAGTCTGATTTTAATTGAATCATATGTGAGTTTTAACTCATCATTTCCATTTAACATTTCCGACATCTCTGACGCTCCCTTCTATTCTTCAAATTCGTCATCTTTCTCTACACCGGCATCAATCTGATCGAATGCTTCCTGGTTAAATACCAGGTTGTCGTCCAGATTCTCCAGATCGGTTTCGCGGAATCCGCCAACCTGTTCGAAAGATTCTTCTCCGTATCCAAATTTCTTCTTATCGTCGATCAATTCTGTAACTTCTTCGTCGCCATAGTCAATACTCTCTGTCATGGATACTTCTGCTCCATTTTCATCGAGAACGGTTACATCCAATGCTAAGGACTGCAACTCTTTGAGTAATACCTTGAAGGATTCCGGAATACCAGGCTCTTCAATGTTTTCACCCTTGATGATTGCTTCATATGTCTTAACACGACCAACAACGTCGTCAGATTTGACAGTAAGAATTTCCTGTAAGGTGTATGCTGCACCGTATGCTTCCAGTGCCCAAACCTCCATTTCTCCGAAACGCTGTCCACCGAACTGAGCTTTACCACCCAGAGGCTGCTGCGTTACTAAGGAGTACGGACCGGTAGAACGTGCATGGATCTTATCATCAACCAGGTGGTGAAGTTTCAGATAGTGCATGAAACCGATTGTTACACGACCATCGAAATATTCTCCTGTTCTACCATCTCTCAGACGAACCTTACCGTCTCTGTCGATTGGTACACCTTCCCATTCTTTCTTATGCTCCTGATTATCAATCAGATACTGCATAACTTCAGGGTCTAAAATGTCTTTGTATTTTTCTTCAAACTCTTCGATAGATGTATTTGCATAGTCATTTGCCATCTCAAGAGTATCCTGAATGTCTTCCTCGTTTGCACCGTCAAATACCGGTGTAGATACGTTAAATCCGAGTACTTTTGCCGCAAGAGAAAGGTGAATCTCCAATACCTGTCCGATGTTCATACGTGATGGTACACCAAGTGGGTTCAACACGATATCAAGCGGACGTCCGTTTGGAAGGAATGGCATATCTTCAACAGGTAATACGCGGGAAACTACACCCTTGTTACCGTGACGACCAGCCATCTTATCTCCTACCTGGATCTTACGTTTCTGTACAATGTAGATACGTACGCTCTGGTTTACTCCCGGTGGAAGCTCATCTCCATTTTCTCTTGTAAATACTTTTGTATCGATTACGATACCAAATTCTCCATGTGGTACACGAAGAGAGGTATCTCTAACTTCTCTGGCTTTTTCTCCAAAGATTGCACGAAGCAGTCTTTCTTCTGCCGTAAGTTCTGTTTCACCCTTAGGTGTAACTTTACCTACTAAAATGTCACCGGCACGAACCTCTGCACCTACACGAATAATACCTCTTTCGTCCAGATCTTTGAGTGCATCGTCACCAACACCCGGAACATCTCTTGTAATTTCTTCCGGTCCGAGTTTGGTTTCTCTCGCTTCGGTTTCATACTCGTTAATATGGATTGATGTGTAAACATCTTCTTTTACTAATCTTTCACTTAAAAGTACAGCATCCTCGTAGTTGTAACCTTCCCAGGTCATGAATCCGATAAGCGGGTTCTTACCGAGTGCGATTTCTCCACCGGCTACAGAAGGTCCGTCTGCGATAACCTGTCCTTTTTCAATCTTATCGCCTTTGGAAACAACCGGTTTCTGATTCATACAGTTACCCTGGTTGCTGCGGGCAAATTTCTCAAGCTTGTATTCTTTGCGAACACCATCTTCTGTCTTGATTACGATTCTGTCAGAAGCGGAAACTTCTACAATTCCGTTCTCCTCTGCTGTTACACAGTTACCGGAGTCTACTGCGGCTTTACATTCCATACCGGTTCCTACAACAGGAGCCTCTGTAATCATAAGCGGTACAGCCTGACGCTGCATGTTGGATCCCATCAGCGCACGGTTCGCGTCATCGTTCTGAAGGAATGGAATCATGGCTGTTGCCACTGAGAATACCATCTTAGGTGATACGTCCATCAGATCGATTTTACGTTTTTCAAATTCTGAGGTTTCTTCTCTATAACGACCGGATACATTAGCGTGGGTGAAATATCCGTTCTCATCTAATGTTTCGTTCGCCTGTGCTACTACGTAACGATCTTCCTCGTCTGCAGTAAGGTAAACTACTTCATCTGTTACTCTTGGATTCTCAGGATCGCTCTTATCTACTTTACGGTATGGAGCTTCAATAAATCCGTATTCATTAATTCTTGCATAGGAAGCAAGAGAGTTAATCAAACCGATGTTAGGACCTTCAGGCGTCTCAATCGGACACATTCTTCCGTAATGTGTATAGTGAACGTCTCGAACCTCGAATCCGGCTCTATCTCTTGATAAACCACCCGGTCCAAGAGCAGAAAGACGTCTCTTATGTGTTAACTCACTCAGTGGGTTATTCTGATCCATAAACTGTGACAACTGTGAACTTCCAAAGAACTCTTTTACAGCTGCCGTTACCGGTTTGATGTTGATTAATGACTGTGGAGAAATTGTTTCTAATTCCTGTGTTGTCATTCTTTCACGTACTACACGTTCCATACGGGAAAGACCGATTCTGTACTGGTTCTGAAGCAACTCACCTACGGCACGGATTCTTCTGTTGCCTAAGTGGTCGATATCATCCTTGGTTCCGATTCCATACTCAATATGAAGATTGTAGTTAATGGAAGCAAGAATATCCCAGGAAGTGATGTGCTTTGGAATCAACTTGGAAACATTGCTCTTGATTGCAGCTTTTCTTTCTTCATCACTTTCAAAGTTCTCAAGAATATATTTTAATGCGAAGTAATATACATCTTCTGTGATTCCGAGGTCTTTTAATTCTTCCTCGCTGTAGTCTACAAAGTTTCTGATATCAACCATGCGGTTGCTTAAAATCTTAACTTTGCGGTCTTCTGTCTGAACCCAAACATGCTGGATACCGGTATTCTGAGCTTTGGTAGCAGATTCTTCCGTGAATACTTCACCGGCTTCTACTACTACTTCACCGGTCTCAGGATCTACAACATCTTCTGCTGCTTTAAATCCTGCAATGCGGCTCTTGAATGCAAGCTTCTTATTAAATTTGTAACGTCCTACTTTGGCAAGGTCGTAACGTCTTGCATCAAAGAACATACTTCTTACAAGACTTTCCGCACTATCTACAGAAAGCGGCTCACCCGGACGGAGTTTTTTGTATAACTCTAAAAGACCATCCTGATATCCTTCAGAAACGTCTTTTTCCATACTTGCCTGTAATTTAACTTCTTCACCGAACAGTTCAAGAATCTGTGTGTTGGTTGCGCAGTGGATATCTTCTTCAATGTTCCATCCTTTGTTCGGATCTACATTGAAATCATATACACTGTGATCAAGCGCACGAATCAGAACCGTAATCGGTACTTTACGGTTACGGTCTACACGAACGTAGAATATATCGTTGGAATCAGTCTCATACTCTAACCAGGCTCCACGGTTAGGGATTACCTGTGAAGAATACAATTCCTTACCAATCTTATCATGTGCAATATCATAATAGATACCAGGCGAACGAACCAACTGGCTTACGATAACACGCTCTGCACCATTGATAATAAAGGTTCCTGTTTTGGTCATCAGTGGCAGGTCACCCATGAAAATTTCATGGTCCTGAAATTCATCTGTCACCTTATTGTGTAAGCGCACTTTTACTTTCAGCGGAGCTGCATATGTTGCATCTCTTTCCTTACACTTATCAATTGTATATTTCTTATCTTCCTCACAGAGAACAAAGCTTACGAATTCTAAGCTAAGATTTTCACTGTAATCTTCGATTGGAGAAATGTCTCTAAATACTTCATTAAGACCTTCCTCCAGGAACCATTTGTAAGAAGCTGTCTGAACCTCAATCAGGTTCGGCATCTCTAAAGCATCTTTTTGCTTGGAGTAACTCATTCTTACACTATTACCAACTTTAATTGGTCGAATCCTGTTCTTATCCATTGATATTTTCACCCCTTAATTTGATATTTACTATGTGATCGTACTGTGCTAAAACACGTGAAAATCACAGAAATAGCGCAGAACACCAATTTATAGCATCGTTTATCTTATCATAGGCATTTCAACATGTCAACTACTAATTTCTTTGTTTCTTCATTACGTTAAACCGCGTATTTACTAGATGTTGGTGACCTGTGATATTTTTAAATTTATTCATTATTTGTTTTATTTTTTACTTTTATCAACTTAGTAGTTTATTTTATTATCTACTATATTGTTTTAATCAACATAAAACGTTATACTATATTATATAGAAAACATTTTTGCTAATTTTCCTTATGATTTTTGTGTGTTTTTCGGTGTTTTATACCACTATATATACGAATCCGTTCCTATATAATCTTTTTTATTTTTGGAGGTCCTTATGAATAAACAACCTACTGCAAACTTATTATCCACTTGTCCCATCTGTCAGAATCAACTGCACATCACCCGTCTTTCCTGCTCTCACTGTGGGTTGGAGCTAGCCAATACTTTCAGAGCCAATCCTTTCTCTTACCTTAACGAAGAGGATTTGCATTTCGTGGAAACCTTTTTAAAATCCAACGGCAATCTAAAAGAACTGCAACAGGAATTACATCTTTCTTATCCCGCTGCCCGCAAACGACTTTCTTCTATTAAAGAGCAGCTTGGATTGCTCGTGGAAAATGTTTCCCCTGTGAAAGAAATCATCCTGACAAAGCTTCCACTCTATCAGGACGAATCCAAGGCTCTCCGCCAGATCAAAAAGAAACTGAATGAGGCCGGCGGGCTCGCTACCATTTCCCTGCCACGTGGTCAGGATTTTCAGATTTATTACGAGGAGTACGGAAATGGCATCTGTGCCACCAACCTTCCTTCTAACCGCGTGCTTACCTGGAAGGCTTTTGACTGCGTCATGGAAGTTCTCAACCAAAACGGTGGAAAAGCACCAAAAGGAAATGCTATGAAGGCAAAGCTTGGCGAACCCGGACTTACGTTAGATACGGTAGAAGGCTACGTTGCCTTTCACGCTTATGGTGCAAAAAAAGGAGACTCTGTTCTTCGAACAATCTCCTCTTTATCTGCAATATTGGAATGGGCCGGTGTATGCAGGAACGGGTATGGATTCCTTAAACTGTAGTTACAAACAGGCTTCCTATATCCGTTCCATATCGACAATATTATCCATTACAATCTCTGTGTTGTCTGACATAATTATCTTACTTTTATATTCGTCAATTTTGCGGACGGTTCCTGTACATTCCGGATAGGAACCGCCTTCTTTTTTGTCATCCGGAAGGAAATACCGGATACGTACTTTTAACGTATCCTTCGGTTGTTCTTTCACCTGTTGTAAAATTGCATTGATTTTATTCGTAAGACCGTCATCCAGCCAGATTCTGTCCTCAGTCAGTCGCGCCGTCTCATCAATTGCATCCTCATGTCCCACTACTGCCGCAAACGGCGCAAATTGTGCAGCGCGATTCTCCGGCGCCATCGGCGGATGCTTTTTTGAGACAGGGTGAGGCATATGCAACATATCGCTATATTTATCCCTTGCATTGTTATCCATAATTCTTCATCCTTTCATCTGCGTGTCGGCATCCTGCGGCAAACCAATCGTGTTGGCATCCTGCGGCAAACCAATCACTCGCGATGCCCTCCAATCTGCCGGTTTCTTGAAATACCGGTCGCACCTTCTTCCAGATTCACTCCTTTGATGATTGCATTTTTGCCGTATTTTTTCTTGATATCCAAGAGTGCTTCCTGAACTTTGCGCTCTTTCTTCTTTTCTTCTTCTTTCTCTTCCTCTTGCCGTTCCAGCTGTTCATAGTCGGTAAACAAATCCATCTGCTGCCACGTAGAAGCTTCCTTCTTTTGCTGTTCAACCTTATCTTCTTCCAGCACATGATTTGTCGCAATCGTAATTCTTCTTATTAGTAAATCCGGATTCACAATCTGGTCGTAAAGCTCTAACACTGCCCGGATTATTTCCTTTGAGGAAGAACTGTACTCTGTAAGATTAATCGAGCCATGCGCGCTTTTGGGAACTCTTCTGCCATAGTGATCGGTTGTAACCGGTCCCTTATACTTACGCCGAATC
>JAILCP010000070.1 GCA_024680055.1 Lachnospiraceae bacterium | reverse complement strand
GTCACCGGTGCCCCATAAAACCAGCTTTAAACGCCCAATCCATGGCAACAAAAAAGGGATACCGCGCCACGAATTTGGTGCGGTATCCCGGGTTTAAGTGTTTTATTTTAAAGAGTCTGCCAATGGGGCAATTTGTTCTAGGACATTGTTCATGTCTTCGAACATAAAGCCTTTTTTGGTGATTTTAACTTTGATGTCATCGATGTCATTGGATACATCGTCGAAATAGGTTTTGGAATCTTCGATATTTCCAACAATATCCTGGATGGATCTTTCGCAGTTCTGGAAGACTCCTTCGATCTGGTGGCTTTGGTCGGTGACTTCACCGGCAACGTCTTTGATTTGGCCTACCACTTCCTGAGTTTCAACTACGCATTGGTGGGAAGCTTCGATGGCTTCTTTGGTGTTGCCAACGGATTTCACCAGGCGGTTGTTGTCTGCGTTCAGTTCTTGCATGCTGCCGTAGATGGAAGTAACGACGGATTGGATTTCAATGGAAAGGTCCTTTACTTCATCTGCTACTACGGCAAAACCTTTTCCGGCTTCACCGGCTCTTGCTGCTTCAATGGAAGCGTTCAGTGCCAACAGGTTGGTTTGCTTTGCAAAGCCTGCGATTTGTTCTACTTTCTGGCGAATTTCATCGAAGCTGTTTTGGAAGGCTTCAAACACATCTTCCACTTCCGCGATGGTATCTGAAACGGCACCGGAACTTTCGTCTACCTTGTTCATACCATCGTGGGATTCATCTGCAGTGACCACCAGTTTGCTGACGATTTCTTCCAGTGCCCTTGTGATTTCATCAATGGTCTGGAATTCTTCACGGAAAGCATTGACAGAGGAAGAAATATTGTCATACTTATCTTCAACCACGCTAAAAGAATCTCGAATGGTATCAATACCGGCAATGGTGTTAGCCTCTTCTTCCTGTAACTTTTCCTTTTGTTCGATGGCAAAACGACCAACTTCTTTAAATGCCTTAATTTTATCCTTGTTGTCCGGTTGCTGCTCTTTCTTTGCCGGAGCTTCCTGCACCGGTTCATAAGTTCTACTAAAAAATCCCATTATTCTCCTCCTGCTATTTACTCAAATACAGCGCATACCATTGTTTGATTTACATGCTGTTTCTTATATTGCTCGCCGCCACCTACAATACCAACATGAGGTCCAACGTTTTTCATATTGGTAAGAAGTTCTGTCAAATAATTGTTCTGGGTAAAAAGTAAATGGCGATAAATACAATTTACGGAGAACACAAAGGATATTTTTCTGTTTTCATCTTTAATCCTGGCTCTGGTATCCGCATTGATTGCGTCATAGTCCTTTAGTTCCAGAACCTGAATGGTATCATTTTCATTGATTCGCTTGTAATTGATCAAAGAACCGTTTTTACCGATTTCATATGGACTGGAAATAAAGATTTCATCTCCGATAACACGACCCAAAGGATGGGTTAAAACATTGTCCACCAGCTGATTTTTGGTAACTCCTGCATCATCACAATATACATCTGCGGCAGGCCTGCCATCCAAAGTGATCAGTTCCTTGTTCGCAAGGTTCACCTTTGTTGCAATGTGGCCTTTTGCTCCTTCTCTGATTCCATAAATATTTTCAGAATAGGTTCTGATTTTTCCGCTCTTGTTTCGAATCAGGGCGTAGCAGCATGCATCTTCATAGCATTCTCCGTTCACTACTGCAAATGGTGTTGCTCCGTTTGGATAGCCAAAAATAGTGCCTCCTACAATCGGAACACCTGATTTTTCCAACGCCAAGTTCATGGTTGTGGTCAGTCGCTCCTCGTCATTGGTGCAAAATTCCAGGCAGATGGTATCTTCCTTGCCCGGGCGAACCTTTGAGATTTTTTCTTCAAAGGCCGGAATATCCGCAACCGGAGCTGTGGATAGATTGCGAATCACGCCCACTTCCACTTCCGCATCATTTCCAAAACCTATTAAAACCATTCGTTTATCAGAAGATTCTGTTCCGTAATAAGAAGTTGTACTTGCCCCAATCATGGGAACTTCCGGAAATTGTTTTGCAACCATTTCGGAAGCTTCCTTCAACTGCTGATAAGATGATAACAACACCAATAAATTCGGTGATTTAACACTTGCAGCCACTTCTGCCACAGCAGATTTTGCGTCACTTTTTGTTGACGCTCCTATTGTAATTTGCATACCCTTGTACCTCTTTTCTTATGAAATCCCCGCTACTGCCCCCATTTTACCATTTTCCCTTATGAATGCCACTGTTTTCACACTTGTTTCATTGATTTTAAATCACTTTGGGAAGGAAATTCATGATAGAATAAAACAAGAAGATTTTTTCTATGGAGGGATACCATGCGTATTTTATTTGCAGAAGATGAAAAAGATTTAAACAATATAATCACACGAACTTTAACAGACGAACACTACTCTGTGGACTCTTGTTTTAACGGGCAGGAGGCCATTGACTATCTTGAAATGGCAGAGTATGACGTGGTGATTCTTGATATTATGATGCCAAAGAAAGACGGCTATGCCGTGTTAAAAAAGATTCGGGACAAGGACACTTCCACTCCGGTCCTTTTTCTTACGGCTCTTGACGCAGTGGAAGAAAGGGTAAAAGGCCTTGATGCAGGAGCCAATGATTACCTTGTGAAACCTTTTTCCATTGACGAACTTCTGGCACGGGTTCGGGTGCTGGCAAGAAGCCGCCACAGTGTAAAAAGCACTCTGCTTACCTGTGATGATTTGACCCTGGATACTTCAAGCCACGTGGTAAAAAGAGGAAATGCCACCATCGACCTTAGCGCCAAAGAATATCAATTACTGGAATATCTTATGTACAACCGGGGAAAAACTCTTTCCCGCCAGCAGATTGAAGACCATATATGGAATTACGACTACGAAGGAGGCACCAATGTGGTTGACGTCTACATCCGCTACCTTCGTAGAAAAATAGACAAAGACTACGAGAAAAAACTGATTCACACCAAGCGAGGCATGGGCTATATGCTGAAAGGAGACGACTGATGAAGAAACCTTCCTTATCCATAAGAAAAAGAATTCTGCTTCTGTTTTCTTTTTCTATGATTTTGATTCTTGCATTGGCCTTCTTTTTAATAAGACTGGTCACTGCCTCTGTTATGGAAATGACCCTTTCTGATTATTTAATGAGTGCAGTGGACACCAATGCGGATAAAATCTCCTATTTAACCAAGTCTCAGGCACAAGAAGCCAAGGCCAAAGAAACCGACAACCTTTTTATCAGTTTCGAAAACGGAGTTCTCCGAGTGGACGACGATTTCCTTGTGAATTTAAATGATGTGGAAAGCGCACTTTACAGCGAAGACGGCCAGCTTTTGTACGGGGGCAACAACATTTTAAAGGATCTTCCAAAGGAGACCTTTCAAGGTTCCAAGGTGTACGAAACTACCATCGAGGAAGAAACCTACATTGTTTATGACCGAAAATTTACCAATTCCAAACTGGAAGGCTTGTGGATTCGGGGTCTGGTTCCACTGACCCAACAACAATATCAATTGGAACAAATCGCAAAAACCTTTCTTGCCTTTTCTCCTTTGATTTTGCTGATTATTATTTTCGTCAGCATGATGGCTGCCAACAGCGTACTCCGTCCGATTCGTACCATGCGAAAAACCGCATCGGATATTGCAGGAGGAAATGACTTAAATATTCGAATCAACACCGAAGGTCCTCACGATGAACTGTATCAGCTTGGCGAAGCGTTTAACGACATGTTTGTGCGTCTGGAAGATTCTTTTAACAGGGAAAAACAATTTACTTCCGACGCTTCCCATGAGCTACGCACTCCGCTTTCCGTCATTCGAATGCAAACCGAATACATGCTTCGGAAAAAAGATTTGCCGGAAGATACAAGGGACGCCTTTCGTGTGATTCACCGCCAGTCAGGCCGTATGCAGACCTTGGTTGAGGACATGCTGGGACTTGCAAGACTTGCTCAGGGTGGACGACGCTATCCAAAAGAAAACGTTAATTTTTCTGACATTGCAAAACAAATTTGCATGGATATGGCCCCCCTTTCCAAACACAATATTCAATTGGATTACCATATTACACCGGACATCCACATTCATGGGAATACTTCCCTTTTGGAGCGAATGCTGGTAAATCTTATTGATAACGCTTATAAATACGGCAAAGAAAATGGCCATACTCAGGTTTCTCTTATTATGGAAAAAGAATCCTGTATTCTCACTGTTTCAGATGATGGCATCGGTATGACAAAAGACGTTATGGCTCATATATTTGAGCGTTTTTATCGAGAGGACACCTCCCGTGGAGAAATCCCGGGCTACGGCCTTGGACTTTCTTTGGTACACCAGATTGTTTCCTACCATCAGGGCACCATTGAAGTAACCAGTAAACCGGATTTTGGAAGTAATTTTAAAATTTCCATTCCTCTCATTTTCTTTTAATCTTTCACTGGTATAGTGACATTATCAACAAAACAAACCGTAACGAAAGGGGTTATGAAAATGAAAAAGATTAAACAGTATTTTAAACAGGAGCCTATGTTTTCCACCTGCGTACTTCTTGGAATCATCATTATGATTTTTGCAGGAAGCAGCTATGCAGCCAATGCCATTACCAAAAACGGGCTGATCAGCAAAACCGACGCACAGAAATTTGCTTTTATTGATGCCGGCGTAAAAGAGGCTGATGCCTACGATATTTCCACCGAATTGGAACATGAGGGACTGAAGTATTACTACGAAGTAGAATTTGAGACTGACAAAGCGGAATATGATTACACCATCAATGCCAAAAACGGTAGCATTTTAACTCGTGAAATCGAAGCCAAAGATGATGTTGTTGACGAAGATGACGATGACGACGAGAAGGACGCCTCCGCTGATACCTCCAACTACATCAGCGTGGATGATGCAAAAAAAGCTGCTTTAGAGAAAGCTTTTGGCACCTCTGATAAGTCCGTTACCTTCACCAAGGCAAAACTTGAGTATGACGACGGGGTTGCATACTATGAAATCGAATTCCGTACTTCAACACACGAATACGAAGTTACCTTAAATGCTCGTTCCGGAAAAATTGTGGACTACGAATGTGAAAAATTAGATCATGATGACGTGAGTACACCATCCAACTCCACTACTTCTACACCAAGTAACAGCAACTCCGGTAAAAACAGTAACAACTCCAACACCAAACATCATCACTATGATGACGACGATGATGATGACGACGATGACGATGATGATGACGACGACGATGATGACGATGACGACGATGACGATGATGACGATGATGACGATGATGATGAAGATGATGATTAATTCATCCCTATTTTAAGAGAGACCCGGGCAATTACTGCTCGGGTCTTTTGCTTTATTTAACCAATCTCTACCTCAGGACTTTCACTGTTTACAATGTGTTTT
>JAILCP010000064.1 GCA_024680055.1 Lachnospiraceae bacterium | reverse complement strand
CAAGGTTGTCTCACTGTTCAGTTATCAATGTTCTTTGTTGTTTCCTTCGAACAACAACTCGTATATTATATCAGGCTGTCACTCGCTTGTCAACAACTTTTTTATTTTTTATTTTCTGTCGTTTTTTTCGACAGCCAAATTAGAATATCATGGTACGCCGGGTTTGTCAACCGGTTTTTTATTTTTTCTTCTAAAGTATATTTCTTAAGTCTGTAACGGATTCGATGCCTATTAATTCTATCCCTTCCACATCGGAAATGTTTTTTAGATTGGTCTTTGGGAGAATGCACTTTTTAAAGCCCATTTTGATGGCCTCTTTGATTCGTTGTTCTGCCATGGAAACTGAGCGAACTTCGCCGCTTAATCCCACTTCGCCAAAACAAATCATGTCATTTTCCACGCTGATTTCCCGGTAGCTTGTTACCAGAGCAACTGCAATGGACAAATCAATGGCCGGTTCCACCATACGCATACCGCCTGCAATGTTGACGTAAGCATCACAGCTGCCAAGATGGTAACCGCCTCTTTTATCCAAAACGGCCATAAGCTGGTTTACACGATTAATGTCTGCACCCACCGTGGTCCTTCTTGGATTGGTTAGGTTGGAACGGCATACCAAAGCCTGCACTTCCACCAGAATTGGTCTGCTTCCTTCCATGCAGCATGCCACCACTGAACCGGAAGCATCTTTTGGCTTTCCTTCCAGCAGAAATTCCGATGGATTCTCCACTTCTTTCAAGCCCTCTTTTTGCATTTCAAATACACCGATTTCATTGGTTGAGCCAAAACGGTTTTTTACCCCTCGCAAAACACGATAGGACGCATGTCTGTCGCCCTCAAAATAAAGTACCGTATCCACCATATGTTCAAGTACTCTCGGGCCTGCCACTACCCCCTCTTTGGTAACATGTCCTACAAGGAAAATGGTAATTCCCTGATCTTTGGCAATATGCATAAATGTGTTGGTAGCCTCTCTCACTTGAGATACGCTTCCCGGAGCAGAAGATACGTCCTCCGAAAACATGGTCTGGATAGAGTCCACCACTGCAATTTCCGGTTTTTCCCTATCAATAATGTCTTGTATTATGGTCAGAGATGTTTCACAAAGCAGAGAAAGACTGTTTCCAAAACTGCCGATGCGGTCTGCACGCAATTTAATCTGCTGCATAGACTCTTCCCCTGAGATGTAAAGCACTTTTTTATCTGTGGCGGAAAGATTTTTGCATACCTGAAGCAAAAGGGTGGATTTTCCGATTCCCGGGTCTCCTCCCACCAAAACAAGAGAACCTTTTACCAGTCCGCCCCCAAGAACCCGATCCAGTTCCTGCATTCCTGTACTGCAGCGATCTTCATCGTTGACTTCCACATCATTTAGGGCAATTACGTTGACCTCAAAACTTTTTTTCGTTTCTCTCTTGTTGTTAACCGCTACCACCTTTTCCTCTACAAAGGTGTTCCATTCCTTACATCCCGGACATTGTCCCATCCATTTGGATGATTCATATCCGCAATTTTGACAAAAAAATACCGTTGACTTCCCTTTCGCCATGTTACTCCCTCTTTAAACCTTTCCAAGCCCTTAGGGCTTGTATTCTACATAAAAAATCCGGCCTAATCAAAGGCCGGACTCTCAGCTTAGTTTCTACTTTCTGGTAATAATTACAGAGGATTGTTCCCCTTCATTTAATTCCACACTGATGGTTACTTTTCCACCTAAGTTGGTCTTCATGCTTCCGGTTTCTTCTCCGTTAATATTAATTGCGTATTCCGCTTCATCTCCAAGCTCTACTGTAATCTGAGCATCTGTAGTACCCTCTACAGTGAACTTCATTCCCTCTTCTGTTTCCACTAATCCGGTAACGGCAGTTCCCGGAACTGACTCGTATACAAAAGAACCGTTCTTTTCCAATTTGGTTATGTCCTTATAGGTCTTAACCTTATAAATATCTCCACCAAATTTGAAATCTTCCACTTTCTCTTTCTGAGCTAATTCATAATTTCCGAAGCTGATTTCTCCGGTCTTTTCTGCTCTGATCAGTTCTTTTACTACTGACATTTCAATCCTCCTTATAGCCAATTGGCATATCCTTAAATGTAATTCACATTATAAACCACTCTGACCTTAAATTCTAGCGCTTTATAATAATTTAAGACTTTTATTTCTTCACTGTGTAGTGAAGCTTTTCCTGACGAATTCCAAGCACCACAGTATCGCCTGCTTTTACCCTTCCGTTCAGGATTTCTTCTGCCAAAGGATCTTCCACCTTTGCCTGAATCATTCTCTTTAACGGTCTTGCACCGTATTTTTGATCGTATGCTGTTTTGACAATGTACTCTTTTACCGCTGATGTAATCGAGAGTTTTATATTTAAACTTTCCTTGCATCTGGCAATTAAAGTTGCTGCCTGAATGGTTACAATCTGCTTCATCTGCTCCATGTTCAGGGTATGGAATACAATAGTTTCATCAATACGGTTCAAAAATTCCGGCTTAAAAATTCGTTTTACTTCTTCCATAACACCGTTTTTCATCACTTCATAGTCGTGATTTGCATCTCTCTTGGAGGCAAATCCAAGGCTTTTTGGCGCAATAATCGCCTGAGCCCCTGCATTGGATGTCATAATGATAATAGTGTTCTTAAAATCGATTCTACGGCCCTGTGCATCGGTAATATGTCCGTCGTCAAGCACCTGTAAAAGGATGTTGAACACATCCGGGTGGGCTTTTTCAATTTCATCAAACAAAATAACCGCATACGGATTTCGGCGCACCTTTTCTGACAGCTGTCCGCCCTCATCGTATCCAACATATCCGGGCGGTGATCCAATCATTTTAGACACACTGTGCTTTTCCATGTACTCTGACATATCAACTCTGATCAGTGATTTTTCATCTCCAAACATGGCCTCAGCCAATGCTTTGCTCAATTCCGTTTTACCAACTCCGGTAGGTCCGAGGAATAAAAAGGATCCGATTGGGCGATTTGGATCTTTTAAGCCCACACGACCTCTTTTTACCGCGCGTACCACAGCAGATACGGCCTCGTCCTGCCCTACCACACGTTTGTGAAGCACGCCGTCCATCTTTTCAAGTCGGGCACTTTCCTTTTCTTCCAAACGGTTCAATGGAATTTTCGTCCACTGGGAAACCATATTGGCGATTTCCTCTGCACCGATTTTGGTGTGTGTATGATTCTGCTTTCGTTCGAAACGCTTATTTACCTTTTCCAGTTCTTCGCTCTTTTCACGGCGAAGCGCCTTTATTTCTGAGGCTTTGGTAAAATCGCCATCCGCCAGCGCTTCTTCAAAGCTTTCATTCAGCTCCTGTACCTCTTCTTCCAGTTTTTTCTTGGTCTCCGGTACCTTAATCTGCTGTAATTTTACCTTGCTGGCTGCCTCATCGATTACGTCAATGGCTTTATCCGGCAGATTTCTGTCGTTGATGTAACGGGTAGACAGTTTTACCGCTGCTTCCACCGCCTCATCTGTAATAATCACATGATGATGCTCTTCGTATTTTCCTTTGATTCCCTGTAAAATCTCGATGGCTTCCATCTCTGTAGGCTCTTCCACCGTAATTGGCTGAAATCTTCTCTCCAGAGCCGCATCCTTTTCAATATGCTTACGATATTCTTCCAGGGTGGTGGCTCCAATCAACTGAATTTCTCCTCGGGCAAGAGACGGCTTTAAAATATTGGACGCATCAATGGCGCCTTCTGCTCCTCCTGCTCCGATAATGGTATGGATTTCATCGATAAAAAGAATAATGTTACCCTGATCTTTTACCTCTTTAATAATCTGCTTGATTCTCTCCTCAAACTCACCACGATATTTTGTACCTGCAACAATGCCTGATAGATCAAGATTTACAAGACGTTTATCCTTTACCGTATCCGGAACCGTACCCTCTACAATAAGAGATGCCAAACCTTCCACAATGGCAGTTTTTCCAACTCCAGGTTCTCCCACAAGACAAGGATTGTTCTTTCCACGTCTGCTGAGAATCTGAATTGCTCTGTGAATTTCCTTGGTACGTCCAATAACCGGATCCAGTTTTCCATCTCTTGCAAGTTCTGTTAAATCTCTGGAATACTGGTCTAAAATATGGTTCTCCTGCTTCTTTCCACCGGTTAATGGAAGTAATTCTTCCTTCAGTCTTGCATTGTCCATTCCCATGGCCGCCAGTGTTTCCACATAAATTTTTTGTACATTTACACCCATGGTGTTTAAAAGTCTTGTTGCCGCACATTCCTGATCTTTCACCAGGGCCAAAAGCAAATGCTCTGTTCCGATTTGTTCTTCTTTGAATCGCTCTGCCTCCAGCTCTGCTCTTTCCAAGACACGCACTGTACTTGGTGAATAGCCGTCCCGATCTGCGATTAAAACATCGCTTCCCGGTGCAATTAATTCCTCAATCAAATTGGCCAACTGTTCTTCTTCCACATTCATTTCCATCAACACCTGTGCTGCCACACCGGTGCCTTCTTTCAATAATCCCAAAAGAATGTGCTCTGTTCCAATATAAAGATGGTTCATCCTTTTGGATGCCTGGTTGGCTAATTTTAACGCCTTTTCCGCTTTTTTTGTATATGTTTTCCTCATAGTTACCTCCACGTTTGGGCTTCAATTATGGAAAAGACTTGTAGTTTCCTACAAGTCTTCAAAATCAATTATTTCCAGACCGTCGTCATTGGTTTCTGCCGCTTTCTTTGCTGTCTTAACAGGTTCTTGTTCCTGTTTCATCACATCTCCAACGTCCTCTGCCAAATGTTTCATAGCAAGACGTTCTTCTTCATCCTTCTTAACGCTCTTGGATGGTTTTTCTTTGAGATAAGGGCTCTCTTGTTTAGTTTCTTTTGTTTTTACCGATTTTACCGGTTGTTCAAAAATCTGGTCCTCATCTTCATCTTCATCTTCATCCTCGTACTCATCCTCACCGGATCCGTTGATTTTACGGAAAATAATTAAGTTGATAAGAATCAGAACAAAAACCACAACGCCCACAATGATTCCAATCAGCATTTTACGATTGGTTTTCTTTAAATCATCATAGTCTTTGCTAAGCTTATCATACTTTTCTGCAGAATCTGTGTCCTGATCGGAACTAATTTCTTCTCCCACAGAATATCCTAAATACGGACAAATCTCTTCTTTGTCTTTGTCGTATAAATAGTATCCGTTATCACTGTCATCCTCTGTATTTACCAAATAAAGTACAAGCCACTGATCGCCGTAAGAAAGGCCTTTTACATCCACACCTTGAACGGTAACATCCGTCTGGGTAAATCCTTTGTTTATTAATTCCTGACTGTAATTTGAGGAAACCTCATAGGTCTTTCCGTCAATTTCAAAGGTAGGCATGGCTGTGGTCTCCTGAGTCTTCTCAGGTGTAGCGCTTTCCTTCACTTCTTCACTTGGCTTCGGTGATTCCTTAGGTTCTGCTTCAGTTTCCCCCTCTGCACTTGCGGTAAAACCGGCTCCTGCAGACGTTAAACTTCCGGCATCGTTCTTTCCTTTAACCACGAAATTACAACTTCCGGCACCAATTACCTTAAATGTCACATTGATGCTGCTGCCGTTAGCTGTCACCGTGCTTCCGGATGCATTGGCACTGGATGCGTTACTTCCCACATATTCCAATACACTTGCATTATAGGTAATTGTCATATCGGCACTCACCGACTGATTACTTGCGTCCTTTGCTGTAGCATAGACAATCACCTTGTCTCCAACATTTCCTGTTGTATCGCTAAGTCCAAGCACCATCCTTCCTGCACCTTCGGCTCTTACTGTCACAGATGCCAATGGCATCATCAACATAATCATGACACAGATGGTACTGATGGTTCCCCATACAACGTTATTTTTTAATTTCATATCGATCCTCCAAGGATTTTTTCCATTTTTTATTATAGCTTTTTTCCAAATCGTATTCAACTTATTTACGTTTCAGATTCTGGATTTCAGAAGTCCACTCGTAGTACATGGTCGGATCTTTTACCAAAGTTTCCGCCTCTACTCGATTGGTGGCAAAAATGGCATAATTCTCCCTCTGATATACAGGCAATTCCACGCCCCAGTCACGTACTCTTTCCATGCACTCTTTGTAAATGGTCTTACGATAAAGCTGATCCTCGGATTTTCTCGCTGACATAATTAATTTATCAAGATCCTTGTCATTGATATGGTAATAATTCAGGTTGCTGCTGTCTTCTCCAATATTATTGCTGTGATAATTGGAATACATATCCGGATCGATGGTGGTTTCCCTTGCCGCACACCAAATTGGCAAGGATCCGTCTTCCAAACGTTTCCAAAAATCAGAATCGTTTTCCACATCCTTGATAATCAATTCAATTCCAAGTTTATCCAGTACTTTTCTTGATTTGTTTAAAAGACTGTAACATGGATGGTTACCGTCTCCGTTGGCAGGAATAAATACGGTAAAACTAAGGCTGGCTCCCTCCGGTGCCTTAACAAATTTTCCTTTGGAATCACTGTAGATATATCCTGCCCTGGAAAAGAAGCTCTTTGCTGCCTTTTCTGCTGCAGCATACTTTTCCTGCTTTGTCATATTCTCATTATAAATGCTGTTACCGTTAATATTCTTTGAATATGCTTCGGAATAATCTTTATCTTCCTTCTTCGGCGCAGCCCAGCTATCATCTAAAATCGGATATTCAATTACCGACGCCGCTTCCCCGTAATATTCGTCAATGGCTACTTCTCGGTAAGTGGCAAAAATGGTCATCAGCGCTTTTCTCAAGTTCTTTGACTGTTTGGATTTCGGTTTTCCGCCCACATTAACCAGGTCTGCATTCATTCCTATGTAGCCATACAACATACTGCTTGAAGTAAGGGTTGTAATCCACTTTCCGTTCAGGGATTCCTCGCCGTTTAAGCGCATCACTTCATTCAAAATAGATTCCTTACCGGAAAATTCTCCGGCATCAATCTCTCCGTTTTCTATGGCAGAGACAAAGTTTTCTGCTTCCATCTCTTTAAAAATCACCTTTTTTACATTTGGTTCTCCAAGATAATAATTATCATTGGCCGCAAAGGTAATGGTGCCGTCTTCATGCTTTTTATAAACATAAGGTCCTGCCCCAAGCGGTGCTTTTAAAGGATCTACAATCTCTTTAATGTTTCCTTTGGTAAATCCGAATTTATTGTTGTCATAGTCATATTTTTCCGAATTACCGTAGTAATGCATTGGCGCAATAGGAACTCCAAAAATCTGGTATACTGCGCTGGCATCGTATCCCTCTGTGGTTACGGTAACGGTATAGTCGTCGATTCTCTTAATTCCTTCGATGTTACGAACCCGATTTCCATCGTCGTCCCTGGCACCCTTTTGGTAGTCATCAAGACCCACAATATTATAAGAATTCAATGTCCAAGAGCCGTTATAAGACGGATCCAGCAGTACATAATAGGTAAAAATCACATCATCTGCCGTCACCGGCTCCCCATCACTAAAGGTGATATCTTCTCGCAATTCAATTTCGTAAGTGGTGGTATTGGTCTTTTCATCCACCGACCAGTCAAGTTTGGCAGGACCATAGTATTCATACTTGGCTCCGTTGTACTTGCGCTCTGCTCCGTCAATTCCGTTCTTTACAATCTTTCCTTCACGGTCTGTGGTCATAAGATATACCTGAGTCATATCCACCACATCCTGATCTGACTGCAAATCCGGTTTAAACGGACTAAATTCATATCCAAAATTGGAATGACCGATAATCAGTGAATCACGTTCTACCTGTACCGGTTCCTTCTCTTTCTTCTCCCCTTCTTCATCTGCCTTTTTGCCACAAGCTGTCATACCCGTAATCATTGTAAAAGCAAGCAATAAGGCCAGAATCCCTTTACAATTCCTTTTCAATGTATCTTCCTCCGTTTTATACAACATTATAATGACAGATTATAGCACAATCCACGTTAGTGTTCTAGTCTCTCTCCTTTATACGCCTGCAATTTTTCCATTTTTAGTAAAACAAAGATCAGGGCAGTCATCAGTAAAAACAGTGTGGTAAGAAGCGCTCCATCCGTCTCCTCAATGCGCATTCCAAGAAGTTTTAAAAGGAACATGCACACTCCGCTGGCACCCATTCCCGCTGCAATCATTGCATAAAAAGTATCTTTCATTTTTTTCATATCATCCATCTCCTTCGCCTGTTGATTTCTGAGATTACTCTAACATTTCCCCTGTCCCATAAATAACCCACCCTTTCTATTGACACAGCATCCCCCTGGATGTATAATGCTAAAAATGCCTGGGGAAAGCCCGGGCACTTTTTGAGAAATAATTACATACAGGAGGACTATTATGCGTCATTTGATGAGTCCACTGGATTTTTCCGTGGAAGAGTTAGACAAGCTGCTCTCTCTGGCAGCCGACATTGAAAAGAATCCTGCCAAATACGCACACAAATGCGATGGTAAGATTTTGGCTACATGTTTCTATGAGCCAAGCACAAGAACAAGACTTAGCTTTGAATCAGCTATGTTACGATTAGGAGGACAGGTTCTTGGTTTCTCCGAAGCCGGTAGTTCTTCCGCTGCAAAAGGCGAAAGTGTCTCCGATACCATCCGTGTTATTTCCTGTTATGCAGATATATGTGCAATCAGACATCCTAAGGAAGGTGCCCCACTTGTTGGTTCCACCAAATCCTTAATTCCAATCATCAATGCCGGTGACGGTGGTCATCAGCATCCAACACAAACCCTTACCGATTTGCTTACAATCAAACAAAAGAAAGGTCGCTTAGACAATATTACCATTGGACTTTGTGGCGATTTAAAATTCGGAAGAACCGTACACTCTTTAATACAGGCTCTGGTTCGCTATTCCAACGTAAAATTTGTTTTAATTTCACCGGAAGAATTGAAATTACCAAGCTATATCAAAGAAGAAGTGCTGGATGCCAATAAAGTTTCCTATAAAGAAGTGGAACGCATGGAAGATGTGATGGACAGCCTTGATATTTTATACATGACAAGAATTCAAAAAGAACGTTTCTTCAACGAAGAAGAATATTTACGTATGAAAGGCTTCTACATTTTAGACGAAGCAAAAATGAAACTTGCAAAAGAAGACATGATCGTTATGCATCCATTGCCACGTGTCAATGAAATATCCGTCAATGTGGATAACGACCCTCGCGCATGTTATTTTGACCAGGCTCAGTATGGTGTCTACGTCAGAATGGCGCTGATTCTTACATTATTGGAGGTGGAAGTATGATTAACGTAGGTGCAATTAAGGAAGGTTATGTATTAGATCATATTCAGGCAGGAATGGCCCTTCAGATTTACAATGACTTAAATCTGAAATCCTTTCAGAACTGTCCAATCGCCATTATTACCAATGTTTCCAGTAAAACCATGGGACGCAAAGATATTTTAAAAGTAGAATGTCCAATCGGAACCATCGACCTTGATGTTCTTGGATTTTTAGATCATAACATTACAGTGAATGTCATTGAAAACGAAACCATTGTAGAAAAGAAAAAGCTTCAATTACCAAAGCAGATAAAGAATGTCATCCAGTGCAAAAACCCACGCTGCATTACATCCATCGAGCAGGAACTGGATCAGATTTTCTATCTTTCCAATGAAGAAAAAGAAATCTACCGTTGCAAATACTGTGATGAAAAATACCGCTCACATAAGCGTAATAAATTAAACTAAAACAAAAAACGTAGCAGGGATCAACTTCTCTGCTACGTTTTTTTATTTTATAAGCCTAAAATCTCTTTTTCACGACGTTTTGCATTTTCTTCCACTGTTTCAAGTTCAGAGGCCATATTTTTTACAAATTCTTCGTCTTTGATGGACTCTAAGTTAATTTTTACGTTGTAACCTGCAGCCAAAACTGCTGTACGGGCCAGCATTACTGCTGTTTTACCGTCAGTAACCGCATTCTTGTTTCCCTTATTGATTGCAAGCTCTGCATAGTCAATTACTTCATACGCAAGTTTTGCTGTTTCAAGCGGTACTCTGGCAGCTTCTTTTAATCCCTGCTGAAGTGCTTCTCTACGTGCAGCCTTTTCTTCCTCGGTTTCCTTTGGAAGCTTCAATGCGTTCATATAAGCACTGAAGGATTCTGTGTCCTTTTGGATGGAATCAAGTAAATCTTTGGATAACTGATTGGCAGATGCTTCCATAACCTTCATTTCATCTTCCACATCTGCATATTTTTCCTTGCCGATGGTAAGATTAGCTACCATTCCGGACAACGCTGCTGCAAGGGCTCCTGCCAAAGCTGCCACGCTTCCGCCTCCCGGTGCCGGTGCATTTGATTCCGTTAAGGCTGTAAAAGCCTCGATTGTCATGTCTTTCATAATTCTCTCCTTTAAATCAATCTTGTCTCCAATACCTGACTCATATCAAAGTCCTCAATCTGAAGATAGTACTCCGCCGCATCGATTAACGCTGCCATTGGAACAAGTCCGATTACTTCGCTTCCGATAACATTCACTCCATAACGTCTTGCCTCAAACTTCACCGTTTCAAACACACGATATATAGCGGATTTTTCATAATTGGTAAGATTCATGGATACCTGAGCAATATTTCTGTCCTCAAGCATTACTCCCATGGCTTTTACATAGCGGTAACCCCCACCGATATGTCGAATCTTCTTTGCAATTGCAGATGCAATCTCCACATTGGAAGTATCCAGATTAATGTTAAATGCCACAAGTGGCATTCTTGCGCCGATGGCTGTTACACCTCCGGTTGGATGAATGGTATCCGGTCCAAAATCCGGTTTCCATAATTCCTGATTTTTCATCTTTTCTGCCATTCCCTCAAACTGTCCCTTTCGGATGCTGGCAAGATTTTCCCTGTGCGGGGCGGTTGCAGATTTCTCATACAAAAAGAACGGCTGACCGAACTTTTCCGCTGCTTCTTTTGCCGTGGCTTTGGCAATTTCATCCGCCTCTTCCACAGTGGTATTTCTGATCGGAATGAATGGAATAACGTCTACACAACCCATTCTTGGATGCTGACCTTCATGTTTGGTCATATCAATCAGTTCAACCGCTTTACCAATGGATTCCACCACTGCAGCTTTCAACGCTTCCGGTTCTCCTATGACAGTTACCACAGAACGGTTATGACTTTCATCCGAACTGTAATCAAGAAGTTTTACCCCACTCTTTCCACGGAAACAATCAACAATCTGCTCTACCTTTTGAAGATCTCTGCCTTCACTGTAGTTTGGAACACATTCTAAAATCTTTTCCATTTAAAATACCTTCTGCGACTTTCGTCGCGACCTTTCTGTGCCATTTTACTTCAGGCCACCTTCTTTATAATAGTATAAAAAGGGGATTCCTTCAACAGAAATCCCCTATATAAAACCTACTATTTCACAATTTTACGTGCTTCCATGTAGAATCTCTTTTCCTGAGCTTCTCCCATAGAGAATGTCTTACGTGGTAATACACCATCGATAATAACCCCTCTGAAAAGATCTCCCTTTGCAGGATCCGGTAAGTAGAATCCCATGTTTCCATCCTGTTCAGATAACTGAGCAAGTGAATCCAATCCATGGATATAGTCAATTTTAATATTCTTTTTATCTTTTAAGTAATCATCTAAGAAGTTCTGAAGTGTGGCAACTTCCATGGACCACTTGGAGTTCATAACAGTGTATGCGCCCTTCTTGTTTCCTGCTGTCCATTTGAATACCTGTCCGCCGGCAACTTCACCTTCTTCAACGCTTCCGCCGTTCTTTGCGTAGAACTCTTTTGCGGCTGCAATTACATCATCCGGATCAGCTCCGAATAACACACGATAAATTGCCTCGATTTCAAGGCTTTCATCATGAATATTCACAACCTCAGCAAGTACAAAACGTGCCGGATGTGTCTTCTTTTCTTCTTCGCTTAATCCTTCTTTGATGCGCTCCCAGTTTGCCTTTGCAGTTGCCATGGAATGGTTTCCGTCTCCTGTTGCAAACTGTACAATCGGATAATCCTTATCAAGATTGTATTTTTTGTTGAATGCAGCTCTGTCTGCTAATTTATCAAGAGCTTCTTCAATCTGGTTGGTCACATCTCCTTCCGGAATGAACCATCCGGTTAAATGACCACCTTTTTGCATTAATTCCACATCGTAAACTTTCTTGAGTTCATCTCTCTTTTCATAGATTGGCTCAATAACAGTTCTTTCAGGATCGTCAATTAATAACATAATATGAGGTAATTCCATAGATGCATTCTTACGAACAGCAAGTCTTGGTGGAATTCTTTCCTCTACTGTCTTCTCAGTTGGACGAATCAAAGATTCAGAACCCAAATGATAATCATAAGCTTCCAAATCGAATGCCATCATAATTCCCTTACGTCCGGTAACACGACCTGTTTCACGGTCAAGAAGAATCATTCCGGATGGCAACTCCTGTAATGTTCCGTCTTCTTCATAACGAAGCATTTCAGCGTTGATTTTCTCTGTTCTTTCAGCAACATCGTCACCTTCTAAGTAAATCTCAGGAAGTGTAATTTTTACTGTAGATGGTGCATCTTTTACAAATTCATCAACCTGTTTCCAATATTCAGGCTCAGAAGTATACTGATCGCAAGCAACTACTGCCCATTTCGCCATATCGACGCCTTCTTTTGGAAGCATCATTTTACATGGTTTTGTACATCTCATTGACGGTTTCCTCCTAGCCTTCAAATTTTGCTTTAATTACATCTACTAACTCTAATCCGATTCTTGCCTGGCACTCTTTTGTTCCTGCACCGATATGTGGTGTACAAGATACTGCAGGGCAATTGATTAACTCCCAGTTTGGATTCTTTTCATCAACGTAAACATCAAGACCTGCTGCACGTACTTTTCCGGATTTCAATCCATCAAGTAATGCTTCTTCGTTAACGTTGCTTCCACGGGATACGTTGATAATAACAACGCCGTCTTTCATCTTCTTTAAGTTGTCAGCATCAACAATTGGCTTATCTCCGGATGGAGCACACATACAGATAATGTCAGCCTGCTCATATGCTTCTTCCTGAGAAACGAATTTCATTCCAACTTCTTTTTCTTTATTCATCATCTTGTCAGCAAATGGATCGTAAGCAAGTACGTTCATTCCAAGTGCTTTACATTTAATTCCTACAGTTGTTCCGATTCTTCCGAATCCGAAGATACAAATGGTCTTTCCGGATAATTCATATCCTTTAGAGTATACTTTCTTCTCCCATTTCTGCTCTCTCATTGTGTGTCCTGCAATGGAAATGTTTCTTGCAGTTGAGAAAAGGTGAGCAAGAGCAAGCTCTGCTACTGCGTTTGCAGAAGAGTTTGGAGTATTCTTAACTGTAATTCCTGCAGCTTCAGCATATTTAATATCGATATTATCCATACCTACACCTGCACGTACGATTAACTGTAATTTTCCACCCTTACAAGCATCGATCTGAGCTTCTCTGATCTTTGTAGCGGAACGAATAATAACTGCATCAAAATCCTTTAATGCTGCTCCCAATTCATCCGGCTCATAGTATTTTTCTACGATTTCATATCCATCTTTTCTTAAAGTTTCGATAGCACCTGCGTCCATACCATCTGTAACTAAAATTCTTGTTGCCATTTTAAACATCCTCCTATATCTTTACAACACCTTAGGGTTAGGCAAGATGCCTAACCCTAAGTATCACTTTTTATTAATTAAGCGTTCTTCTCTTCGTATTCTTTTAAGAATTTAACCAATGCTTCCACGCCTTCTTTTGGCATTGCATTGTAGATAGAAGCACGAAGGCCACCAACACTCTTGTGTCCTTTTAAGTTATCAAATCCTGCTTCTTTTGTAGCTGCAACAACAGCTGCGTCCTTGTCAGCATCACCTGTTACGAAAGGAACGTTCATTAAGGAACGGTCTTCTGCACGAACAGATCCCTTGAATAACTTGGAAGAATCTAAGTAATCATATAAGATCTTAGCTTTTTCCTGGTTCATCTTCTCCATAACTTCCAATCCACCAAGGTTTAATAAGTATTTGAATACTTTACCACAGCAGTAGATTGCCCAGCAGTTAGGTGTGTTGTATAAAGAATCTGCATCTGCATGAGTCTTATATTTCATGTAGATTGGTGTCTTTGGATCAAGATCGTCACGGATTAAATCCTCACGAACGATAACAACAGACATACCTGCAGGTCCAACGTTCTTCTGAACTCCTGCCCAGATTAATCCATATTTGGAAACGTCACATGGACGGCTTAAGAACATGGAAGACTGGTCAGATACTAAAACATGACCCTTTGTGTTAGGTAATTTATCAACACTAAATGTTGTTCCGTTGATTGTTTCGTTTTCACAGATATATACATAGTCTGCATTATCCGGAATATCTAAATCAGAGCAATCCGGAATGTAAGAGAAGTTCTCATCTTTAGAAGATGCAACAACCTTAACATCACCATACTTCTTTGCTTCTGCAATGGCTTTCTTGGACCAGTTACCGGTCTCTACATAGCATGCAACACCGTTCTTTAATAAGTTCATTGGAACCATTGCGAACTGAAGTGTTCCGCCTCCCTGTACAAAGAGAACCTTGTAATTATCAGGAATTCCCATTAATTTTCTTAAATCTGCTTCAGCCTCGTCACGAATCTGCTGAAATACCTTAGATCTGTGAGACATCTCCATAACAGACATTCCACTTCCTCGGTAGTTTAAAAGTTCTTCTTTGATTTCTTCCAGTACAGGTTCCGGCATCATTGCAGGGCCTGCTGAAAAGTTAAAGGTACGATCGTACTTCATAGTATATATGCTCCTTTCGTTTTAAAAAAAATGACAAATTTTGTCACTATTCTTCTTTTCTTTTGTTGATTTTGTCAACTCCAAAATCAATTATAAATAGAATTAAAGCAAAAAACAAGTGTATTTATCTTTTCCCTTGTATACTTTCTCTTTGCCGTTCTTAAACTCACTGTTAATTATAACTAATACATTTTTCGAAGTCCCTTGGGATAATGATTTTTCACCGTATTCCCTGTGACTTTTCCCCATCCAAGGCTGTAATCATCGCTCATAATCACCTTCCATCCCCCGGAACAATCCGCCAAAAAAGTTTCTCCATGTAAATACCCTTTCAGCTCCTTACTGTCGGAAGATAGCTCCACAGAGGCTCCCTCCAAAAGGTCCTCCTTTTTGCTGGCAAGGGCCAGTGCATGATTTGGTACAAATCTGTTTTTCACAAAGGTTCCAAGATGAAGTCCCGGACGCAACACCTTCAGTCCTTTTAACCCCGGAATTTCCTTTGGTGCCACATACAATTCATCCTTATATTTGATGAAGGTGCCTTCCTTTTCCACCGCAAACACTTCCTTTTCAAAGCTTCTATAAGTGGTAAGTTCCTTTTCTTTTAAAGATTCCTGAGTTTTGGTTTTGCATAGCTGCAAAGCCTCTCCCTCATCCTTTTCCAGCACCGCCACAAAATGGCCTTCCCCTTTAAACTTATGAGGGAAAAGTCGAACGGTCTTTTGCTCTTTATCCATTCCCCTGCACATGCCCTCATACAACGGGACATCTGTCAGGTGGAATTCCTTATGATGTTCTAAAAACCGCTGCACGCTGCCTTCATCCTCCTGCTGTGCAAAGGTGCATGTGGAATATACCAATCTTCCACCGGGCTTTAGCATTGTGGCAGCGCACTCTAAAATCTCATCCTGTCGGTTGGCACATAGCATTACATTTTCTTCACTCCACTGTTCCATGGCTTCCTTGTTTTTTCGAATCATACCCTCGCCGGAGCATGGCGCATCCACCACGATTTTATCGAAATATTCCACAAACACCTGACTTAAATGCTGTGGTGTCTCATTCATTACAAGACAATTTTGTACGCCCATTCGCTCCACATTTTCTGATAAAATTTTGGCCCTTTGAGGATGAATTTCATTGCTTATCAAAAGTCCCTCATTCCCCATTGCACCTGCAATCTGGGTGGTTTTTCCCCCGGGAGCTGCGCACAAATCCAGTACCACATCACCTTTTTTCACATTTAAGTACATGGCCGGTGCCATGGCACTTGGTTCCTGAATATAGTAAACCCCTGCATCGTGATAAGGATGTTTTCCGGGCGCATCCGCCTCTTCGTAATAAAAACCGGTCTTTTCAAAGGGCACCGGAGTCAGTTTCCACGGTGCTTTTTCCAAGAAGCTCTCCACATCACCTTTTAGCGGATTTACCCGAAGACCTTGGCTTTTTTCTCCCAACAGTGCCTTTTCAAAGGCAGGATATTCCTCTTTTAACATCTCTTTCATTCGATTTACAAATTCCGGCTTTAACATCTTTTTTCCTCATTTCTTCTTTACATGAAAAATACCGGCTTACGCCAGTACTTTTCTTTCTACGGTGTCAACACCGATTCTTGCGATTGTATCAGCAAATTCTTCTCCTTCCTGTCCCATCTCCTGAAACAGAAAAATCAGTCGATCGATTACAGAAAAAAGAGATTCCTCTGCAGTTAAAAGTCTTGATAACCGAATCCCTTCGCGCACACAATTTCCATGACGTCCGCCAATGTAGATTCGATATGCTTTTGTAGAATGTGTGGTTACTCCAAACGGACATTTTCCCACACACTCCCCGCATTTATCACATTTTAGATTATTGACAAAAAGTTCTCCGTTTCCAACCAGGACCGCTCCCTTTTTGCAGTTTCTTTGAACCGAACAGTTTAAACATCCACGGCACAGTTCCATGTCAAAGCTTGGCACTTCCACCCCTTCAATACCGATATCGTAGGTCTTTAGCTCACTGCAACCATTTGGTCCGCCACCGACGGCAATCTCCATTTTATTTGGGAGATTTTCCTTTTTCAGACGGAGGAAAAACAGTTTGCGAAGCTTATCTGCCACATCATAAGGATCTATAATTTGGTTGTAACGGGAATCCTGCTCATACACCATAATCGGTCTTACATGGTTTCCCGTTCCTCCGGTGATAAGGCCTTGTTCTTCACAGAATTTCATGGCATCCTCTGTATCTTCATAGGCAATTCCACGTACTTCAATGGCCTTGTCACTGGACAAAGTGACCGTTCCGTTTCCATAGGTATTGGCCAATGCCATCACCTGTTTAAGCTGATCTGTTTCCACATTTCCGTTGTTTGTAATGATTCTCAAGTAAAAACTCATGCTGCCCTTTTCATGAATAAATCCAAGAGCATATAATCGTTCACTTTCCTCGTTGGGAATTTTACCGTGAACCATTCTGTCATCTCTTGCTAAAACGCTATCCATTTGTTGTCCCTCTCAATTTTCTCACTCGTATTCTACTGGTTCATTGATGCCATAAGCTGTGGTACAAGCTGTTTCTTTCTGGATACCACGCCGGGCAGAACCACACTTTTCTCCCCTGTGTTTTCATGGAACGCTTCGTCTACGATTTCGTAGGCCCCGTCTCCTTCAAACAACAATTCTGTTCTCTCTTTCAAAATATTGGTAAGCATAAAGAAGATGATTTCGGACTTTCCGCTTTCAATCCTTGCTCTCATAAAGTTTAAAAGCTTATCCTTTAATCCGTCCACATCTTTATCGGACATAAAACTGATTTGTCCCACTTCAAAGGTTTTATCTCCTACACCAAATTTCTTAAGATCCTGATTAAAAATCTCATCCACAGGTTTGGAATTAAAATCACTACCGGCGTGGAACATTTCTGTTGCAAAATGTTCCATATCGATTTCTGCAATTTCAGCCAATGCTGTTGCTGCATTCCGATCCAAATCCGTACAGGTAGGGGATCGGAACATCAACGTATCCGATAAAATCGCTGCGCACAACAGTCCTGCAATGTGCTTTTTAATCTCCACTCCATTTTCACGATACATGGAGTAAATAATGGTGGCAGTACATCCCACAGGCTGATTTCTGAAGAATACCGGCTGCATGGTTTCAATACTGCCAAGTCTGTGATGATCTATAATTTCAAGAATTTCCGCTTCCTCGATTCCGTCAAGGGCCTGGCTCTTCTCGTTATGGTCTACTAAAATCACAGCTTTTGGTGTCATCTCAAGGAAATTACGTTTGGATAACATTCCTAAATAATGTCCTTTCTCATCCACAATCGGGAAATAATGATGACGATATTTTGCCATGGTCTCTTTTACCTTTTCAGCAAAGTCATTGGGTTTGAATTTCACCAAATCGTCGCATACCATAAATTTTCCGATCGGCATACTTTGGTTTAACAATCTTGCTGCGGTAAAAGTGTCATACGGCGTAGTAATAATAGAACAGCCTCGCTCCTTGGCCAACTTCTGTATGGTCATACTTGCTTTTGTCTCTTGGGTAATAATAATACATTCCGCATTCATTTCAATGGCACACAACTGTGAATCATAACGGTTTCCAAGAATAATCATGTCATGTTCGTCAATGAATTCTTCCATCTGATCCGGGTTGGCTGCTCCAACCACAACCTTACCTTGAGTGAATTTTCGGTTCACATCACCCACAATCATTTCACCTTCCAGGGTTTCCAAAATGTTCTTGTAAGGTGTTCCTGCTGCTGCCAAAATACGGTTGTCTGCAACCTCCATGTAGGCTGTGGCAATGTCTCCGATGGTGATGACTCCTTTTAACATATCACCCTCCACAATTGGCAGGGTAGTTGCATGGGAGTCCCTCATAATCTGCCATGCCTTCATCAAGGAAATATCTTCGCTGACACCTTCCATTACACGGTATTCAATATCTTTTACCTGGGTCTGAACATCTGTTACATACCTTGGAATCGGTACATTGAAATAACTTAAGACATAATGTGTTTCTTCGTTTCTGTGACCTGCTCTTACAGGTTCGTAATTGTACTTTGGATTAATCTGATTTTTCAAATATGCGTACGCAATGGCGGAACAAATGGAATCTGTATCCGGATTCTTATGTCCTGCTACCCATACGGTTCTTTTTCTTGTATCCATCTTTCTCCTCATTTACCATTCTTTCAATTTTCGCTCAGCTTCTTTATACATGGGATAATGATAAGACAATCTTTGATAAAAACCTTTTCCATGATTACCATGGGCAAAATGTGTGAACTCATGCCATACCACATACTCCACGCAAAACCTTTCCAATTGAATCAACCTTGTGTTAAAAGTCAACCGCCCTCTTGCCGGTTGACAAGAGCCCCATCTGGATGTCATGGTTCTCATGCTAATCTCCGGAAACCTTGGCTGTTCCTCTAAAAAGGATTGATGTGCCTTTTTTGCATATTGACGTATGATGCTATATGCCTTTTCTCTATACCAGTCAGAAAGCACCTTTTTTACATGTGCGCTGCTACTTTTTTCTCTGACAAAAATTAGCATCTCATCCCCCATAATCACCACTTCTTCCTGGTTATAATGAGCCACATGATGGAGCTTTATTGTATAGAGATTACCTAAAAAATATGCACTGTCTCCACTTTGGATCGGTTCTTTTTGTAATAAAATATCATGATGGGAATCTGTTTTACGAAGTCCTCGCTCGATAAAATCTTTATGAGAAATCACAAAATCATCCACATCTTCAATAGAAACGCCGTAAGGTGCAGATACTGCTATGGTACCGTTATCTTTCACCTTCATACGTAAGTTCTTCATATCTTTAAAAGTGACCAGATAGGTGATTCTGCCTCCGTCTAATGCTAATTCCCTGGTCACTTTCATAGATTTCTTATATGGTTTAGGAAATGGTTGCATCAATGGTTGCTCCCGCTCCCAACTCTCCATCCACAAGCTTTCTTGCATTGTCGTATGGAGTATCGTTATATTTCTCACCGGAGGTCTTTATCACCGTAGTGGTCAATCCTCCTGCTGCATATACTTTTCCGCATTCCGGGCATCGCTCCATCTTAATGGAGACATTGGCGGAAACCAGTTCCTTTCCCGGTTCGCTTCCTTTGGCAATGGCGTTTGCTACATGCATGTGTTCATGAGCCATAACAGTTCCATAACTTGCCTCCGGAGAAATATGTCCGGGACTCTTAAAAGAAACATCATTTTCGTTGGAACCATCCTGATATTTACGGTTCTTACAGGTTTGACATTCCTCTTCTTTGCCATTTACTGTTGTATCACTGAATTCATAACCCGGATATCCATATCCCTGTGATACGTTTCCAATACTCATACCGCTCATAGCAACACCTCCTACAACTACTCTTCCATGAGTTTCAGTGCCTCTTTGTATTTACGTTTCGCCTTTAACCATTCTACCATATAAGGCAGGTAGAATTTTACAAAGTCCTCTCCCATGCTATCTTTCATGTTAAAGAACTTAAATAACAATTTCTCGTACTTCTCAGATCCGATGTAATCTTCCTCGTAACGAATCCTTGCCATCTCTGCCATTTCTTTATATATCGGATCAAGACTCTTAGAAAGTGAGGTTGCCATATCCAAATAGGCCTTTCCCACATTCTTTTCACCGATGGCTTCATATACCATGGCCAGTTTATGATTGATATTAAAAGCAGATAATCCTTCCTGCTCCTGCTTCAAAGCAGAAAGCAAATAAGGAATGGCCTCTTTATATTTATGACTTTCAATATATACAGTTCCAATATTGTAATCAATGGAAGCTGCGATCTTCTTGTCTCCTCGTGATAACTCTTTGGTTCTCTTATATGCCTGAATCATCCCAATAAGGTTTCCAAGCTTACCGTAACAAACACCTTCCAAAAAGCTGATTTGTTTTGCAACCAAAAGAAAACCTTCCTGCATTGCTCTTTCATAACCAATCTTACAGTTATTTAAAGCATCCTGATAATGTCCTTCATTGAACGCTTCAAACATCAAGGATTCATACACCAGGCTACAGTCCTTTACGGTTCTCGCCTTTTGATAAGCGGTTCGTCTTTGACGTTCACTCTTACCGTAGCGTCCCTTTGCCATATAGTATAAGAATGCAGTTTCATCTGTCATGTAATCCTTAAACTGGGCAATGGTCTTAAGTAATCTTTCTGCAACTTTACGATCATCCGCACCGGCATTGTATACGCAAAACAGTTGATATTCTATGGAAACGTCACTGTTTTCCATTTTCTTACGATTGCTGAAAATTTTTTCTTCCATATCCACCGTAGGTTCCTGATGAAAATATGCATCAAAATACATATCCAAATATCCCTTATACTGTTCAATCAGGTCCTTGTCGCTGGTATAAGAAATCCCCAGTTTCTCAAATAATTTTTCAATTATCTCCTCATTCGGCTCTGCCACGCCGGACTCAATCTTGCTTAAATATGAAATTGCACAAATTTCTTTGCACAGCTGCTCCTGTGACAACTTCTGTTTTACTCGATTGGAGCGAATCAGATAGCCTACCATTTGATTCATGGCCTATCCCCCTACTTTTTTTTAAGTTTCTTTATTATTTTAGTATATTCAGGGGTTAAAATCAATATTTTTTGAAGACATCAGAAAATTTTCCTATTCATCCCGGTAGAATTCCGGGATAAAGCTCTCTTTTGCGGTCTCTCCCTCCTGGATAAAACCATTTTCCACTCCAAGTTCTATGGCATAATCCACGATTTCATCGTATTCTGCCTCTGAAAGCGGCTGCTTTAATTCCGGGAACTTTTCAATATCACCATAAGGAGTGTACTGATTCATAATGCTTAAATACACCTTGTCCCCATAGGCTTCATATAACTTTTTGATAACCTTTTTACTTTCTTTTGTTCTGGATGGAAGACACAAATGACGGATAATCACACCTTTTTTCATCATGTCATCCTTATCAAAAACCGGTTTTGGGCATTGCCGCACCATTTCTCTTATGGCCGCATCCGCCACCTGTGGGTAATCCTTGGCCTTAGAATACCGTTCTGCCAAAAAGCTATCGGCATATTTATAATCCGGCAGATAAATATCCACCAATCCCTCAAGCAGCCTTAAGGTTTCCACCTTTTCGTAGGCAGAAGTATTGTACACCACAGGGATGGTTAAGCCATTTTCCCTGGCTTGTTTTATCATTTCAATAATCTGGAATACATAATGTGACGGGGTCACAAGATTGATATTGTGACACCCCTGTTGCTGCAAAGTTAGACAAGCCTCTGCCGCCTCCTTGATGGTATAGGACTTTCCGTAAATCCCTTTCGCCAAATCTTTGTTTTGACAAAAAACGCAGCCCATATTACATCCTGCAAAAAAAACGGCTCCGCTTCCTTTCTCTCCGGAAATACAAGGTTCCTCCCAATAATGGGGAGCCACCCTTCCGATACGAAGTTCATTGCCCACGTGGCAATAGCCCTTCTCACCCTTTTGGCGATTGACGCCGCACTCTCTCGGGCACAGGTTACATAATTCTGAATTCATATTCTAAGCTACGGCAGCGAAACCAATTCCACCACCGTTAACACCTCTTCTCTCACTTTAAAATGTATATCATATCCGGCAAAAGAAACGCCGTACTGTCTGTCCGGATCCTTTTGATAGGCAGGTCTTGGATCTTGCTCCAACAGAGCAACTGCTGCCCTTTGCTTCTCTTTTGGGTAGTTGTCCAAAAGCTCCTTTGGGAAAATCACTTTCAACTTAGCGCCTCCAACCTCCCCGGCAAAACCGCTTCTTGCGTCCGGATGGCTGTCCGCATAAGGAAGATAAGGTTTTATGTCATAAATAGGGGTTTCATCCATCAAATCCACTCCTGCCACATAAAGCACCGGGCCATCCTTTTCATCCATCTCAATCTTTTCCAGTTTCACGCAGGATAAGCCTATATTGTTTGGATGATAAGGAGATCTTGTGGCAAACACTCCCATCCTCTTGTTTCCTCCAAGTCTTGGCGGTTTCACTGTAGCGTTAAAAGGTCTTTCATGATTCATGGAAAACCCCCACAAAAGCCATACATAATCAAATTCATCCAACCCCCGAAAGCCTTCCCTGCTTCGGTATTCTTTTTCAAAAACAATCTTTCCCTTTAGTTCTTCAATCAGCCCGCTTTGCCTTGGTATTCCAAACTTCTCCGGAAAATCCGTACGAATATAGGCAATGGGTTCTATCTTATTCCACATCTTTATTCTCACCAAAAACCTGATTGGACAAGGACTGCATACGCATATCCGTGTCTGCAAGCTGTACCGCACAGGCTTTTAACTCTTCCTTCATTTCTTCTGTAAAAGCATGTTCTTTCTTATAATGCAATTGATGTTCCAAACTGGCCCAGCAATTCATTGCTATGGTACGGAGCTGAATCTCCACCGGTACCTTTTTCTTTTGGGTGGAAAAATTCACTTCCACCATCACAATCAAATGCAGGCTTCGATAACCGCTTTCCTTTGGTTCTTTAATGTAATCTTTAACCTCAATCACGTCAATGTCACTTTGAGAGGATAAAATCTCTGCAATTCTGTATACATCCGATATAAACGGACATACCACGCGAATTCCTGCCACATCTTTGATGTTTCTCACAAGATTCTCAAGAGTCATTTCCAGGTATTTCTTTTGCATCTTATTCATAATGCTTTCCATGCTCTTGATCCTGCTCTTAATACTCTCAATGGGATTACGATCGTTGGTCAGTGCAAATTCCTTATTCATAATTTGAAGCTTACTGGTAATCTGATCGATTCCCGCTTCATAATAAAACATCAGTTGTTTGTATATTGTGCTCATATCCAATACCTGTGTATCCGGCACAAGCATTGCATATCTGTTTTCATCGTTTACTTCTATTACCTCACCCTCAATGGTGATACTTTCCATAATATTAGCCATTATATCCCTCTTTTCCTACAACAATGATAGCGGAAAGATACCCGGATATCCATTTCTTTTCTCTAAAAAAATTGTAAAATTTTTGCAAAAAAAATGCCACGGCAAAGCCGTAGCATTTCGTATTACTCTTTACACTTCTTCGTTATCTTCTCTTGCCTCGATACCGGCAACTACACATACAACGGAGCTTGCAGCCACAATCACTGCTACAATTATTGGTATTGCAATAATTCCTATTAACATAAGCTACCTCTTTTCTAAATAACTTCACCACGTATCTAGTGTAGCACACATCACCCCAAAATAAAAGTAATGCACAGTATTTTCATAGTTTGGCGTCGATGGAAGCAGACATTTCGAAACTGTTCCCATGAAAACAAATAGTAAATTCCTGATGCACAAATTCACTATCTTATCTTACAATAATAACTCCATATTCCCAACATCAGCTTATGTTCCCGGTAAACATCCGATTCTGTCTACTCCATCTTCTACACCATTCTATCTTCAAACAAGGACTTACAGGTCCTTCCCCTCTGATGGCACAACAAATTCTTTGTACAGCATTTGCTTTTGAAGTTCTAATTCCTTTTCATCATTAAATCCCTGTTGCGGCGTATAAACCAATCCCACCGCATAACGGGTAACTGCTGCTAACATCAAATGCAATGTGGTTGAAAACATCTCTTCTTCCGGCACATCCGTTCGGATGGTTCCATCCATTTCACCCTTTGCATAAATCAAGTGAAAACGTCCCTTTAAATTACGAATCACCTGTTCATAAGGTTCCATAATCTCCTCATCAATCTTTTCTGTTTGAATATATACATTAAACAACTGGTTGAATCTCAATAATTTCTTATTGTTCCGATACAATTCAATAAACGCATCCAAATAATATTCAAAAATCTCTGCGCCGCTCATATGTAAAAAGAACTTTTCAGGATCCTCTTTTGCAATATCAATTCCAAACCGGGCCCATTGTTCCGTGGCAATTTCAACAACCAACGACGCCTTGGAACCGTAATAACGATACAATGTGGCAATGCCATAACCGCTGGCATCTGCAACATCCTGCAAAGTTACAGATTCAATGGATTTTTCAGAAAAAAGTTCAAACCCTTTCTGCAAAAAAGCATCTCTTTTCTTTGCTCTGTTCTGAGCACTTTTACTTTGTTCTAACATCTAATTCCTCTCTCTCCTAATGTGTATTGGCTCCCTTATCCCAGTAAGACCGTTACGATAGTTACTCTATCACCTTTTTATTTCCTTGTCAACAATCAATAGGCGGTTGACATACGCCAACCGCCTATTTAAGAGCAATCTTCAATTTCGAAATTACAAATACCCACCGTCTTTGCAAGCCGCTTAACTCTTGCATTATCATTCTTCATACAAAATTTACGAAAAAGTATTTGCTTTTTCTTACTAGAGTTAGTATACTCTAACACATAGGGCGTTGTCAATTATTTCTTTTGTAATATAAAAGAGAATATGCTATACTCTAATCAGGGAATAAGTATATCAATCAAGGAGGGAAAGTCTTGAGAACATTTGTTAACGAATCCTCTGAGGACTACTTAGAGACCATACTCGTGTTGAGTAAGAAACTACCGGTTGTTCGATCCGTTGATGTAGCCAATGAAATGGGATTTAAGAAATCCAGTGTCAGCGTGGCTATGAAGAATTTGCGCGAAAAAGAACACATCACCATGACAGATGCCGGCTTTATTTATTTAACAGAAGCAGGCAAAGAAATTGCGGAAAGTGTATATGAACGTCACCAGATTTTAAGTGCATGGCTCATCTCTCTTGGTGTACCGTCTGATGTCGCCAATGATGATGCATGCAAAATAGAACATGTACTTAGTCCGGAAAGTTTTTCCGCTATAAAAAAGATTGCAACACAAGATGTATAATGAAAAATGTCGAGAGATTTACAACTCTCGACATTTTTATTGCTTCATAGTTTCCATTAAACTAAAGTATCTTTTGCGGCTTAAATCGTAAATAATCTCCGGATACCAGTTCATATTGAATCCCATCTACCTCTCCAAGAAAGCTGTCTTCAAAATGCAGCTTTCCATGGCAGTGAGAATACACCACTTTTTCCACGCCATATTCCTTTGCAATTTCCGTAAATGGGCTTTCCATCTCCCCCACACTGGTAGGCGGGAAATGAAGGAACATAATGAATTTCTCATACCCGGCCTCTTTTGCAAGATCAAAGGATAGTTTCAACCGTTCCATCTCTCTTTTTCGTATGGTCAAAAAATGCTCGTAGGAATCTTTTCCTTCATAACAATATCCCTTTGTTCCAACAAGTGCATATTCACCGTAGCTGTAAAAATTATTCTGCAAAAAATACAGCCGATCCTTGTACTCTTGGTTTAAAGCAGGCGTTTTTTTACTTTTCCAAAACATGTCATGATTTCCTCGAAGAAGAATTTTCCGCCCCGGAAGGGAAGCGATAAATTCCAGGTCATCCCTACACTCCACCATTTTTCTTCCCATGGTATGATCTCCTGTGACCACCACCGTATCTTCCTCTGTAATCAGCTTCTCCCAGTGCTTTTTTACCTTTTTTTCATGATGCTTCCACACGTCCCCATACTGGTCCATATTCCGTTCCACCATGAAATTCAAATGTAAATCACCGATTGCATATAAACTCATACTATCGTTCCCATTTATCACACAGCGCATTGATCTGATCTGCAAATTTGGCCAAATCCTTATTGGCCATGCCCTTGCACTTCATAATCACTGCCGCCAGTCTCTCACCTGCAAGTACAAGACGGTCAAATACAGTATTGCCCGCTCTGTTATCCCGCTTCTTTTCTACCTTTATCTTACTTCCTTCCGCGACCTGAGCTCCGGTTAAAAGTTCAAAGGCATCTCCACTGTATGGTGCATATGCATGTAAATCCAAATCTCGCTTCAAATGATCTGCAAATCCCACTGCCGTAGTCTCTTCGCCATGGACCACAAACACACGATATGGCGGCTTTTTAAAGGCTTCAATCCACTGTGTCAAATGACGGTAATCCGCATGACCGCTGATTCCCGGAAGAGAGACAATGGCTGCTTTTACCTCCACTTCCTCTCCAAAAAGGCGCACGGTGCTTACTCCATTTAAAAGCGCATTTCCAAGGGTTCCCGGGCACTGATAACCCACAAACAAAATGGTGGAATCGCTTCTCCACAAGTTATGTTTCAAATGATGTCTGATTCTACCGGCTTCACACATACCGGATGCGGAAATAATTACTTTTGGCTTATCAATAAAGTTGATCATACGGGACTCATCACTGGTAACCGCAGTCTTCAAACCTTCAAATCGAATAGGATTAATCCCCGACTCCACAAGCTTCCTTGCCTCGTCGTTAAAACAATCCTCCACGTTCTTATTAAAAACGCTGGTGGCCTCAATGGCCATTGGGCTGTCGATGTACACTTCAAAATTGGCAAATTCCGGTAAAAGGTTCTCCGTCTTAATTCTTCTCATGAAGTACAAAAGTTCCTGGGTTCTACCTACGGAGAATGCCGGAATTACCAGATTTCCGCCTTGATTAAAGGTATTTTTTATAATCTTGGCCAACTCCACCGCATAATCCGGCGGTGTATTATGGTTTCTGTTTCCATAGGTGGACTCCATTACCACGTAATCCGCTTCTTCTATATATTCCGGATTCTTAATCAAAGGACGATTTCCGTTTCCCAAATCTCCGGAGAAAACAATCTTTCTTGTTTCACCTTTTTCTGTAATCCAAAGTTCCACAGATGCAGAACCAAGCAAATGTCCTGCCTCGGTAAAACGAACCAAAAGTCCATCGCAAATTCGAACTGTCTCGCTGTACGGAAGGGCTTCAAAATGCTCCAATACTCCCTGCGCATCATTTAAATCATACATTGGAACCACCAGTTCTTTACCGGCTCTCTTTCCTTTACGGTTCTTCCATTCTGCTTCAAATTCCTGAATATGCGCCGAATCTTTTAGCATAATATCACACAGTTCACAGGTCGCCTTTGTGGCATAAATCTCTCCGCGAAATCCGTGATTGTACAAAAGCGGAAGCAATCCGGAATGGTCAATGTGCGCATGTGTGATAAATACGTAGTCAATCAATGCTGCATTCACCGGTATTTCCTGATTCACATAAAGATCTGCTCCCTGCTCCATTCCACAATCGATCAATATATGTTTATCATTAAACTTTATATAGTGACAACTGCCAGTAACCTCACGGTCCGCTCCTAAAAATTCAAGTATCATAATAATTCCCCCTGCAAATTGCCTATTTATTCTATCATCAGCATTATACCATAGTTCCACATTCCATCTATGGATTTTCAAATTCTTTACACAATTTAAGAAACTTTTGTGCCCCAATCCGTTTTTTCATTAAGTTTATGAAAATTTAATATTATTTTTCAACCAATACAAATAGCTTAAATTCGCTGATTTTATAGGCAATCGGGTATGTTTAATGCCCGATTTAGACCGCAGTCTGTAAATTGTTTTCTTTATTACAGACTTGACAGACAATTTAACAAATGTTATAGTACTGCTACAATGTATAGTATTTTTTGAATTTAGGAGGGGTTTATATGAGTATTTACGACATATGCATCACAATTGCAATCATAGTATACCTATGTATGATGCTATACATCGGGTATCGATTTAGTAAGAGTAATTCCGATACGGAAGACTTTTACCTTGGCGGTCGAAAGATGGGACCGCTTGTAACGGCCATGAGTGCCGAGGCCAGTGACATGTCCAGTTGGTTATTAATGGGACTTCCTGGCGTAGCTTATTTAAGCGGTATCTGCGATGCCTTTTGGACAGCCGCAGGACTTGCCGTAGGAACCTGGTTAAACTGGTATTTCGTTTCCAGAAAGCTTCGTGTTTATTCAAGTAATCTGAACGCAATTACCATTCCTGATTATTTTGCAAAGCGATTCCATGACGATCGAAATGTGATTAACGCTATTGCAGCTGTAATCATTGTTATCTTTTTTGTACCGTACACCGCATCCGGTTTTGCTGCATGTGGTAAGTTGTTTAACACTTTATTCGGCATTGATTATATGACAGCAATGATTGTATCCGCAATCGTCATTATTTCCTACACTTTGATGGGTGGATTTAAAGCCGTTTGTACAACTGACTTGGTACAAAGTATTGTTATGACAGTAGCACTTGTTGTTGTAGTTGGTTATGGTATCGTTCAGGCCGGTGGATGGGGCGCTGTAATGGATAACGCTCACAGCCTTGCAGGTTACTTCAGTGTAACTCAGATTCACGATGCAGTAGGTGGCGGCGCAGTGGACTACAGTCCTCTCACCATTGCTTCCTTATTTGCCTGGGGCCTTGGATATTTCGGAATGCCTCACATCTTAGTAAGATTCATGTCCATTGAAGACGAGAAGAAATTAGTATTCTCCCGTCGTATTGCAACCGTTTGGGTTATCATCTCCATGGGCGTTGCAATCTTCATCGGTGTTGTAGGTAACGCAATGTCAGCAAACGGTTCCATGGCTACTTTAGCAGATGGTGAAAGAACCATCATGACAATCGCAGGTTTGATCAGTAAGCATGGTGTTCTCCCATCACTTGTTGCCGGAGTTATTTTAGCAGGTATTTTAGCAGCTACCATGTCAACTGCAGACAGTCAGTTATTAACAGCAGCATCCGGTGTAACCGAGAACCTTTTGAAAGATTTCTTCCATGTACGTATGGATAACAAGAGAAGTCTTAACGGCGCTCGTATTACAATCATTATCATTTCCGTAATTGCTGTATTCCTTGCACAGGATCCTAACTCCAACGTATTTAAGATTGTATCCTTTGCTTGGGCAGGATTTGGTGGTGCTTTCGGAGCAATCATGCTTCTCTCCCTTTTCTGGAGAAGAATGAATTTACAGGGTGCACTTGCAGGTATGGTTACAGGTGGAGCAATGGTCTTCATCTGGAAGTTCATGGTTCGTCCAATGGGCGGCGTTTTAGATATCTATGAATTATTACCATCTTTCGTAGTATCCTTAATCTTCGCTGTAGTAGTTAGTTTACTTACTAAAGCACCAGACCAGACAATTACTGATGAATTTGATGCAGCTAAAGTTTCAAAGTAACTTTCAACTGACTTTGATTTAATTTAGCAAAATTTTTCATAATACTATACGGGAGTTTGTACAGACTTCAAACCCAAAAAAGGTGTCGGGAATTCTCCTGACACCTTTTTTATGATTGGTCTGGAGGATACGCTTGTATACTGCTTCCTCTGAGTCAGGAGACAAATGATCGTAGTTACCAAGCAGATATTTCTCTACTCTTCATCATTTTTCTGCTTCCCCGCCTTCCGGCTCCTGCCTCTTCCCCCATTCCCGGCAGATATTTCCTTGCTTCCTTCCATTTTTCTGCTTCCTCTGGAGCCGGGTGACAAATGATACCGGTCACCAAGCAGATATTTCTCTACTCTTCATCATTTTTCTGCTTCCCAGCCTTCCGGCTCCTACCTCTTCCCCCATTCCCGGCAGATATTTTTCTTCTTCCTTCCATTTTTCTGCTTCCTCTGGAGTTAGGTGACAAATGATACCGGTCACCAAGCAGATATTTCCCTTCTTCCTTCCATTTTTCTGCTTCCTCTGGAGTCGGGTACCATCCACCTACCACACAAACCCATAAAAAAAGCACAATCGCCGTCCCTGGCAATTGTGCTTTTCTCGATATTATTCGTCGTCTTCATCATCCTCGTCATCATCATAGTCATCGTCATCATCATCATCATCATCATCGTCGCCGTCCTGATCGTCTTCTTCATCAAGATTCTCAACTGTAATGGTAACTTCACCTACGACTTTTTCTGTCTCTGCGTTGGTAATTTTAATGGTTGCAACTCCATTATCAAGGAGAACAAATCCTTCATCAGAAACTTCCACAACATCTTCTCCGTCAACAACTTCAAACTCGTAATCGGATGCATCTTCTACGTATGTTAAAACACATTCTTTGGCTACTACGCTACCGTAGTATAAATCATCATCCTCGTCATCGTCGTTATCGTCGTCATCTTCGTAATCTCCGTCGTCGTCATCTTCATCGTCTCCGTCGAAGTATGCATTACGAACGCCTGGAGCTTTTACAACTACAGTACATTTTCCGATGGTTGTTGTTTTTCCATTCTTTCTCTGAGTCGCTACAATTTTTGCAGTACCCTTGGAAACACCGGTAACTTTTCCGGATTTGGAAACTTTGGCAACTTTAGAGTTGGTTGATTTAAATGTGTACGTTGCTTTCTTGCTTTTGTTCTTAATGGAAAGGTTTTTGTATTTCACCTTTTCACCGCTACCGTTGTAAAATGTTTTGCCGGTAGAGATTCCTACGCCAAGTGTGATTTTGGAGTAGTTCAGACGTTTTGCAGCCTGTGTTGGCATTTTCACTGAGAAGGACATGGATAAAACCATGACCATGGCCATAGCCACAGCTGCTGTTTTTTTCAATGTTTTCATTTGCATCTCTCCTTTAAATTTTATATATTTGATACATTATACCCTGTGCAAAATCTATATAATTATAATAAATTTTCGTGAATATCATGTGACTTTTTCAACGTTTTTTAGTAAACATATGTGTTATAATTGTGTCACTTGTAGCATGCTATGGGTAAAAAAATTAGAGAGGAAAGATTTATGAAAAAGACAAACACATTGAAACGTGTAGCTGCGCTTGTTCTTGCACTTGTCATGGTATTTTCCATGGTTCCTGCAATGCCATCAAAAGCGGCTAGCACAAGAAGCGTCACCTTATATGTAGGTGAAGCAATTTACTACACAAACTATAACAAAGTCAGATCAACAAAATCATCTAAAAAATCCGTTGCATCTGTATCAAAGGATTCTTCCAATAATACACATGCAAATATCAGAGCAAAGAAAGCCGGTAAAGCAACACTTACCATTAGAACAACTGCCGGAACACAGAAGATTAAAGTAACCGTTAAGAAATTAAACGTTACTGCTTCTTTAAAAGACCTTGGCAATGGTTATGTAATGATTACCGTAAAGAACCATACAAAACAGATTTTTGAGTCCTTAACTGTAGGATATGCTTTAACCGATACCAGTGGAAATATTGTATTAAAGGATACTGTAAATGTATACAATGTTCTCCCTGGAAAGACATCTTACACAAAAGTATATTACAACCAGAGAGCCTATTCCTTAAATATTAACACCAGTGCCGCTGTTGTAGGACATTCCACATATGGAAGCAGATCCATCAACTATAAGTACACCAACCGCTCTTCCAAGGTAAAAGCAAGCGTAACCGATCGTACATCCGATAGTTCTTCTATTTCATTTAATGTTACAACAAAGAACAAAACATCGGCATCTGTATCCGGAAGCAACTACATCCTGCTTTACGATGCAAGCAACAATGTAATTGGTGTTGAGAACAGAAGCTTCTATTTGAGAAGTCATGCAACCGATACTACAAAGATTACAATCTATACCAGCACCTATAAGAATTACGATCACTATAAGATTTTAACAAGAGCTTATTCTAAGAAATACAAAGGATTTTAAGTCAAAAGGGAGTTGCCACAAAAGGCAGCTCCCTTTTTTATTATATCTTTGGAAACTGAAGAACCACTTTAAATAAATCTCCGTCTATAAACAGTTCCATCTGTCCGTTTTGTAACCTGGCAAGACTTTCTGCAATGGAAAGGCCAAGTCCGTTTCCTTCGGTATTTCTGGATTTGTCTCCTCGTACAAACCGCTCCATCAGCTCCTTTGGTGAAATATTCAAAGGTTCTTTGGAAATATTTTTAAAGACGATTTGAACATTTTCTTCTGTTTCGTTCAAATCAATGTACACCCTGGTGTCCTCTTTGGCGTACTTGCATATGTTATTCATCAGGTTGTCGAAAATACGCCACATTCTGCGGCCATCCGCCATCACCTGAATCTCTTTTTCCGGTTTCGTTATAAAAAGTTCCAGATTCGCTTTTTGTAATTTCTCTATATATTCTCCCTGGGTCTGATCAAGGAATACTCCCATATTGCAAGGTTCTAACGCCACATCCAGGTTTCCGGTGTTGGCTTTTGAAACCTCCACAAGATCCTCGATAAGACGCTTCATACGGGTGGATTGACGAAGCAACACCTCGGAGTACTCTTTGATTTTCTCATTATCACACTCTTCTTTTCCAATCAGATCCGCGTAGTTCACAATAGAGGTTAACGGCGTTTTCAAATCATGGGATACATTGGTAATCATTTCGGTTTTTAAGCGTTCGCTTTGCATTTGTTTTTCCACTGCAGAGTGAATGCCCTCCGCCACGTTATTTAAATTCTCACCATGTTCTTTTAGCGCACCATGGAGTTTTTTTGTATCCATGTGAACGTTTTCCTCTCCCTTTGCTATGGCACGGCCTGCTGTTTGCAGTTGGTTCATCTCATAAGCGATTCTCAATATAAAAGGAACAAGCACGATTTTTTCCACAAACCAGAAAGCTAATGTGGCATCACCGTTCCACATATTAAGGTAGATTACCATACCTTCCAAAACCGTAAGTAACCCCAGTGCAAGCATTACACGTTTTAATACATCCAAATGCTGAAACGGAAATACCAGCATGGTCCATATTTTATAGGTTAAGGTCCGTTTTACCAGGACTTTGTTTTTGATTCTTGCCGCTCCGCTCATAAGGACACATAACAAACCTATGTAGTCGAGAATGATGGCCACAATTCCAAAAAACATTGCGTTTTCCCCGGTAGAAGTTGTTGCAATCCCTCCGGCAGTACCTGCCACCATAATGTAGAAAAGCAATTCCAAATCGTATGGAATTTTCCATATTGGGCTATCTTCCAATTCTCCGTTTTTGTTTCTTCCTGCAAAACACAGTAAAAGAACAAAGGTAACTACCACCAACAAGCCAAAAACAACGCCCACCGGATACACGATATAACGAATATCGTACATATATCCCAGTATTTTTGCATGATGGTAGGAATAATCTAAAGGATCGTCATGGATGGAATAATAAAGTATTGCCTTCTTATACTCTTTCGCATCATCTTCCGCTCTTACAGACACATCCTGAATCATTCCATCTTTCACAGAGTAGGATACATAAGCCGTATTTTCAAGGTCCTTTTCTACGTCAGTGGAAGAAAGAAGCACTTTGTTATTTTTATCCTCAAGAACAAAATCCATCAGGGCTGTTCCGCCACTGTCCATCTTTGTGGAAGTCTCCCTTGGCAGCTGTTCTCTGATTGCAGCCAGGGCACCTTCATTGTTGATATCCAAATCATACTGAACATCAAAAATGGCCTCTCCTTTGCTTTTTGAATACACATCGCTAGTCACATCAAATACTGCAACTCCAATACATCCCATCACCATAATTACACTGATAACGTTTAAAAATAGTAGAAAGCTTTTTCCTACCGGTGTTCGAATGAACGTTTTCATAATTCACGACCTTTCTCGATTTTGTAACCCTGGCCAAAAATCACTTTAATATACCTTGGCTCTGCCGGGTCAATTTCTATTTTTTCTCGAAGGTGGCGAATATGAACGGCTACTGTATTTTCCGAACCAAATGGTTTTTCTCTCCATACTTCGCTATAGATTTCCTTCAGCGAAAAAACTGTGCCGGGATTGGACATTAAAAGCTTTAAAATCTCATATTCTTTTGGTGTGAGTGAAATGGGTTCCCCATCCAGAAATACTTCCTTGCTTTCATCGTTTAATTCAATTCCGCCTATGACATAGGTTGCCTTCTTTGGAATGGCGTTACTGAATTGCAAATAACGGCGCAATTGAGAATTTACTCTGGCAGATACCTCAAGGGGATTAAAGGGTTTGGTGATATAGTCATCCGCTCCGCTTGAAAGCCCCATAATCTTATCCATATCTTCGCTTTTGGCAGTTAAAAGGATAATCGGTACGGTACTAAATTCCCGGATTTTAGCCATGGCAGTAAGTCCATCCATTTTGGGCATCATAATGTCCATCAAAATCAAATCAATTTTCTCTCTCTTTGTAACTTCCACAGCCTCCAGGCCGTTATACGCTTCAAACAGGTTGTTTCCCGGATTTGATAAATAGATTTTTAATGCATTTACAATGTCCTTTTCATCGTCACAAATTAATATGTTTGGCACAATCTTCGTCTCCCTTCGCCAATGATTGTAATACAACTTCTGTTTAAGAAAAAACGGGCAAACTTATTAAGATTTTCTTAAGAAATCTGCGCGCCAACAAAATTGCAATAAAAAAGTCTTCCCTGAAGTATAACAGAGAAGACTGTTTTGTTGCAAGTTCATGGTCTTATATCCAATTTGTTTCCTGGTTTTTCATGTTGACCGTAGTATCTTCCGGAACGGATTTGGTGATAAAAACGTTTCCTCCGATCACTGCATTTTTACCGATAACCGTATCTCCGCCTAAAATGGACGCGCCGGAATAAATGGTTACATTATCCTCGATAATGGGATGTCTTCTGGCTCCCCTCATTTTCTGGCCGCCCTTTGTGGAAAGCGCTCCAAGGGTTACTCCCTGATATACTTTCACATTATCGCCGATAATGCAGGTTTCTCCAATTACAAGACCGGTTCCGTGATCGATAAAAAAGTATTTTCCAATGGTTGCACCGGGATGAATGTCAATTCCGGTGACGCTGTGGGCATGCTCCGACATAATCCTTGGAATAATGTGAATATTTAACTTATGCAGCTCATGGGCAATGCGATGCACCATAATGGCATACAGTCCCGGGTATGCAAAAATGATTTCGTCTTCATTGTAAGCAGCCGGATCTCCATCGTACATAGCCTCAATATCTGTGGCAAGGTAATCCTTTATCATCGGCAATTTTGACATAAAAGCCTGTGCCAGTCGTTTTGATTCGTTTTTGCATGGAGCACCGTTTTTCCCGTAGTGCTCACACTCGTATTCCAGCACAAAGTCAATCTGTTTTGCCAATTTATAAAGCACATCTTCCACCAAAACCGTAAGGTAATTTCGTTTGGAAAAAGCCCGGTATGTTTCGTTTAAGAAATAATCCGGAAAAAGAATGATCTGAAGTTTGTTAATCAGCTCTAATATAGCCTTTTTATCAAGGTCGTGGAAAAAATCCGGATTCTTTGTTCCATTTAATTTAACCGTGGAATTCATCAATAATTCCACCAGTTCTTCCACTTTCACATCTGTTTTCTGTTCCATAGTTTCACCTCCATTAGGCCTCTTCCGATACAAATAACGGCGTTGAATAATAACGATCTCCCGAATCCGGTAAAAGGGCCACAATGGTTTTACCCTTATTCTCTTCCTTCTTGGCATATGCAATGGCACAGCTCAAGGCCGCTCCGGAGGAAATTCCCACCAGAATGCCCTCGGTTTTTGCCAAAAGCTTCGCCGCCACAAAACCTTCCTCATCACTTGCTTCATAGATTTCATCATAAATCTCGGTATTTAAGGTATCCGGCACAAAATTGGCACCAATTCCCTGAATCTTGTGAGCACCGCTTTTTCCTTTTAACAAAACAGGAGATGACTCCGGCTCAAGTGCCACCACTTTTACCTTGGAATTCTTTTCTTTCAAATATTCACCAACACCGCTTAAGGTTCCGCCGGTACCTACACCTGCGATAAAAATATCCACCTGTCCGTCGGTATCTTCAAAAATTTCCGGGCCGGTGCTTTCTCTATGAGCCTTTGGATTCACCGGATTGGTAAACTGTCCCGGAATAAAACTTCCCGGTATTTCTTTGGCCAATTCCTCCGCCTTTTCAATGGAACCGGTCATACCTTTTGCGCCATCGGTTAAAACAATCTCTGCACCATAGGCTTTTAAAATATTTCTTCGTTCCACACTCATAGTTTCCGGCATGGTTAAAATCATTTTATATCCCTTGGCCGCTGCAATGGAAGCCAGGCCGATTCCTGTGTTTCCGGAAGTTGGCTCTATAATTACAGAACCTTCCTTTAACAGTCCCTTCTTCTCTGCGTCCTCAATCATGGCCTTGGCCACACGATCTTTCACGCTCCCCGCAGGATTTAAATATTCCAGTTTTACCAGAATTCTTGCCTTTAAATCCAACTCCTTTTCTATTCCTGTTACCTCTAAAAGAGGTGTTTTTCCAATGAGTTCCGTCACTGACTTGTAAATATTTGCCATCTTTTCTCTCCTTTAACTAAAAAAACCGGAACCTTATGGTTCCGGATTACTGTCTTGATGCTTCACAAACTCAATGCAAAGAATTATGCACAACAATAATTGCTGCTACAACAGGACTTCTTCATCCGGTAAACCAACATACAACAACAGCATGTAATTGTGCAACAACAATTTCTTGTAAACATTTCCTTGCTCCTTTTTCTTAACTTGAGTTTTAGCATAGCACTCTTTGTACTATGGGTCAATAACAAATTTTATTTTTTTAAAACATCCATTCATAATTATTGTAGTCTCTTATCGGGTCTTTCCAAGATAAAAAACCCCCAGAATTCCCGGACCTGTATGGCAACCGCAAACTGCTCCGATGTAGTTAATGTAAACCGTCTTTATCCCGATTTCATCTTTTAATTTCTGAGCAAAAGCTTCTGCCTCCGCAAGGCAGTCACCATGACCTACAAACACCGGCTGATCTACGGACAAAATGTTTTCTTTTACCATATTTACCATACGTTTGATTCCGGTCTTTCGTCCCTGCACCTTTTGCACCACATTCAATACGCCATCCTCTGTGACATTCATCACCGGCTTAATGTTCAATACGCTGCCCATAATGGCTGCACTTTTGTTGGCCCTTCCACCTCGGCAAATGTGCATCAAATCCTGTACCATAAAAAGATGAGAAAGATTTGGAACAAGGCTCCTTGTATAATCAAAGGTCTCTTCCAGGGTAGCACCTTTCTCTTTTTTCTTTGCGGCAAGATAAACAAGAAGTCCTTCGCCCATAGACGCTCCCAGGGAGTCCACAATCAACACCTTTCGATCAGGATACTTCTCCTTCAATTCTTCTGCGGCCATTTTGCCGGCACATAAAGTTCCGCTCATGGCACCTGATATAGCCACGTACAAAATGTCTTTCTCCTGTTTAAAAATACTCTCCATTTCTTCCTTAAAAGATTCTATATTGACCTGGGAAGTGGTGGGAAGCTTCTTATTTCTCATACTGTCATATAAGTCCTTAAACGACAGTTCTCTTCCATCCAGATAATTCTCATAATCCTTTCCATCCAAAAGTACATGGAGTCTTACCACATGCAACTTTAATTTCTCTGCCAACTGTGGTAAAAGATCACAGGTGGATTCTGTTAATATTTCAAATTTACTCATAGTTTTCTCCTAGTTGATTTTTTAACTACTTAACATAGTTTTTATAACTACATACTAGGTTACTATATACCACTATCTTTGTAAAGCTCACAAAATCAATCATTTTTAAATCCTATGTTTTGTTATTTTTATAACAATTTTACAGTCTTCTTAACCATTATGTTATATTTGTGACATAGATTGTATTTAATTGTATTGTTTTCAGATAATTATTGACAATTGCTTCGAGTTGTTATATTATAATCTCATCAAACAACTTCAACGAAACGGAATGGTGGCGATGCTTCACCAAACCAGATCACAGTTGTTAGAACGTAACTGGTAGAGACAGGAATGGTAGCGATGCTTTACCGGACCGTAGTTACTATCTTAAACAAAGACCTTATCGAAACGGAATGGCGGCGATGCTTCACCAAACCAGATCGAGTGGTTAAGAACAAATCAGATGGAGACAGGAATGGTAGCGACGCTTTACCGGACCGTAGTTGACATCGAAGTTATAGAGGCTCCCAGCGTAGGGAGCCTCTTTTATTGCCTTTTTATGGTGTAGGCCGGTTCCACCGTCCTACAAAAAAAGAGCGAAGCATCATTGCTTCGCCCTGGTTGCAACACCAATCTACTGTACATTGGTGTTACATAGTGGTAAGGAAACATGTATATTCTTTCCTTCACCGATGGAAATCTTTAACATTCCACCTGCTACCGGCATGGTGAATGTATTTCCAACGATGGAAGGTGTTACACCTTTTGCTTCTTCCTTCTTGGAAGGTTCTTCCTTGGTCATTTCCTGAATCGCATCAATTTTATCTTCTGTAAGTGGTGTTAATGAATCATAAGTGTCCTGAAGAGTTGAACCGATGACCTGACCGATTTTCAAACATCCTTCAAGATTTAACAATCCGGAATCAACCAAATCATCAAAAATTGCAGGATCTTCCAAGTTATGACTTGTTAACTGCACTCCTTTTTCTGCTCTACAACAAAGCACTGCAGGACTATCTGCATGCTCTTTTGCGTATTCCTCACTAATTGCCATTGTGGTAGCCTCCTTATTTATTCTAATTTCAAATATAATTATAGGCTACTTCAATACGTTATGCAAATAACAATTTGTCATGCCCCTCATTAGAATCCCCATTTAAAATGTGTTTCTCCGGTTTTTGGTGATTTTACAGAGACATTGGAGTCATGATACCGGAATCTTTTCAGTAACTTCTTCACATGAATGGCTACATTGCTTCGATTCTTTTGCTGCCTGTTTTCCTTATCCTTTGTTGATTTATTTTTTGCCGTCTTATTCTTTGATGGCTTATCTTTTACTATTTTATCCTTTGATGGCTTATCTTTTACTGTTTTATCCTTTGAGTTTGGCACTTTCTGTTCAACTTCCGGCGTTGGTTTATTTTCCGGCTCTGCCACTGCGCCACCCGGTGCCCCGTTACTTCCCGGTTTTCTGTTCACAAATAATTCTGTCTGAGCGTTTTTAAAGGAAATTTCTTCCTCGTTATGAGCCACATCCTCCGGAGCAATTCGCAACTCTTTTACAGAAAAGGCCTTATCTGCTGCCTTTTCATATCCCTGTGGTGCTTCCACCTCATGAATAATCAGAATATCGTTGGCTTTAACACCTTTCAGCTTTTCATATTCCACAACATGTTCCGTATCTTTTTCAGAGGTCCATGCATCAATCACAATTCCCTCTTTATCTTTTAATTCCAGTGAAGCTCCTTCAATCAGTTTTCCGGATTCATCCACCTTGTTGATTACAAGGTTGAGACGCGGTTCTTTCCATATAAGATTGCCGTCCTTTTCTTCCATGGTTCCATCTCCCATGTCCAAAACCGTATAGGAACATTCCTCTTCCCCGGATTTTGGCAGGTTGATGCAAAAACTGATTCCGTTGGCAGATAACTGATATCCCTCCGGTGCTTCCAGTTCTTTTACCAGGTAGGTTCTGTTTGCAATCAAATGATTGAAGGTTACACTTCCATCTTCCTTGGAAACGCTGTCTCCAAGGTAGTTGGCCTGATTTTTATCATCTACTTCAAAAATTCCATAGGTGGAATTTTCAATAACATGGTCCTTTTGGTTGGCGTCCACCTTGGTAAAGGTAAAAGCTCCGCGATAGCTGTCATTGATTATGGTATTACCTTTTACCTCTTCTCCGGACAAGGTGTACAGCTTAGATTTGGCAGCCACCACCAGTTTAAATACGGTATTGTTTTTCTTAATACCGCTGTTGTTTAAGTTTAATTCCTGCACATAATAGGTGCCCTCCGGCAAATTCTGCTGTGCGATTTCACCGTTTTCGTTGGTGGTGTAAGTATGGTACAGCTGTGTGCAGGCCTCATCACTATAAATGCCTACTTCTGCATTTTCGATGTTTTTGTAATCATGTAGCGGTTCATTGACCTGATTGCCCTCATCCACAACGGTTTTTACCGCAAAATTGGTTTCACTGTTGGTAATGGTTTTTGCAAACGTCGCTCCATCATTTTCTGCCGCCACCACAAAACTCCAGCCGGTAAAAGAATCCTTGCCATAACCGGTTGGGGCCTTTGTTTCCTTTACCTCATAGGTGCCTCGTGGCAATTTGGAAACTACGGCTTTTCCATCTTCCCCTGTGACGCAGGTGGTGTAGGTTTTGTTGTCTTTCACAAGCGCAAATTCCGCTCCGGAAAGTACCTTGGTACTGTCACTTGCATCCACTTTGGTAATCTCCATACTTGCTTCAATATGATGATTATAAAGGGTTACCTTGGCATCCTTTGTCTCATCTTCGGTATGATCTGAAGTCAGGGTCTGCTCATTTTTCTCCATGGTGATGGTTCCGTCTTCTTTCACATGAATGGAAAGGCTCTGATTCTTGGCATCCAGGTAATCTTCGTTGCATTTTGTCTCTGTAATAATGTAATCATGTACTGTTTCCAGGTTGTTGAAGGTACCGGTATAGGAGTTCTCCATAGAGGTGGTAAAACTTCCCATCTCTTCTCCCTCTGTATTTGTTACCACAAATGTGGCACCTTCAATTCCCTTGTTGTTTTGATCTTTCAGGGTAAAAGTAGCCTGAAGCTTTACGTTGGTCAAAATCAAATGCTGAACCTTTTCGCAGGTCAGTGTTAAGGTGGCATTTCCTGCCTTTGTCACTGTAAGGCTTCCATCGTAATTCACTTGAAAGGCCACGGAAGTGGTTGGCTGTACGTAACCCTTCGGTGCCTCTTCGGTAATGGTATATTCTTTTCCCACAATCAGCTGTCCCCTAAGGGAAGTATCATCTTCTTTGGTTGTGGTAATTTCCTTTACTGTGCTTCCGTCCATAAAGTCTCCGGTCACCGTTAATTTGGCGCCTTCCACCTTTTCATCCTTGTTCTGGCTGATCTTGGAAATCACAGCACCGATTTTTTCTTCTTTGATTTTAATGGTGTTACTTTCCTTGTCCACAACGGCCGGGGCGCCGGAAGAAAGTTTTATTTCTCCGTTTCCATTGTCAATTGTGAAGGTAAACTTCGGTGTTTTCACATATCCCTTTGGAATTGTGGTTTCCTTTTCCCAAACGGTATAGGTCACGCCGGTTTTAAACTGACCGTAAATTACAGGACTTTCTGAATCCGTTAAGGTCACTTCTCTTGCTTCTTCATTTCCGGAAGATGTAATCACGTAGGTTACCCCGGAAAACTTCTTTGCGTCATCCTCAGGATCATAGTCTGCAAAGGAAACTTTTGTCTGGTGATTGATGATCACTCCCATATGATCGTCGGTAACACTGTCAAAACGGTTATTGGCCGCGACCTTGGCCTCTTCTCCCTGCTGGAATTGAACCAATGTGTTTCCCTCTTCTTCCACCACACTGAAAATCTTTGGATTTTTGTTTCCGATGTTGGTTCCAACGTATCCGTCAGGTGCACTTTCTTCCACCAGTCCGTAGGTGCCCCATGGCAGTTTATCCAACGTAAAATCGGCTTTTCCTTCCTGCGCGTCGCTTACAATTTCGATGGTGTCAAGATCTGTTTTTTGCGCCTGATCCGGTGAAATCATGGTATAGGTATTTTCATTTTTCGTAAATTTCACGCGGTAAGCGTATTTAATATCATAATTGGTAACTTCTTTTGCAGTGTTTGGATATGCATAAAGAGCAAAGGTAGCCCTTTGGTTGGTGGTAATTGCACCTCCCTCTTTATGTTCAAACTGCTTTTCAATCTTTGCTGTACCAACTTTGTTGTCATCTGCAATTCGGTTGTTGGTAAAATAGCTAAGCCCGGTTGCTGTGCTCTTTCCGTCCTTGTAAACCGTTGGTTTGATGACCTTTCGTCCGGCTTTTGCCACGCCGTTTTTTCCGGTGGTATAAGGACCGTAAACCGTGGTGGTATCAGGAGTGTAGGAATTCTTGTTGTCTCCCACAATCCCAATCTCTTTAATATAGTAAACTGCAGGTTTATATTCATTGGTCTGCTGATTCATTTCGTTCTTATAATACTTACCCATCAGACTGACTTTACCGTTTTCGTTGGTATAGCCCTCATCAACAGGTTCCCCACTACATTCCGGTGTATCGTATAATCCGAAATGCACTCCGCCGATTCCGATTTTGTTTACGGAATTGGAAAGGCTGTCCACCTTGGTTAAGGTAAATACGCTCATTTTGTACCCGGAAATCATACTAAAATCTTTTGCATCAATGCTTCCTTTGTACAATCCGGATTCTTTTCCCAAAACGCTGATTTTTACTGTGTTTTCAAACTTTGCAGCATCATCCACCATAATGGTATGATAGCTAATCACATCATGCTCTGTGGCTGTTTTCGGTGTATACTGTATGGTTAAAAGTGTATACGGTGCGCCATCATACAATTTTTTGGCTGTAACGCTAAACCCATTTGATTCTCCGTTTATTAAAATAGAATCCTTATCTAAGGTCAATCCGTCCGGAATTCGATCTTCAATGGTGATTTCCGAAGGTTCTTCGCTGTTAAAATGATTCAAACAGGCCTTATTTACATCCAGCGTCCAATCAATTTCCGATGTTGCCTCTCCATTCTCATTCATGCCCTGTACTGCTGATTTTTCCATTGCTGCAGTACTCAACATTTGATCCACACTGGCGGCAGTCGCTTCTCCCTCTGCGTAAAGCGCTCCGTCCTTCTTTGAGGTAAGATTGGCCTTATTTACTGCATAGACGTACTGATTTTTAGCCTTTTGAAGGCCAAGATCCTTTTTACCCTGTGCTGTCAGTTTCACATAAAAATGACATACCAAAGCCTCACTGTTTTCTGCCTCTTTGTACACCAGTTTGGAGCCATCAAATTGAACCTGTCGTTCAGAATCAACCACCTCTTCCTCTCCGGAAAGTGTGGCAATGTATGGAGCATATTCCCCTTCTTTTACCACTTCGTAGTCACTGTCTGAAAGGGCTTCTCCAGGGCTTGCGTCCTCTTCGGTAAGATTTTTGTTTTCTGTGGTAAAAAGAATACCGGAAAGCTCATCTGTTACCGTTAAGTTTGGCAGGGTCATGGCATTTTTGTTGATCAGTAATCGGAAATGGAAATAATTTTCACCATTGTGATTTTCTGCTTTTAAAAGCTCCACTGACTTGCTTAAAAGTTCGTTTTTCAATTCCTGAGACGCGCTTGTTTCATACTCGTACTCTGAATTATAGGAATTGGTTACCTGAATTTTTCCCTGCTGGGTGTATGCATGTTTTACATCACTTAAAAAATAGTCTCTGGCGATGGTTTCATATACAATACACACATCTTTTAACTGAAGACCCGCACTCTTTAAGGCATCTCCATCAATGAAAACCTTAATGGTTCCGCCTGCTTCCTCTGTGGTAAAAGCAACACCCTCAGCCTCAGTCAAATCCTCCTCGCTAAGATGTCCTGTTCTCTTAACATGTACAGACTCCACATCCAGGGTCTGATCGTCAGCAGCCGGATGTAAAATAACAGTTGCATCTTTATACTCCTGTTTACAGGATGGAATGGCTGCCCACTTCATTTTACCGGTGGTAAGGTCTCCCCCTTTTCCGGCAACTTCCAAATGGGCTGTCACAAAATCTTCTGTAACACTGCACTGTCCGTACTCCATAAATCCGGTTCCGCCATTTCCCGTCGGGAATGATACCAGAGCGTTGGCCTGATTGGTAATTTGCTGTGTCTGAGTCGCTTCTTCCTCTTCTGACGGTGTAACTATAGTTCGAAATGTAACCTTATAAGTCTTTGCAAAGGAACTGCTAAAATGCAGCGCCAGCTGATGACTTGAGTGGGTATACTCTTTTTCCCCAAAGGTCTCTCCATTGGCAAGTGAAAGAGATACTCCGTCAGAAAAGCTCATACTACTTTCTTCTTTATGAAGAACCACGGATTCTACCGCCTCATGATCCTCCGGATTTAATTCCTCCACATGAATTCCAAAAGTATCGTCGATGGTAAGCTCTTTCTGTAACGGATCAAGAATCAGTGCACGGTACACGTTGACCCGCTCTTTATTCACAATCAAAGACCATTCCATAGTATTACCGTCAATCTGACGACCGTCTTTTTCAATGGCAAAAGCCGGAACAGTTACCGTATCCTGTGTTTCACTTGGTTCCTGTCCCTCCACATTCATGGTGGCTTTGTTGGTAACGGTTACATCTCCCGGGTTTTTGTTTGCATTTGCAATCACCCCGTCGGTAAATCCCGTTGTCACGTGAATGGTTTGTGGTGCCACATCTCCTGCTTTAAAGGTATAGGAATAGTTTCCCTCCTCCTGTTTTTCCATCTCCACGCTGGAAGATGTAAGGGTCAACTCTTCCGGATTAAACTGATCGGTGACGGTAACTCCCTCTAGGCTGTTTCCTTTACAAAGGCTGTCGCTGCCCACGGTAATTTCCCAGTCTACGCTGTTGTTTTCTGAATTCACTGTACCCACCTTGGTAATTCCCGTAACGGTGTTTGTAACCTTTGGCAGGTTGATGGAATAGTTCTTCTCAATTCCGTTGAGATGAGGAACCAGGGATGCTTTTGTCACATCTTCTTCGCTAAGGGCTGCCTTGGTAAAAGTATAATCAAACGCCATCTGTCCGGAAATTCCATAAATGGCTTCGTTTTCCTCTTCCTCTTCCTCTTTGTATTCCATACATTTGGTAAAAACGTAGCGAAGGTATCCGCTTTCAAATTCTCCGGTGGCTTCATTTTGCACCGGCTCCTTATATTCAGCTGTTGCATATACAATGCTGCTGTCGCTAACATCTGCAAGCACCTGTGGGTACTCGGTTACTTTTAACTGAGGGGCAATGGGAATTTCAATGTAATCTCCCTCATTAATATCTCGCTCCTTTGGATCTTCAATGGAAAATTTCAACAAATAACTGAAACCTTCAATGGAATCCGGAGCGATTCCCTCTTCAAAGTCTAAAACAGTCTCATTTCCCTCCTGGCTCTGTATCAATTCTTTTCGTTCGCCCGCTACAGAGTACTTAAAGGCATCCTCTTTTACGGTAAAATGGATGCTGGCAGAATCATTGATATTTCTTCCTCCTTCTGCCCGCACTTTTAAGGCTCCGCGAAACGGCAAGGACGTAATCACCATTGCCAAAAAAAGAACCATTGCAATGGTCCTTGTAAAAAATGAGTTTTTACGCAACATTTTCTGATAATACATTAATTTCTCTCCTCTATTTTTCTTTGAACAAATTGTACCAATAGCCGTTGATCTTCTTCACTTGTACAGGTGGACAACGTAATCAAACGATCCCCCGTATTTAATCGAAGAGGTTCCTCTGACTTCTCCACAACCTGTTCCAGGTAATCCTGAAAATCTTCCGGATTTTCAAAATCATGATATTTATTTAAAATCAACGCATCGTCGCTGATATATGCCCCCACCAGTTCATAGGTCATCACCTTATCCGGAGTATAAATGTACAAGTTTCCATGTTTTTTTCTATATTCCCTTTCAAGAAATAACTTCAATCCTCCAAACATGGAACCGTCCTTCATGTTGTGTCCGTAAATCACTGTGTCCGGATCCTGAAAATCCTTTTGATTTCTGGGTTGTGTGTAAATGCAGGCCGGGTAACCTTTTTGCCCATCCAGATTGTGATCCAGGTAATAGTCCGGCTCCTGTTGGTTTTGTAACACCGGATAATTTACCTTCGTTCCCGGAATGTAAATCCAAGCATACACATCCTGATTCTCTTTTTGCAATTTTTCAAAATCCACGTCTGCAAATTCCGGCGTGTTTTCTTCTTCTTTTGCCACACCCAGTGTTTCCTTCACCTTCGTTAACTCCGAAGACCTTTTTTTCACCTGATGGTCTTGAAACTTTTCATAGAAGAAAAAGCTTCCACCCAAAATTATCACTAATATGATTCCTAACAACCATTTTCTTTTTTTCATTATTTTCATTTTTTCTACTTCTCTTAATTTCTCTTAAACACTTGTTTTTATAGGAAAAATGGCCGTAATATTTTACAGCCAGAGAGGACTTTAACACATTTTTTTCACATTTACAACACTATTTTGACATTTTTAGTTTCCTATTTTTTATATGGTCATTTATGCTATAATAAAACCACCGGCCTGGTAAAAGGTCTCAAAAAAGGCTTCCGTCCATTTCTGAACGGAAGCCCTTTTTTTGCTCTTCTGCTTTATTTCTTTCTGTCTTTTTTAACTTTTACCTTCATTACAACCGTTTTCTTTTCCCCATTCTTCAATGTAACAATGGCTTTAATTTTTACGGTTCCTGCATGTTGTGCGGTAATTTTACCATTCTTTGAAACTTTGGCCACAGCCTTTTTGGTGCTGACATATTTTATGCTCTTAACATTATCCATATCCAGTTTCTTGGAAAGGTTCATGGTAATCTTCTGATCGGAAGCTACGGTTACACTCTTCGTTGCAGGCTGAACAGTTTTCAAAATCGCTTTCTCCACCTGTTTCGCTTCTTTGGCATTACAAAGAATGTAATCACCTTTTGTTTTCACGCTGACTGCAAAATTGCCGTCCTCGTCCTTTTTATAGGTCTTACTATTTACAAGAACTTTGTTGCCCTTTTCATCCAGCTTGTACAAAAACAGTTCCTCTTCGTTGGCCAGATTCTGCGCTGTTGTGGTGACTGTATATTTTTCTTTTCCCTTGTCGTCATTTACACGAAGGGTTACTTCCACCTTCTTGGAATCTGCATTCTTCTGAATTTCTTTTGCCACGTCTTCTGAAATTTTCAGCTTTTCTTTCTTAGGTACCACCTGAGTCACTTCCGCTTCCGGAGTCTTTGTGGTATCCTTTGGCACTGTAATTTCAATGGTCTTTTGGGCTTTTCCGGATTCATCTTTTGTTACAATTTCAAGCTTGGTCTCTTTTGTTGTTTCTGTTTTTTCAGTTACTGTGGTTGTTCCGTCCTCATTTTTAACTTCCTGACGTTCAACCTTTGCTTCTTCTTTCTTCTCGTCTTTCTTTTCTTCCTCTTTCTTTTCCGCTGAAGAAGCTTCGTCTTTTACTTCTGATGCAGGTTTTTCTTTGCCGTCTTTTGTAAATAAATTGTTGTAATCGTTTACAAAGAAAAACTCAATGTTATCTCCATCGCTTAATACATAGTTTCCAATACTGACATTTGGCAAATGTCCGTTTACACGGTACATCCATCCGGAGTTTTTACCGGCATCCTTTTCATAGAGGGTGCTGCCATCTGATTTTTTTACTCCCTCTATATAGTACCCACTACCAATGTAATTATAACCATTTTCTTTAAATACTTTAGCAAGTACATCAAATGCTGTGGTTCCATTTTGCAAATCACTTACAGACGTGTTCGCAATCAAAGTCTCACCATCCAAACCTTTTAAGGTAAAGGATGCCTGAATCTTTGCTTCTTCCTGCTTCTTCTCTCCGGAAGTGTTATCTTTGCTTGCAGGTTCCTCCGGCTCCAATTCTTTTGTTGGATTGGTTCCAAGAACAACTACGGTAACGGAAACCGGCTGCTTGTAAAGTGCTGCAAAATCTTTGTATTCTGCGTATTTTACACTGTCTTTCAGGTAGAGTTCGCCGTATTTACCAAACGTCTTACTTGTAAGCTCACTATCAATTTTAACCCTTGTATGTTCTTTCTGCCGAGTTACCAAAAGATTTTCCGGTGCAATTACGCTTTCATTGGAAGTACGGAAGGTTCTCCATTTCTGTGAACCCATAGAATCATAACCCTCGATATCATCCGGCGTAATTCCATGATTTTTGTCGTATTTACTATCATATACCCACACAAGTGATTGATTTTCATCAAACCATGCTTCTCTAAAATTATGTAAATTCGTTGTAATTTCAGTGGCAGATGCATTTTCACCTTTGATTCCGTCAAAATAATGCTCTTTAACAGTTTTCATTAAAGTCAACTCATCACCTAATTCTTTTTGTGTGAGCGCTTTTATTTTAAAGGTATAGGTCTTTGATGCAATTACACCACTATCCTTGGAGTCATCCACAGTAATGGTCAAATGGAAAATTCCGTCTTCCTTTCCCACTCCCGGTCTAAGAATATCTACCTTTCTGGCATTCTTTTGTCCGGATGGATCTTTTGCATATGTAACATCATCTACAGATAACCACACCGGTCTTGCTGATCCGTTTCCTCCAAGACGACTTGGTTTTGGTAACTGGATGTCCTCTGTTGTCACATAAGCATCTCCATCTTTTTTCAGTTCTTCTCCTGTAACAGAATCAGTAAATTTATACTTATTTATACCCTCTTCAATTTCTTTTACCAGTTCCTGTCTTATGGCCTCATACTGTTCTGCACTTTTCGGTTTCACTGTAACTGTGTAATCCTTTGTAAAGAGAATAGTACTACTATAATCTGTCCTGTTAAATGTGAAGGTAGCGGTTAACGTTACCTGTTTTGCTTCGGTTCCTTGTTTTACAATTGCTTTCGTTGGTTTCTTTTTCCAGGTGTTATAATCGTATTCACCAGCTTTCAGTTCAACCACCTCTTTATCTGATGATGTTACGCTAATATCTGTATAGGATATATTTTCAATGGATCCCGGTATTTCAAAATCACTGTCTGTTTCCGCCGGAATTGCAGCATCAACTTTTGAAATAACATCCTTTTCCATTTGCTCTCTTAC
>JAILCP010000028.1 GCA_024680055.1 Lachnospiraceae bacterium | reverse complement strand
CATCTGTCTGAAAGAGGATGGCAAAGCAATCGGGGCGATAGAACTGAAGCTGAATGGTCATACCGATATGACTGACAGGGATGACGAGTGTGAGATGGGATACTGGCTTGGAAAACCCTTTTGGGGTCAGGGTATTATGCCGGAAGCTGTGAAGGAAATGCTCCGCCACGCCTTTGAGGACTGTGGTATGCAGAAGGTCTGGATCGGATATTATGAGGGCAATCAAAAGTCAAAGCGAGTCCAGGAGAAATGCGGATTCAAGTATCAATGGAAATCAGAGGATGTGGATGTACCATTGATGCACGAGAAACGGACAGGTCATGTTAGTCTAATGACGAAGGAAGACTGGATGAAGACAGATTCAAAGGGTAGCGTAACCTACACCAAGAAATAGGTAAAAGTAAAGGCTGCAGGCAACTCAAATTATAAGTCATCAACTAAGACTGCAACAATTAAAATTATTGTAAAATAACTTATAAGAGGACAATGAAAAAGTCTTCTCTGTAATATTACAGAGAAGGCTTTTTTCGTGCAGATTTTAAGAAAATCTTAATGGGTTTGCCTGTTTTTTCTTAAACAGAAGATGCATTACAATAACTGGCGAAGGGGGATGAAATGATAAAATGAACTACATTAAGAAATCTTAATAAGGGATTAAGGTGGTTATAATTTTTTTGCTCTATAGTATTTAAAGTTAATTAAAGATAATGAGGATAAACTTATGGCGTATAACACAAATACTTATTTTATTGTTTTTTTACCGTTGGCGATGATTCTGTATCAGATGACTCCGAAGAAAAAGAGATATTATACTTTGCTGTTGGTGAGTGTAGCGTTTTTTATGCTGATAAGCAAGTACTTGATATACTGGGCTGCAATTACCACTGCCGTCACTTTTTTGGGTGGACTTTTGATTGAGCGGACGCTTAAAAATAAGGAACTTGAGCGAAAGCAGGCCAAGAAAAAAGCGTCTCGGTATGTTAAAATTGCTATTTTCATTGTGGTAGGAATTTTAGCGGGATTGAAGTATACGAATTTTACAATCGAGATAATAAATAAGTTTAGCAGTTCATTTGGTACAGGTAGTAATATTGCATTATTAAAAATTCTTGTGCCGATTGGCATTTCCTTTTATTCCATGCAAGGAATCGGGTATTTATTGGATGTGTTTTGGAAGCACATTGAGGCGGAGAAGAATTTTTGTAAATTCGCATTGTTTATGATTTTCTTTCCAACACTTATGGAAGGACCGATTTGCAGATATTCTGATGTAAAAGATCAGCTTTTTGAAGGCGAGAGGATTACGGAAGAGAGTATGGTAAAAGGAGCCATTCGAATCGGGATTGGACTTTTCAAGCGAATGCTGATAGCAGATCGATTGAATGGGGCAATCAATGTGCTTTATAAGCCTTCCGAATCCTATACCGGTCTTATGGTCATGGTGATTATGATTTTTACTACGGTTCAGTTATATATGGAGTTCTCCGGAACAATTGATATTGTTATTGGATCGGCAAGAATTTTTCATGTAAAATTGCCGGAAAATTTCCGACAGCCGTTTTTGGCTGAGAGTGCAGCGGAATTTTGGAGAAGATGGCATATTTCCCTGGGTACCTGGTTTAAAAATTATATTTTCTATCCGGTTACAACTTCTAAGATGATGAAAAAATGGAACAAATTTGGACGAAAGCATGCGGGCAAATACGTGACCATGGTTGTAACATCGGCTATTGCCCTGTTTCCGGTATGGATGTTAAACGGATTATGGCATGGACCAAAGATTCCTTATATTATGTACGGTGTTTACTATTTTGTGGTTCTTTTGTTGGAAATTATGTTAGAACCGGTGGGAGAAAAATTTTGGAATCTTTTGCAAATAGATGCAAAAGACAAAGTTGTTTCAAGGATTCGAATGTTTCGAACTTGGATCGTGATTTTCGTTGGAGAAGTTTTATTTCGGGCAGAGACAATGCAGCAGTTTGTCAGTATAATGAAAAATCTTTTTGCAGGTCCCTGGGACGGAGGATTTTTTTCGGGAAAGATTCTGGAATTGGGATTGGATGTCGGAGACTATTTTGTGATTATTGTGGCAACGGCAATTGTTTTTTGCATTGATTTAAAACTAGAGAAAAATCCGAATCTGTACGAAGATATGGTGAAGTACCCAATTGTCTATCGTTGGGCAATTTACTACAGCGTGATTATGGCCATTGTGATTTTTGGGGCATACGGTGAGGGATATCAACCGGCGGATTTGATTTATGCGGGATTCTAGGAGGAATACAAATGAGAAAGTATGGAAAAAACATATTATTTCTGGCGATACTTGCACTTTTAATTTATGTTCCCGGAAAATGTATGACATCAAAATTTATGGTAAAAAATCATTTGGCCAACTGTAAAAACGGCGTGCATGCAAATTTGATGGTGGAGCCAAAAAACAGTCTGGATGTGCTGATTATAGGGGATAGTGAGAGCTATACCACGGTTTCTCCAATGCAATTATGGAGGGACTACGGAATTACTTCCTACGCAGCAGGACAGCCCGGGGCAAAATTGTCGGATTCCGAGAAGGTTCTAAAAACAGCCATGAATAAGCAAACGCCAAAGATTGTGTTGCTTGAGACCAATAATTTATTTCGAATCGACCGTAAAGAAACTATGTCAAAGGATTATATTTCCGGGTTTTTATATAAGCATTTCAAGTTGTTGAAGGAACACAATGTATGGAAATCTCCCCTTATGGAAGTGCGGGGTAAAAGCTATAAAGGTTTTCACGTTTCCAGAAAAATCAAACCCTATACCGGTGGAGATTACATGATTTCGGCCAATCAAAAGGTAAAAATCAGCAACAGGAATTTAAATACATTGAAAAACATAAAAAACATTTGTGATAAAAATGGAACACAGTTGATACTGTATTCCGCACCTTCACCGAAAAATTACAACTATGACAAGCACGTGCGCCTTGCCAAGGTATCAAAAAAAATGGGAGTTACCTATATCGATTTAAACACAAAAGTGCGAGAACTTGGAATTGACTGGTATGTGGACACCCGTGATAAGGGCGATCATTTGAACCTTTTTGGCGCAGGAAAAACGACGGATTATCTTGGAACCTATCTGGATTATCATTTTGATTTTTCTGATAATGATATAGATATGAATGTAAAAAGCTGGAATAAATTGCTTAAAAAATATGAGGCAAGCACAGGGGATAAGGAGAGACAATGGACATTAGAAATAAAAAATCAATTTTAGATTTATTTGAAGAAACGGTACAAAAGTTTCCGGAACGAATTTCAGCAATTGATCCGGAGAAGAAGATTACCTGGAATGAGTTAAAAAGTAAGGCAATGTGTGCTGCAAATGTGATTCTTGCCAAAGTTCATCCCAAGGAGAGTGGATATCCCATCGCTGTTTATTCGGAGAAGTCTGTGGACTTATTAAGTACGATTTTAGGTATTAATTATGCAGGTGGTTTTTATACCTATCTGAATCCGGAACAGCCGGCGGACAGACTAAAGAAGATTCTTACGGTTTTAGAACCTAAGGCAGTGATTGTGGAAGATGCGTTGTTGGAACAGTTTCAAAACGTGGATTATCCCTGTGAGGTAATTTCTTTTTCCATGATGCAAGCGAAGAGGGGGGTTGATAAAACAGGTGATGTTAGAGAAAAAATCAATAGAGAAACCCCGCTTTACGGCGTTTTCACGTCAGGGTCCACCGGTGTGCCAAAATGTGTTTTGGTATCCCATGGGGCGGCCATGGATTTTATAAATCACTTTGTGGATATATTTGAGTTTACAGAGCAGGACGTTATAGGAAATCAGGCGCCATTTGATTTTGATGTTTCAATCAAAGATATTGTGACAGCCTATTTTACCGGTGCAGCCCTGGTTCTTATACCAAGAGGATATTTTTCCACACCTCCAAGGTTGTTGGATTATATATGCGACAATCATGTAACCAATTTGACCTGGGCAGTTTCCGCACTTTGTATTATCTCCGGGTTAAAAGGATTTGCCTACCGGGTTCCAAAGGAGGTAAAAAGGGTGATGTTTTCCGGGGAAGTGATGCCTATGAAGCATCTTATGATTTGGCAGGAACAGTTGCCGGGTGCCACGTTTGTAAACCTTTACGGCCCATCGGAAATTACCTGCAATTGTACCTATTTTACCCTGAATCGAACATATGAAAAAGATGAAAAACTGCCTCTTGGAAAGGTCTTTCCGGGACGCAGGGTGGTTTTGCTGGATGAGAAGAATCAGGTGATAACAAAGCCCAATATCCCGGGGGAATTATGTGTAACAGGGGAATCTATAGCCATCGGTTATTATCACAATGAAGAACAGACCCAAAAACATTTTGTCACCTTTGAAGAGGAAGACGGAACACGGGTCAGAATGTACAGAACCGGTGATATGGCCATGATGGAGGCGGACGGAGAAATGTATTTTGCCGGACGAAAGGATTTCCAAATCAAACATATGGGACACAGGATTGAGCTGGAAGAGATTGAGCGCAGCATAAATGCCGTGGAAGGGGTGGAGCGTTGCATATGCACCTACGATGGAGAGAAAAAGCGTTTGTCATCCTATTACACAGGCACCATAGAGAAAAAGGAGTTACATCTGTTTTTGAAAGAAAAATTGCCGGTATACATGGTACCGAGCAAATTTCAGCATGTAAAAACATTTATACTCAATAAAAACGGTAAAATTGACAGAAAAGTGTTAGATGAATTAGAGGTTATTTAATATGGACAAGCAAAAGATGGCCGTGGAAGCAGAAAAGCGTTTAACCACACCGGCCTATGTATTTGATCTGGACCGGTTTCACAGGCGGTTTCAATATTTAAAGGAAAACCTTGGGGAAAACATGAATGTGAACTATTGTATGAAAACCAATCCCTTTCTTACGAGAGAATCACTGATGGATACGGATAGAATCGAAGTGTGTTCCTATGGAGAATTCCTCATATGCAAAGAGTTAAAAATAGACCCTAAAAGATTATTGATTTCCGGCGTGCTTAAAAAGCCGGAGGATATGAGAGAAATATTTCAGTATTGCAAAGACGAGGCAATTTATACCGCAGAATCGCCGGGGCAGGCAAGGGTTTTGCAGATGGTTGCAAAAGAGAATCACCTTTTTGTCAACGTTTATTATCGATTGCATTGCGGACAATTCGGAATGGATGAAAATACCATTATAGAGCTTCTTGGAAGTGAAGATTATCCAAATCTTTTGTTCTATGGAATTCACTATTTTACCGGAACGCAGAAGCATAAAATCAGCAAGCATGCAAAAGAGATAAAAAAGTTGGATGAATTCTTTGAACGTATCAAAGGCGAAACCGGAAAAGAGGTACTGCATTTAGAATATGGAACCGGTTTTGGGGTCCCTTATTTTGCGAATCAGGAAGAGACAATTACCAATCCGGAAGGATTAAGGGAGTTTCGCCAATTACTTATGGCAATGAAGTGGAAGGGAAAGATTTCTCTTGAGATGGGACGGGCAATTGCCTATGACTGCGGATATTACATTGTCAAAGCTATGGATATAAAAGAGACAGCAGGAAAAAACATAATTATTTGCGATGGTGGTATTCATCAGATGAATTATGACGGACAGCTACGGGGAATGTATAAACCCCATATTACAGTTGTCAGGAAGAAGCAGAGGTTAAGTGAAAAAAAGAACTATGCAATTTACGGTTCTCTATGCACCACCAATGACGTTTTAGTTTCAGAATTTGCGTCTGAAGAAATATCCGAAGGGGATATGATTGTTTTTGAAAGAGTTGGGGCATATTCCGTCTATGAAGGAATGTCCCTGTTTTTAAGTCACGAATTGCCGGGAATTGGATTTTATAGTGAGGAAGATGGTTTTGTGGTTGTCAGAAAACAGCAGGAAAGCTATAGAATCAATACACCGATTTATGAATAAAAGAAAGAGGTAAAGAACATGGAAGAATTATTGGAAATTTTAAATGAAATTGATGACAGTATTGATTTTGAAAATGAAAAAAAGCTGATTGACAATCACCTATTGGAGTCATTTTCTATTATAATGTTGATAGGAGAGCTTGAGGATGCATTCGATATCTCTATTGATGCTTCTGAGATGACTCCGGAAAATTTCAATTCGGTAGAAGCGATGTATGGTATGATTAAGAGACTACAGGAAGATTAGTCAGTAAAAAATACTCATTCTTCATGGTAAAACAAAGCGATACCGGGATGACGAGGTAGGAAATGATAATAAATACCGGACAACGCACAGATATCCCTGCTTTTTATGCAAAGTGGTTTGCCAATCGAATAAAAGAGGGATATGTATGTGTTCGTAACCCGTATAATCCTATGCAGGTAAATAAGTACAGGCTGGATCCTGACGTTGTGGATGTTATTGGTTTTTGTACCAAAAACCCTGCACCCATGTTCCCTTATATGGAACTGATAAAAGATTTTGGTCAATACTGGTATGTGACCCTGACATCTTATGGACGGGATATTGAACCCATGGTGCCGGACAAACATAAAATAATCGAAGATTTTAAAACATTATCCAATCTGGTGGGAATCCATAGCATAGGCTGGCGATACGATCCCATTTTGTTATCGGAGAGATATACCATAGAGTATCATTTGCACGCTTTCCGGCAGATTGCAGAAAGCCTAAAGGGTTACACCAAAACGGTGGTAATCAGTTTTATCGATTTGTATCCTAAGGTGCAAAGGAATTTCCCGGAGGCAAGAGCGGTTTTAAAGGCAGACCGATTAAAGCTTGGAAAAGCAATCATTGACATTGCAACAAGCTGCGGTATGGTGGTAAAACCCTGTGCGGAAGGTGATGAATTAGCCGGGTACGGCGCTGATTGCAGCGGATGCATGAAGGTCAGTGACTATGAAAAGGCAATCGGGAAAAGATTGATAGTACCAAAGAAGAAGGGCGCAAGAGCAGAATGTGCCTGCTATTTATCTTGTGATATCGGTGCCTATAATACCTGTATGCATCTTTGTAAATATTGTTATGCAAATGCAGAACCTGCAGTAATATATAAACAGAATAAAATGCACGATCCCTCTTCTCCATTTTTGATTGGAAACTATATGGAGGGAGATAAAATACATGAAGTGCCCCAGGAATCCTGGATTGACCGGCAGGAGCGACTGCCGGGATTGTAACAATATAATCAATAAACGATAGGGAGGTCGGTCTTTTGTTCTTACCTTAAAGTATGCTAAAATAGTAGCATTAACAAACAAAGTTGAGAGGTAGGAAGATGATAAAAGCGATTTTTATAGACTACACAGGGACCATGGTACAGGAAGATGAGCCCTATACAAGAGAACTGATTGGATACTTTATTGCTCATAGTAAAATCAAAGACCCAAAGGAGGTTCTTAAGATTGTCTGGAGCAAGGTCAAGGAATTGGAAGCAACAAGCTTTGGGGAGAACTTTATAAAGAACGATGAAAAGGTGGAAAAGATTCTTCAATATTGCGTAGAGAACTGTGGCTTGACCGGAGATATTGAGTATATGCACAATCTTTGGAGAAAGATATGGGTACATGCTCCGCTTTTTGATGATGTGAAACCATTTTTTGAGAGAATGACACTTCCTATCTATGTGATTTCAAATGATGATATGTGCTACTTGGAGGAATCCTTAAAGATCAAAGGAATTCATCCTGCGGGAATTATATCCGCTGAAATGGTGGGAGCGTGCAAACCTCACCAATCTATTTTTGAGGCGGCATTAAAGGAAGCAGGAGTGAAACCGGAAGAAGCTATACATATAGGGGATTCTGTTGTGTCGGATGTACAGGCGGCAAAAGAACTGGGGATTCAGGCTGTCTATCTTAGCAGGAACAAGAAGGAGCAGCTAGACGGCGTTTCGGTGATCAGTTCTTTGAACCAGTTAGAGATTTAATGTAACAAAGGGGGATGCGTCATGCATACAAGAGAAGAAGCACTTGCCTACGGGCTTTCGTTTCCGGATACCTATCAAGATGCACCATTTAAAGATCAAAACTGGCAGCTTGTAAGGTATAAAGAGAATAAAAAGGCATTTTTGTGGACCTATGAGCGGGACGGTTACATTAATTTAAATGTAAAAGTGGAACCGGAGAAAGCTTTTTTATGGCGTGATATTTATAAGTCAGTAATACCGGGATATCACCAGAACAAAATGCATTGGAATACAATTATTTTAGATGGTTCCATACCGGAAAAAGATATTAAGCAAATGATTGGGGAAAGCTATGACTTAATCAGCGATAGTCCTGTTAAGAGAATTTATGAAGCGGTAAAAAGAATTCCTTATGGCCAGGTGGCCACCTATGCCCAGATTGCAGAATTGGCCGGAGATAAAAGTATGGCCAGAGCAGTTGGAAATGCCCTTCATAAAAATCCGGATCCTTTGAACATTCCTTGTTTTCGTGTGGTAAACGCAAAGGGAGAACTGTCGGGAGCCTTTGCCTTTGGAGGCGAGAAGGGGCAGGAACAGCGATTGCGTGAGGAAGGAATTGTGGTTACCCATGGTAAAGTGGATTTAAAACAATACCAATGGAAAACAGAAGAATAATGGTTATAAGCGTTCCTTATAACCATAGAAAAAAGACTGTCTTCCCAAAAATTAGAATACAGTCTACAATAAGGTTAACGATTGATAGCAATTATTGCATATGTCGAAAACCTCAATGCCTATCATATAGAGATATATGATGAAAGGACAGCCTGCCATTTTAGGCAGGCTGTTTTTTATTATTTTTTAAAATAGTTTCTTAGGAATTTTAAAAACAGAAGGGTTTCCTTTCTCGGATTCTTTGGAAGGGCGGCTCCCAGAATACGTTCCGGCGTAGGTGTCATAGGAAGTACTGCAACGTTACTTGGAATATTGCTAAGACTAAGCTTTGGCATTGCAGTTACTCCAAGACCACTGGAAACCATGTATAAAAGTGTAGAGTCATCGTCACTGCTTACATCAATACGATTGTCAATTTTTACCTGGAGGCGTTTTTCCATAACGTTCATTGGCGCGACAATAATGGTGTGAGTTCCAAATTCCTCCTGGGTAATGGTTGTTTGGCCTTGTGAGATTGTATTTTTTGGTAAAACTGCAAGAAAAGGATCAATGATTAGAGGATACCATTCAAAGGATTGACAACGGTATTCATCTCCAAGTCCAATATCGATTTCACCACTGGCCAGCCATTCCTCAATACGGTCCGTGCCGATTTTGATATTGACAGATATGGTGGGATAGGCTTCTTTAAATTTTACAAGAACATCCGGTAACCATGTTTTACTGATACTGGAAAAAGCCCCTACGGTAATAGGAAGGGAATCGTTGTCGTACAGTTTTTTTGCCTGATCTTTTAAACGGGACAGGGCAGAATCCGCCTCCATAATAAAGGGGAGTAATTGGTTACCTTTGGATGAAAGGGAAATGCCTTTATGTGTTCGTTCTAAAAGTTTGCATCCCAGTTCATTTTCCAATGCATTGATGGCCTGCGTCACTGCAGACTGGGTACAATGAAGGGAGGTGGCGGCTTTGTTAAAGCTGCCTGCCCGTATGGTGGCAATAAGCGCCTCTAATTTTCTGTCGTCCATTATTTTCTCCTAGAAGTTATATAGTTTTATATTATTACATTTTTTAGAAGAAGAAAATAACCGGTTAGATTTGTTTTTGAAAAAATTCTTTCAGCCGTGGCAAAGTATTGTTACTTAATGGGTAATGCTCCACAACCCGGCCATGTTCCAGGTGAACAATATAATCGGCGCTAAGGGTCAAA
>JAILCP010000093.1 GCA_024680055.1 Lachnospiraceae bacterium | reverse complement strand
AAAAAGAGTGATGGATTTGGATAACCCGGTGAAGACAGTTTTTGAGGATATACAGTTTTCCACAGAGGAAGCTTCCGGAAAATATGTGTGTTCCGTATGCGGATACGTATACGATCCTGCAGAAAATGACGGAGTTGCCTTTGAGGATCTGCCGGATGACTGGAAATGTCCGACCTGTAAGCAGGGCAAGGACAAATTTAATCCGGCGTAAAAAGAGAGGGAGAGAACATGACAGAATTAGAAGCGATAAAGCAGCGTCATTCGGTGCGCAACTAGAAACCCATTGCAATTGAGGCGGATAAGGTTTGTCAGATCAAAGAGAAAATCGAGGAATTAAATAAGCAGGGAAACTTGCATATGCAGTTTCTTGAAGATGCAGGTAAAACGTTTAACAAGTTGCTGAACAAGGCCATGGGCCTTAGTTCTGCGCCAAGTGTGATTGCCTGTGTCGGACCGGATGATGAGACAGTGGATCAGAGAACCGGTTATTACGGAGAGAAGTTGGTGCTTTTTTTGCAGAGTCTTGGGTTGAACACCTGCTGGGCCGGCACCTACAATGAAAAAAATGTAGCGGCAACCATTAACGACGGAGAAAAACTGGTGATTGTGATTGCTGTCGGCTACGGTGTGGACGGCGGAAAAGTGCGTAAGTCAAAAGGTGTAAAGGATGTCATCGACGTTAACGGAGACTGCCCGCAGTGGTTTCTTGATGGCGTTGAAATGGCGCTTTTGGCACCAACGGCAATTAATCAGCAAAAGTTTTTGATAACGCTGAAAGATGATGAGAGTGTAGAGTTTACAGATAAAGGCGGAGTTTTAAGTCAGATTGACCTTGGAATTGTAAAGTGTCACTTTGAATTGGGATCCGGACGAACAATTGTAATATAAGAAATCAGGGCACCTTTGGTTTATCCAAGGTGCCCTTCGTTTAGCCAAAATTCGCTTTTTTTATAAGTAATTAATCCGTCTTTTTTCATTTTACTCAGTTCACCGGACATGGCGCTTCGGTCTACGCCTAGGTAGTCGGCGAGCTGCTGTCGGTTAAAGGGAATGGTAAAATGGGTGCTGCCATGAACCATGGACTGCTCCGAAAGGTAAGAGAGCAGACGATCCCGTAGACTTTTTGGTGCGGTGTGCATCATTCGGCTGGAGAGATTCAGGCTCTTTTTGGCTGAAATGTGCAAAAGGTTTCGAATGAGATGCTGATGAAAGTTGCAGCCGTTTTGACAGGTGGTTAAAAGATTTGTGAAATCAAGAAACAGCACCTTGCAATCTTCTGCGGCCACTACGTCGCATAAAAGTTCTTTTCCCGGGATTGCGGCATAGTTTTCCGCAAACACTTCCCCTTTTTCCACATGGCCAAAAATGTGGCTGTTTCCCCAGTAAAAATTCACAACAATGTTTACACTACCATCTTCCACAAGGCCGATTTCCCGTACCGTGTCACCGGCACGAAAAATAATATCATTTTTTGAAAAAGCATGTTCTCTAGCTCCAAGACAGGAGAGAATATGCTGTATTTCCTCATCTCGAATCCCATGGAATAAATTGGTATTGGTTAAAAATTGATAATTCATAAAACTCCTATTCTGTTGCTATGACAACATACATGTTGTTCAAATTTTAACATTTATACGTTAAAATAGTCAACAGCAGGAAATAATTAGTAATAATGCACAAAAACAAGCTTTAGAATTCTGGAAAACAGCGGATTGAGAACGGGAAAGAAATCATGATAAAATGAAGGAAACTAGAAGAAAAGAATGAGTTTCCAAACCAATGGATAGGTGTGGCTTATGCATGTGTGAAAATGTGAGGTGAATATAATGGGAGAAAAATCCAAAAGCATATTTGGCAATCAAATGAAGGAAAAGGTATATAAAAAAGCTGTTCGTACCAAGAAAAAGAACTTACGTAAGTTTGGGGATGACAGCAAAAAGGATTATACCCTTTCCATAAAGAAAAATCCCCATATCGGGGACAGCCTTGGGGTGTACAACGTGTACGTCGGAAATCAGCCCCTGAAGGGTGAGGAAGTTACAGATGAGACCGGATTTGACCGGGAAAAAGGTATTATCGTAGGAAATATTCGAATGGGATTTGGACATTATCGCATTTCCATGGCCATGGCCTCTGCGGCTAAAGCCCTGGGTTATACCCCTTACTGGATGGACCTGAACGGATTCCCGGATACCACCTGCACAAAGGTGATCAGTGCCCAGAATGAGTTGTATTCCTTGGGATCAAGACTTTCCAAAAATCCTATTTTTAACCGGCTTGTGTGGGAACCTATGAATTATGAGGGCTTTCGTGCCCTTTCCTATAATGCATCCGATCAAAAAAATGCGGAACTGATGGCACCAGTGTATAAAAAAGTGCCAAAGGACATTCCGGTGATCGGTACCCATGTGTGGCCTGCCCAGGCAGCAGTGCACGCAGGAATGAAGTATGTGGTGAATGCCATTCCGGACAACTGGCCAATGGCGCTGCATCTGTCCGAGGGAAGTGTGCACACCATTCAGTGTAAAAATTCCTATCTGGGTTATCGCATTTTAAACGGGATGAACAAGAAGCATGTATGCAATGAAATGCCGGCGGACAGCCTTTTTTACACCGGTCATTACATTGACCATGAGCTGGTTTCCAACATTGAAGAGGATTGTGCCGCAAGGCTTCGTCGTAAAAAAGAAGGAAAGCCGATGCGTTTTTTACTCACGATTGGGGGAGCGGGCGCGCAAAAAGAAATTTTTGCAGAGATTATCCGCTATTTGATTCCGTACATTGAAAAAAAGAAAGCGGCACTTTATGTCAACGTTGGGGATTACAAGAATGTGTGGGAGGAGCTTTTAAAGGAGATACCACAGCTGAAGAAACTGGCCACAGAGCATTTTGACAACTGGGAGGATACAGAGAAATTTGCAGAGGCGGCCCTTTTACCGGAAACTGAGGTAAAAGGAATTCACGGTTTTTACCACAAAAATATTTTCGAAGCGGTGTACGCCACCAACCTTCTTATGAGAAGCTGTGACGTGCTGGTGACAAAACCAAGCGAGTTGGCTTTTTATCCGGTGCCGAAGCTTTTCATTAAACGTGTGGGTAAACACGAGATGTGGGGCGCCATTCATTCGGCGGAAATTGGGGACGGTACGTTGGAATGCAGGGACAATGCCCACACCATACAGATGATTCGTATGTTTATGAAGGATGAAGTTTTGTTTTCACAGATGTGTGATAGCATTATGGAAAACAAGAAGCAAGGGATTTACGATGGTGCCTACAAAGTGGTAAAACTGGCCATGGGCATGAAAAACTAGGAGGAGACTATGGAGAAGAAAACCTTATCAGTAAGAGAAAAGGCGGCATACGGCATTGGGGCCGTGGGAAAAGACATGGTGTATATGCTGTCCGCCACTTATATTTTGTATTATTATCAGGATATTATGGGGGTCAGTTCCTTTGCCATGGGCATTATTTTGCTGGTGGCCCGTGTGTTTGATGCCTTTAACGATCCGATTATGGGGGTTCTTGTAGCCAAGACCAAAACAAGATTCGGACGATTTCGTCCTTGGCTTTTGATTGGAACCTTAACCAACGCCGTTGTGTTGTATCTGATGTTTGCGGCGCCGCCAAGCCTGGATTCCAGCGGCATGATCGCATATGCTGCAGTCACTTATATTTTGTGGGGCGTGACCTATACCATGATGGACATACCGTTCTGGTCCATGATTCCTTCTTTTACCGAAGTTGGTAAGGAGAGAGAAGGGGTGTCTGCCATGGCCCGTTCCTGCGCAGGTGTGGGCTCTGCCATTATCACCATTGTTACGGTAAAATCCGTAACTGCCCTTGGTGAGTTGATGCATGGCAGCAGTAAAATAGAAGTGGAACGACTGGGATATCAGTATTTTTCCCTGGCAGTGGCTGTTTTATTTGTGATTTTCATTGTAATCACCTGCCTTTCCATTAAGGAAAAATCCAGCGTGGATGTGCAGTCCACCTCGGTAAAAGAGATGTTTTCCGCTCTGTTGTCCAATGACCAGGCCATGACCATGGTCATAGCCATTGTGTTGATTAACACGGCGGTGTATATTACTTCCAACCTTGTAATTTATTTCTTTAAATATGACTTTTCTGTTTTAAGCGCGGCAAAGTGGCAGGATAATTACACTGTTTTTAATATTTTTGGCGGAGGTTTCCAGATTTTGGCCATGATGATTCTGTTTCCGCTTTTAAGAAAGCTGTTTCATTGTATTCAGATTTTCAGCATCAGTCTTGTGATGGCGCTTTTAGGATATATTTGTTTGATGGCAGAATGTTTCGCAGGGGTTGACAACGTGTACTTTTTACTGATTCCGGCCTTTTTGATTATGGGCTCTGTGGGCCTTTTGAACGTGTTGATTACGGTATTTCTGGCCAATTCTGTGGACTATGGAGAGTACAAAAACAATCGACGGGATGAATCGGTTATTTTTTCCATGCAGACTTTTGTGGTAAAACTGGCTTCAGGCATTGCCGCCTGGGGCGCGTCTATGATTCTTGGTATTTTCCACATCAGTTCCGATGAAAATGCCAGGGCGGTGCTCTCTGAAAGCACCAGAATCGGCTTCCGTATGAGCATGGTTATCATTCCAATGGTGCTTTTGATAATAGGATGGATTTTATTTAAGGTAAAATATAAATTGACAGACGAAAAGTTACTTGAAATTTCAACTGAGCTGGAGGCGCGAAAAGGCGCAGAATAAGGAGGCTTTATGATTAAAACATTTGACGGTTTGTGGGTTCTTGAAACAGATCATACCACCTATGCCTTTTCCCTTATACCTACAGGACAGCCGGAACATTTGCACTACGGAGAAAAAATTCGCATAGACGAGGCAAAAGATGCTGATTTTCTCAGGGAAAAACATGCATTTCAGCCGGGAAACAGCGTGGTTTACGATCAGGAGCATACAGAATATACCTTGGAGGACATGCGCCTTGAAATGTCCGGACTGGGCAAGGGGGATATTCGAGAGCCTTTTATTGAGTTGCAACGTAAAGACGGCAGCAGAACCTGCGATTTCGTATTTTTGAAAAGTGAGATTTTACCTTGCAAGGCGCCCCTTTATGGGCTGCCTTCTTCCTATGGAGAGGTAGAAGAGCTGGTAATTACCTTAAAAGATGCAAATTATGGGGAGACTTTGGAACTTCATTACAGTGCGTTTGAGAAAGAGGATGTGATTACCCGTTACGCAATTTTGAAAAACACCACCGACAATCAGTTGACTCTGGAACGTCTTCTCAGTGCACAGCTGGATTTTGATCAAAAGGACATGATTTTTCACTGCTTCGGAGGCAGTTGGGCCAATGAAATGAAGCATTTTCGCCATAAGCTTTCCGGTGGAAAAGTGGTGAACGAGTCCCGTACAGGAACGTCCTCTAACCGGGCCAACCCTTTTATCATGTTGTCACAGGAATTTACAGAGGAAGATTACGGCCCGTGTTATGGTATGAATCTTATCTATAGCGGCAATCATTATGAAGCTGCGGAAGTGAACGGATATGGCAAAACCCGGGTGATAACAGGCATTCAGCCACTGCAGTTTTCCTATACTTTGAATCCCGGAGAGTCTTTTACCGCTCCGGAAGCGGTGCTTAGTTATAGTACTGCAGGATTTAACGGATTAAGCCAAAATCTACACCACTTTATTAAGGAGCATATTGTGCGTGGAGCCTGGAAAAACAAGGCACGGCCGGTGCTTTTAAACAGTTGGGAAGCCATGTATTTTGACATCTCGGAAAGTAAGCTTTTAAAGCTTGCCAAGGCAGGAAAACAGGTCGGGATAGAACTTATGGTTATGGATGATGGATGGTTCTCTAACCGTAACGATGAGACTTCCAGTCTTGGAGACTGGCAGGAGAACAAAAAGAAGCTTCCGGGAGGCGTCGCCCAGCTTGCAGAAAGAATCAATGCCTTAGGCCTTGATTTTGGCATTTGGGTGGAACCTGAGATGGTGAATGTGAACAGCGATTTGTATCGCGCCCATCCGGATTGGACCATTGGCATTCCGGACAAACATCACAGCGAGGGTCGCAACCAGAGAATCCTGGATCTATGCAATCCGGAAGTTCGGGAGTATTTGATTTCCACCATGAGTCACCTATTCTCCTGTGCCAACATTTCCTATGTGAAATGGGATATGAATCGTATTTTCTCCGATTGCTATTCTCCATCGGAGAAAAATCAGGGTCAGACGCTTCACGATTATGTCCTTGGTTTTTATGAAATAATGGAAGCTTTGACCAAAGCCTTTCCGGATATTTTATTTGAGGGCTGTGCCTCCGGCGGAAACCGTTTTGACCTGGGCATGCTTTGCTATTTCCCGCAAATCTGGGCCAGCGACAATACGGATGCCATATGTCGGGCTCGCATGCAGACCTCCTACAGTTACGGTTATCCGGTAAATACCGTATCTGCCCATGTGTCTTCCTGCCCAAATCATCAGACCCTTCGGATGACGCCGCTCTCCAGCCGCTTTGGTGTGGCTGCTTTTGGTGTGCTTGGGTACGAATGTAATCTTTGTGATGCCAAAAAGGAAGACCTTGAGGAAATTAAGCAGCAGATTGATCTTTACAAAAAATGGCGCGATGTTTTACAATTTGGCGATTTTTACCGCGGCAAATCCGACAATATCCACACCTTTACTGCAGTAAGTAGGGATAAAACCAGGGCTTTTGGCCTGATGCTCCAGGAGCTGGTGGAACCAAATACCCAGAGTCATATATTTTACCCGAAAGGACTGGAAGAAAACCGCCGTTATCATTTTTATAATTTGGAGAAGCGTTATAACATTAAAGGTTTTGGGGATCTGGTGAACACAGTGGCACCGGTTCATATCAAGCAGGATTCTCCGGTGCATAATATGGTGGCTAAATTCGTTACCATGCCCGGGGAAAAAGAGGATTACGAAACCTATGGAGCCAACCTTATGCAGGGCGTTCGGGTAAAACAGGCTTTTGGCGGCACCGGTTACAATGAAGAGGTGCGTTATTTCCAGGATTTTTGCAGCAGAATTTATTTGATGGAATCCATTTGATTCTATGGGCCATAATAGGGTATGATAGAAGTGGCAGAGAAATAGAAGGAGTAAAAAGGTGCAAGGAGAGTATAAAACAAGATCTAGGCACGCCATGATTCGCTTTATGAAGGAGAACGCGGAAAAACGCTTCACCGCAGGGGATTTGGTAAAAGCCATGAATAACGACGAAAATAAGGTAAACCGGTCCACAGTCTACCGAAATTTGGAACGATTGTGCAAGGAAGGTAAGCTGGTGAAGTATAAGGAGGCAGGAACCAATGCCACCTGTTATCAGTATTCGGAAACCCATGGCCAGTGTCATAAACACATACACGCCCAGTGCAGTGTATGTGGAAAAATATATCATTTAGACAACGCTGTGTTCGAAGAAGCGGCAAAAAGGATGAAAAATGACTACAATATAACCATAGATTATGGAAAAAGTGTTTTGATATGCCTTTGTGATGGGTGTAAAAATAAGGAACAGTAGAGATAGATAATCTTTACTGTTTCTTTTTTACCGACAAAATGCAACAAAGTTGCATTTTCTATTGACGGATGGAAGTGCGGCCATTATAATTTAGAAATGCGACTGTGTCGCAAATATTAGTAAGAAGGTAAATGATATGTCCAAAAGAGAAGTTCCGATTATAGTTATTACGGGTTATTTAGGTTCCGGTAAAACCACTTTGATGCAGAGAATTTTACACCAGGAGAAGCGTAAAATTGCTCTGATTGTAAATGATATGGGGAAGATTAACATTGACGCGTCCATTTTACAGAAAAACGGCAATCAGGTGCGTCAAATCGAAATGGTGGAAATGCAAAACGGCTGTATTTGCTGCACTTTGCGGGATGAGTTTATGGTGGAAGTGGAACGGTTAAGTAAGGATACCTCCATCGAGGCCATTTTTGTGGAGGCGTCCGGAATTAGCGAACCTTCCTCCATTGCAGGAGCTTTTGTAAACTATGAGGCCATGACAGAAAACAGCAGGGTATATCTGAAAAAAGTGGTGTCTGTGGTGGACGTGGATCGAATTTATCGGGAGTTTCTCCACGATTTAACAAAGGAAGAGGATAAGGAAGACGGGGATGTCATCAATTTGATTATGGACCAAATTGAGTTTTGCAACCTGATGATCTTAAACAAAACAGATCTTTTAGCGAAAGAGCAGCTTGCAGAGGTGACAAAGGGTCTTCGGGAAATCCAGCAGGAGGCCCAAATGATTACCTGTGTTCAGGGTGATGTGGATTTGGATGTGATTCTTGAGGGAGAAGATTTTGATTTTGAGCAGGTGGAAGCCTTCAGTAGCGTGCAAAAGGCATTAAATAACTGTGAGCATGAGGATGAAAAAGCCTGTGTGGATGAATATGGCATAACCTCTTTTGTCTTTGAGGAAAAACGGCCGTTTAAAAGGGAAGCCTTCCAGAATCTACTGGAAAACTACCCGGAAACGTTGATTCGCAGCAAGGGCTATATCTGGTTTGCGGACGATTGGAAACATATTCAACTTTTCGAACAGGCAGGGCGAAATGCCACTATCACAGAACTTTCGGAGTGGGTCAGTGCCTGGCCAAAGAAAGAGTTGGACAGTGTGATAAAAGATTTTCCGGATATTACCGACGATTGGGACGAAACTTACGGGGATCGTTGTAATCAGTTGGTATTCATTGGAAAAAATTATCAAAAGAAGGAGATTCAAAAGCTTTTGTATCAGTGCATTTAAAGGGATAGATTTGTAAAATGGTTCGAATTGTGTTATGATGGTTAGCGAGGACTAACTTAGATAACAGAAAACGAACCATTTTTGCAAAGGAGACGATGGAAGTTGAAAATCTGGGATTTATATGCACCCCTATACGCCAAATTTATGGGAGCAGACGATAAAATATACCAAATGATGTATCAGAGAATTCCCAAAGTAATAGAGGGAAAACGAGTTTTGGAAATTGCCACTGGTCCGGGACTTTTGGCAAAGGAAGTGGCCGGTTATGCAAAAGAAATGGTTGCCACAGACTATTCAGAGGGTATGATTCGTGAGGCAAAAAAGGGTAGTTACCCGAATAATCTTTCTTTTGAAGTGGCAGATGCCACAGACTTGCCCTATGAGGATAATTCTTTTGACGTGGTAATCATAGCAAATGCCCTTCATATTATGCCAAAACCGGAGAAAGCTCTTTCTGAAATCAGGCGTGTTTTAAAGGATCATGGCATTTTTATCGCACCGAATTTCGTGGAAAAAAGTGAAAACAAACGGGGAGATTTATGGAATAAATTTCTGCGACTGGTGGGAATCAGTTTTGAACACCAATGGACCAAAGATCAGTATGAGAATTTTTTGGTAACCCATGGTTGGCGCATTGTAAACAGCAAAGAAGTGGTTGCCAGATTAAGTTTAGTCTATACGGAAAACGTAAAAGCTTAGGAGGTATACATGGGAAGAACAGCACAGGAATATAAGGATTTAACAATTAAGGAGTTTACAAAGGCTGCCTCGATATACGAGTCGGACAAAGCGGGAATTTACGAGATGTGTAAGGATGATTATCCCTACATTGCAGGTGAGCTTGAAAAAGAGGAGTACAATGATTTATTGGACTGCGGTTGCGGTACCGGCCCAATGATTTCTCTTTTATATGAAAAGAATCCAAAAAAACATTATACCGGTCTTGATTTAACCCCGAAAATGATTGAAGTTGGGAAAAGTAAAAATTTAAAAGGAGTGGACTGGATTGTGGGAGATTGCGAAAATCTACCGTTCCCGGAGAATTCTTTTGACGTGATTATTTGTTCCAATAGTTTTCATCATTATCCGAACCCACAGCGATTTTTTAACAGTGTAAAAAAGGTTTTACGCCCGGGCGGACGATTGATATTACAGGACTATACAGCAAATAAGGTGGTGTTGTGGTTGATGAATCATACGGAGATGCCGTTGGCAAATCTCATCGGACATGGAGATGTAAAGGCGTATACCTTGGAGGAAATTAGAGAATTCTGCCATAATGCAGGGCTTAAGATAAAGAGTCTTAGTGCAGAAAAAAAATTCAGAATGCACCTGGTTGCCAAAAAATAAGCATAAAAAAGCTACGAGAATAGTGAGTTCTCGTAGCTTTTTTGTAAATTATAATTCGAATTGTGCAACCACACTTTGAAGTTCTAATGCGTTTTCGGCTAACTTGTCAGAGGCACTTGCGACTTCGTGAGTAGATGCGGTTTGTTCTTGTGATGCGGCGGATACATTCTGTGTTTCATCAGCCACATTGGCACTCATGTTTTCAATTAACTTAATGTTCTCAGCAATGGTATTGGTTCCATCGGAAAGGTGATTTACGATTTCACTCATTCGTTCGGACTGCTCGGAAATAGAGTATACCATGTTTACAATGTTGGTAAAAGTATGGCCTGCTTCATTTACCGTTTCTGTACCATCCACAACATCCTTAGCACCGGATCTCATGGAGTCAACGGCTTCGTCGGAAATACGGATAATATCGGAAATCAACAAGGTAATCTTTGATGCAGCTTCATTGGATTGATCTGCAAGTTTGCTGATTTCACTGGCAACAACGGCAAAACCCTTTCCCATTTCTCCTGCTCTTGCTGCTTCAATGGAAGCATTCAAGGAAAGAAGGTTGGTCTGGTTTGCAATTTCAGAAATGGTATCAACAAAGGTATCGATACTCTTTAACTGTTCGCCTAAGTTCTCCACTACAGTAGCTGTATTTTCTACAGATTCTTTAATGGAGCCCATCATGTTGGTGGCGTTGGTCATATCAGCAGCACCCTTGGTTGCAGCTTCGTTGGTGGAACCAATCATCTCTGTGGTACGATTGATAGCATCTTTGAATTCTTGCATGTTCTCCACAAACTGTCTTGTTTCATCACTGGCATCAGAAACGGCTGAAATCTGTCCGCTACAGGAATCTGCTACGCTGGTACAGGAATTTGCCACCATTTCGCTGGCTTCCGCTGACTGAGAAGCACTTGCGGAAAGCTCTTCAGATGCAGAGGCAACGTATTCGGTGGTATCTGAAATTTTTACCATTAAATCACGAATGTTACCGTGCATCAGATCCAGTGCAGATGAAATCTGTCCCACTTCGTTGTTTTGAGTCTTTAAGCGTCTTACGCGTTCCATCTCAGGATTGTCAGTAAAATCACTGTTGGACATACGTGTCATCTGGTGGGTTACCATAACGATCGGTTTGGTGATTCGCTGTCCCATATAAAGAGCGATTATAACACCCACAATAATCATGGCAACAGATACTCCAACGGAACGAATCACACTACTACGTAGTGCTGCGTTAGCTGTTGCTTCGTATTCTTTTTCCAGTGTATCAATATAGTCTACCCATACACCGGTACCCATTACCCAGTCAAAAGGTTCATAATATGCGGTATAATTAATCTTTGGTAATGGTTCGGTTTCGTCCGGTTTCGGGAACATCAACTGAGTATAGCCTCCGCCTTCCTGCATACCATTTTTAATCATTTCCTGGATGTATTTTGTTCCATCCGGATCGGTTGCATCCCATCTGGATTCGCCTTCTGTATCTCGTCCAAGGAGAACTATGTTAATTCCCTTTGAAGTATCTACCCAAAAATATCCGTTTCCATCGTTATACTTCAAATCACGAATTAGATTAGCGGATTGTGTTTTGGCCTCCTCCAAGGTCATTTCTCCGGCTTCGTATTTTGCATTCATTATTTCGCAAATACTCATGGCTTCCTGGGTTTCATTTTTTAACTCGGTCTTAATATCGTTGGTCAATCGTTCTCTGTAAGCGGCAGTCTGTTCTTTGTTATTGCTGATAGTTCCTGTTATAGAAAATACTTCTATAAGTAAGGCGGTCAGAACTACGGCAGAAACAATGGCAAAAACAATGACTGTCTTAATGGAACCACGTTTCTTTTGCATAATGTATCCTCCTTGATATATATATAAATTTGCTCTTATATTATAAACCATTTTTTAAATGGTGGTGAAAAAATCATAATTTTTCGTTAAAAAATCATAATCTTTCAGATTTTTTGCATGTGGTTGATTTATATTTTGGATGTTATAATAGGACAAAGAGCGATAAAGGAGGACAAAATTATGTTTCGACAAATGCGACGTTTTAAACAGCAACTTTCAGAAGAAGAATGCATTGAAGTTCTTAAAACGGAGAAACGCGGGGTTTTATCCATCATGGGAGAGGATGGATATCCTTATGGAATGCCAATGAACCACATGTATTGTCAAGAGGACGGCAAAATCTATTTTCATGGTGCCAAAGAAGGCCACAAAATTGATGCTATTTCTAAAAATGACAAGGCAAGCTATTGTGTTTACGATTCCGGCTACAAGAAGCCCGGCGAATGGTCCTATAACGTGAAAAGCGTTATTTTATTCGGAACCATCAAACCGGTCACCGATCCGGAAAAAACCAGGGAAATCTGTACCAGACTATGCAAAAAATTTACCGATGACGAAGAATATCTGGCATACGAGTTGGAACATGCGCTTCCACGTGTTTTATGCCTGGAGTTTTCACCGGTACACATGACAGGAAAGTTAGTAAATGAATCTTAACTTAGGAGGGGAATTAAATGAACGAAACTTTAAAGGTATTAGAAAACAGACGCAGCTGCAGATGCTTTTCTCCTGAAATGATCAAACAGGAAGAAATGGACGCCATAATCAAAGCCGGCACCTATGCCGCCACAGGAAAAGGAAAACAAAGCCCAATCATCATAGCAGTCACCAACAAAGAACTGCGTGATGCCATTTCCAAAGAAAATTGCAAAATCGGCGGATGGGCCGAGGATTTTGATCCATTTTACGGCGCACCTGTAATTTTAATCGTTTTAGCAGACAAAACCATTCCGACCCACGTATACGACGGTTCCCTTGTTATGGGAAATCTCATGAATGCAGCAACCAGCCTCGGAGTTGGAAACATCTGGATCAACCGTGCCAAAGAAGAATTTGACTCCGACTTTGGAAAAGATATCCTGAAAAAATTAGGAATCCAAGGTGAGTACGAAGGAATCGGACACTGCGCGCTGGGATATGCCGCAGAACCGGACAAAGAGCCTGCGCCAAGAAAGCAAGATTACGTTTATTATATTAAATAAGTAATTAGATAGCCGGAGTGGTGACTTGAGAGAGATAAAGTGATGAAAAAGTCATCAGTGAACAAGCGGGAATTGACAAAGTGGTGACCCGGGAGAGAGAAATGAGTAAAAAAGTCACCAGTCAACCAATGAGAAGTGACAAGGTGGTGACCCAGGAGAAAAAATCAGTGTACAAGGTCACCAGCGATTGTACCGGAAGCATTATGCTGGTGACCCTATAGAGAGGAATGAGTAAAAAAGTCACCAGTCAACCAATGAGAAGTGACAAGGTGGTGACCCGGGAGAGAGAAAACAGTGTACAAGGCCACCAGCGATCGTACCGGAAGCATTATGCTGGTGACCCGGGAGAGAGAAAACAGTGTACAAGGTCACCAGCGATTGTACCGGAAGCATTACGCTGGTGACCCTAAAGAGAGAAATGAGTAAAAAAGTCACCAGTCAACCAATGAGAAATGAAAAAGTGGTGACCCTATAGAGAGGAATGAGTAAAAAAGTCACCAGTCAACCAATGAGAAATGAAAAAGTGGTGACCCGGGAGAGAGAAAAGAGTAAAAAAGTCACCAGACAACAAATGAGAAATGACAAGGTGGTGACCCAGGAGAAAAAATCAGTGTACAAGGTCACCAGCGATCGTACCGGAAGCATTACGCTGGTGACCCTAAAGAGAGGAATGAGTAAAAAAGTCACCAGTCAACCAATGAGAAGTGACAAGGTGGTGACCCAGGAGAGAGAAAACAGTGAAAAAGTCACCAGTCAACCAATGAGAAGTGATAAAGTGGTGACCCAGGAGAAAAAATCAGTGTACAAGGTCACCAGCGAACAACCCGGAAGGACAACGCTGGTGACCGTATAGAGAGAAATGAGTAAAAAAGTCACCAGTCAACCAATGAGAAGTGACAAAGTGGTGACCCTGGAGAAAAAATCAGTGTACAAGGTCACCAGCGAACAACCCGGAAGGACAACGCTGGTGACCGTATAGAGAGAAATGAGTAAAAAAGTCACC
>JAILCP010000061.1 GCA_024680055.1 Lachnospiraceae bacterium | reverse complement strand
TTACTTATATTTGACGGAATTCTTTTCCGGTATGTCGGTGATGGCAGTGGAACTTGGTGCCAGTCGTTTGATGGCTCCTTATTTTAGCTCTTCCCAGATAGTGTGGACCATTATTATCGGAACCATTATGATTGCCATGGCGCTTGGAAATTTATACGGAGGGAAAAAGGCGGATAAGGACCCAAATCCGGACAAGCTCTACACCCGCATAATGATTGCGGCCCTGTGGATTGCAACCATTCCTGTGGTTGGAAAGTACATTATCCTTGCAATTTCAGGGGCACTGATTCTTACGGTAAACACGAATTTCCTTGTGGTGGCAGCCTTTGGGGCATGTATGGTCATCTTTGTGTTTCCACTGTTTCTTTTGGGAACGGTAACCCCGTCTTTGGTAAAAGTGTCGGTGGATCGCCTTGATAACAGCGGAAGCGTGGTGGGAAAACTCAATGCTTTTAACACCATAGGAAGTATTATCGGAACCTTTGTGCCTACGTTTATCAGCATTCCTGCTGTGGGAACATCCATTACCTTTCTGATTTTTGCAGGTATTTTGCTGTTGCTTTGCCTGGTATACTTTTTCAGTGGCAAGGGAAATTTTACCGGGGCCAAAAAGGCAGTTGTTAGTGTGCTTTTATTTTTGCTCTGTTGCTTTTTTGGCCATAATCAAAGTTTCGCATTTTGGGATTCTGATTTAACTTATGAAGGAGAATCTATCTATAATTACTTGCAGGTAAAAGAAGATGATGATAAGGTGGTGTTATCAACCAATGTTCTTTTTGGGGTTCAGTCCATTTATAAAAAAGACAAGTCACTTACCGGAATGTACTATGATTATGCTATGGCAGCGCCTTATATGGCAGGCGTAAAGGAAAAGGATACCCTTGATGTTTTAATACTGGGAAACGGATCTGGAACTTATGCAAAGCAGTGTCAGCGCTATTTTGACAATTGTAATTTGTCCGGGGTGGAGATAGATGAAAAGATTACGGATTTGGCTGTGAAACATTTTCATATGCCAAAGGATATTAAGGTTACCACCTACGATGGAAGGGCCTACTTGAATGCCATTGACACGAAGTATGATGTGATTATGGTGGATGCCTATCAGGATATTACCATTCCTTTCCAAATGTCTTCTGTGGAATTCTTTCGGCTTGTGGAGGAACACCTGAAAGAAAACGGCGTTATGGTGGTGAATATGAATATGCGCGGTGATAAGGAAGGCAATATTAACCAGTATCTTTCCGACACCATTTCTTTGGTGTTTTCACAGGTATGGACTGTGGATGTGGAAGGAAACAGCAACCGGGAACTTTTTGCCACCAACAATGAAGAGGTGGTATCAAAATTAGCATACAATGTCTCTAAGGAATCGGATACGGAACTTTGGAGGATGATGAGAAATGTACAGCTGAATCTTGTAAAATATAAACCCGGTGATTATATTATGACCGATGATAAGGCACCGGTGGAACTTCTTGGAATGAAAGTCATTGATGAGATGATTCAGGATGAGGTTGCCTATTATAAGGATAGTATGAAAGGTGGCTCAATGAGGAGTCGTATAAAAGCGTTATTAAATGAATTATGATGATAAAGGAGGATGAACAATGTCAGTTACAGGAGAAACCATTAAGTTTTTACAGGAATGGGGAATGTGGACACAGGTTCTTTTATACGATGGGAAAAAGTCCTACAGCTCCTACGCTTTAAGTGATGAAAAAGCGTTGGCAGAGGAATTTGAAGGCCTGAAAAAAGTGTATGTCTATGATGGAGAAATCATGAAAGAGGGACATGGAAGAAATCCAAATCCAATTCTGAATATTACATTCAACGATCCTTTTAAAGAGTTTTATTATCACGGATCTTTTCAGGTGGTCTATGGAAATCTGCCTAAGGGAAAGCAGGAACTTGTGAAAAAGATTACAGGAAGAACCTATGACGAGAAGGAAAAGGTGTATTCCAAGACAGAAGAACTGGTTGTGCCAATGAGAGAAGAATTTGACGCTATTTTTGAAAAACACAATTTGGAACTTAAATTTGCAAGCATTTTTGAATTAAATGCATACGAAAGGAACTAATTATGGGAAAAAAGGATAAGGGAGACGAGAAGACCAATGTAATGCGTCTTTTGGAGCAAAAGAAAATTCC
>JAILCP010000033.1 GCA_024680055.1 Lachnospiraceae bacterium | reverse complement strand
GGCAAAGTTTTACCAGTTCTGTACTCTTTATCGGCTCATGTTCCCATAAAAGTAAGCAAAATCTGTACTCGCTTTCAAAAACCTTCGGCGTTTCCATACGTTCCTCCTATTAGAATAATCGAAGTCTAATCTATTAGACCTGAGATTAGTCTAACACGTTAAACCACTTTATGTCAACATGTTCCGGCAAAAACACCTATTCTTCACAAACTTTCTCTTTTGGCAGCCAGCGTTTCATACGGCCGGCAGCAAGGGAAAAGTCGATTGGTTTTGAAATAAAGTCATTCATGCCGCAGGCAAGAAGTTTTTCACGGACACCGGATACGGCGTCGGCGGTAAGGGCGATGATTGGAACATTTTGGTTGCTGTTGCCAATGGTTTCGCGAATCTTACGTGTGGTTTCTTCTCCGTCCATGGTTGGCATGAAGTGATCCATTAAGATCAAATCATAGGTGTTGTTTTTAATTTTTTCAAGGGCCTCAATGCCATCGCCGGCCTGGTCAAACTGCATGTTCAATGGTTTGAACAGTGCAAGGGCCACCATGCGGTTGACTTTGTTGTCATCCACAAGGAGAACTTTGGCATCCGGGGCGGTGAAGGAAACTTCCTTCGTTACTTCGTCATGGTAGGTGAAATCTTTGATGTCACCTGCCGGTTCATTGTCTATGATAACCTGTGGAAGTCGCAATGTAAAGGTGCTGCCCTCTCCATAGGTACTTTCCACTGAAAGTTCACCATCCATCAGTTCCGCAAGCTGGTGGGCAATGGCCATTCCAAGGCCGGTGCCCTCCACATGATGGTTTTTCTGGTTGTTGAAACGGGTGAAGCTTTCAAACAGGTGTTTTAATTCTTCTTCTGTCATACCCTGACCGGAATCTTTTACGGTGTAAGCGATGTTACACTCAGTGTCCGAGATTCGATCACAGGATACCTGAAGACGTACCGTACCGCTGTCGGTATATTTTATGGCGTTATTGATGACATTGATTAGAATCTGTTTGATTCGCACCATGTCGCCTTCCAGTTTGCTTGGAAGATTTTTGGGAATGTCAAATTCCAACTTCAGTCCTTTTTCTTTGTTGCGGTTATGGGCAACGGAGATTACATCATTTAAAATGGCAAGCGTGTCGTATTTTTCCGGGACAATGGCCATTTTACCGGCTTCGATTTTGGAGAAGTCCAAGATGTCGTTGATAATAAACAACAGTCCTGAGGAAGCGGATTTGATTCCCTGCAGGTATCTTCGGGTGTCCGGGTTTAGGTCGTCACGAAGAGCAACCTCTGCCATACCTTCAATGACGTTCATTGGGGTACGGATTTCGTGAGACATGTTGGATAAAAACATGCTCTTTTCCTTGTTGGCCTGCTCTGCGTAGGCTTTGTTTACGTAGGCAGAAAGGGTGGTAACCAGCTCTGATAAAACGAATTTCTCCACAGGGGAATAAAGGGTTGTATCGTAGCGGTCAAAGAAAAAGGTTCCGTTGTACCGGCCCTCGGAAAGGGTTGGAATCCACATCTGGTTACCCAGGTAGGCAACTTTTAAGATTTCACGGTAACGTTTTTCGTCGAAGTTTTCGATGACTTTTCCTTTTTCAAAGTTGAATTCCAAAAGACCGTTTAAGTCAAAGGCTTTTTCAGAACGGTCAATATCTTCCTGACTCATTTCCGGAAGCAGTTCGGTCAACGGATCACATTTTGGCGAATTCCACTGATAAATCAGCTGGTTGGTCTTTTCTTCCACGTTAGTGCGAAGAACGCCGATGCGATCAAGGGCAAAGTATTCTCCGATGATTTCAAAAATATTCTGCATGGAAGTATCAACGTCTGTAGAATATTTTATCACTTCGGTGATCTGGGCCATAAGCTGATGGGCATCGGAAAGATACAGATAATCTTCCTCGGAAAGCACCGGGCCTTCCGCCATCAGGTTCTGGTATACGGATCTTCGGCCCTCACCCATGGTTTCAAGGTAAATATTTGAGATACGCTCCTGGTCCAAATTCCTTTTTGCCATCTTGGTTCTGGTAATGTTGTGGAGCATACCGATAATCTCGGTGATTTCTTTTTCTTCATTATATAAAGGGAACACCTCGGCATGATAAATCAGCTTCTCTTCCTGGCCCACTGAATTCTCGTGGGTAAACTCCAATTCGTCTTCCACCTTGCCACCTTTGCTGATGACCTGGGTGATAATGTCGTAAATCAGGTTCATGTCCCTTTTTTGCATCTTTGCATAATGAGAAAACTCTTCGTACACAACCGGTTTCTCATCCGGACGATCCTCCGGCTTGGTGAAAAGGGAGTGGGTACTTCGGTAAGTATCCGTTTCAATATCGTACATAATCACAAGGTCAGCAGAGTTGGTAAGCAGAGACTCGTATTTGGCCTTGTCCTTTTTGGTAAAAGCAATATATTCATCCTGGCGTTCAATGGTTTCCTGGGCTCTGGATACATTTAAGTAGACAAAAATCATAACCACTAAATATTCAATGGTGAATCCAATCATGTAATTACGAAATGTTACGGCATGAGTCCAGTTATAAAACAGCACTTCCATCTTATTCGCGGAATTGATATAAACGCTGATGACCATGGCCAGGTAACCCAGGATTCCAAATCGAAGGGTCAGCTTGCGGTCAAAATAAATCCCGCTAACCACCGGCACCAGGGCATAGGTAATGTAAATGCCGATGCCGTTAAAGGTACCAAGGGCACAGATTAGTATGGTCATCATGCACATCATATAATATTTTAAAAAGTTGTCGTTAACTCCACACTCCAAAAGAACTCTTGGCGTCACCGTGGTAAAAAATCCCACCACAATAATGACGGCGCGAATGCTACTGTTAAAATTAAAAATACTGAGCTTGCAAAGCAGCAGCAACATCACCATAAAAACAGTGCACACTAATAGCGCGTTGGCAATAATTCGATTGACCTGTCCGATGTCTCTTGTTGTTTTCAAGGTTCCACCCCTTTTTGATTTTTTCTTAGTTTACCATTTTATCTTCCTTATTTCTATAATAATAGTAAAAGATTAGACAAATAATTGTGGAAAGCAGCGAACCAACCGGCGCTGCGATTCCCATAGGAAGCAAAGTATCCGGAAACAGCTTGCTGGCAAAATAGGCTCCCGGCACTCGCACCGTGATAACTGCAATAATATTGTGTAAAAAGGAAATGTAGGCTTTGTTTTCTCCGCAGAAATATCCGCTGAAGCAAAAGTGCATTCCCGCAAAAATACAATCCAATACATACACCCGTAAATAGACGGCTCCGGCAGCAATGACTCCGGCGTCATTGGTAAAACAGCCAACAGCAATTTCCGGAATCAGCTGGCACACCACGCTGCAAATAATTCCCCAGCAAACCGTCACTGCCAGAGAAAAACGAAGGGCTTCTTTGGCTCTTTTTGGCTTTTTGGCACCCATGTTTTGGGCGGTAAAAGCAGAAAGTGCAGATAAAAAGGCCGATGGCACCAGAAACAGAAATCCGATCATTTTTTCCACAATACCAACGGCAGTGGCATCAATTAATCCACGGCTGTTGGCAATGACTGTGATTAAAATAAACGCGATTTGGATTAATCCATCCTGCATTCCAATCGGAAAGCCTACCTTTAAAATTCCAAGTATATAGTCCTTATGAAGTCCAATGTCTTTTGGAGTGATTTTTGTCATACAAAGTGAAATAATAACGCTGACTGCCTGGCCGATGGCGGTTCCAAAAGCCGCTCCCACGGCGCCCATGTGAAATCCTCCAATGAACAAAAAGTCCAGAACTACGTTGACAACACAGGCGATCATTACAAAAATCATGGGATGCTTGGAATCTCCCATGCCGCGGTACACGCTGCTGATTACATTGTAGGCAACCACAAAGGGAATTGCCCCAAAACAGATATGTAAATAAGAAACCGTTTCTCCAACAGACTCCACGGGTGTTCTCATGATTCCCACCAGCTGCGGCGTTAGGGCAAAAAGTCCCACTGCCATCACCACTGCGATTATGGTGAAAAGGGAAATGTTACTTCCCACAATTTTACCAAGGCTTTGATTGTCTTCTCCTGCTGCCCCCTTGGCTCTTCCGATCAACACCGTAGTTCCCATGGCAAATCCCACAATTACCACGGTGACCATGTGCATCACCTGGCTTCCGATGGCCACTGCATTGCTGGTACTTGCACCGTTATAAAGTCCCACCACAAAAAGGTCTGCCATTCCGTAAAAAGTTTGCAAAAAACAGGCAAATAAATAAGGGAACACAAAGGTCAGCATTGCCTGTTTTACACTGCCTTCGGTTAAACTTCCCGTTGTATTTTTCAAATTCATCATCCTCCATATCCTTTTTAACGCATCATGCTCAATACTATAACAGCAATTCCTGTTTTTTGCAAATTTTTCACATTTTGTATCCAAAAAAGAGCCCACTGGGAGCTCTTTCTTTTTATCATATTCTCATAAAATAGGTATCAATACTAATATGCACGTATATTTCATTAAGCCAATGCCTTGCCAAGTGCCTTGCACTGTGCAATTGCATCGTCGTCCGGATCATTGTTGGCCATAACACAATCAGTTGCAAGGTTTGCACCTGCATTCTTTGCTGATTCTGCCCAGCTTCTCATCCATTCGCCGTCTCCCCATCCGTAAGATCCGAATAAAGCAATTTTCTTTCCGCTTAAGGAACCTTCTACATCGCTGTACATTGGAGCGAACTCGGATTCTTCCAATTCCTCTGCTCCCATAGCCGGGCAGCCGAATGCGATTGCATCATAGTTTGCAACTGCACCTGCGTTAAAAGATCCGCACTGAATTAATTCTGCTTCTGCTCCTGCTTCTTTTGCGCCTTCTACTACAGCGTTTGCCATTGTTTCTGTATTACCGGTTCCGGACCAGTATACTACTGCTACTTTACTCATACTTCTTCTCACCTTTCTCTTCATTTATGAACAACTTACAACAAGTCGATCGAAGGAATTATACTTTTTGTAATTCTCGCAGTAGGCTTTGGTACAGTTTTCAAACTGCAGGAAGGTTCTTTTTGCCTGATCTTCGTTGTAATAGACCTTCCAGGTGCCTACCAGCTTGGCATTCTGCGCATGGTTGTCAATAAAAGCTTTCACATCCTCCGGCGGGTAGCTGAGAAACAGTCCCACCTCGTGGGGAAATTCTTCTTCCGTATTTATACGCAATACTAATTTGGTAATACATTGGCTAATGTCATCCACGGGATAATCAAGGGATTTTAAAATTTCCCGTGCAATGGGGTTTTGTAAATCCTTCACCAAAGCATTTCTTCGGTACATGTAAATCAGCACCCGCTTCTTCATATACTTCACCGGCATAATAACAATTCCCTTTGGCAAAAGCTTGGCATTTAAGGCTGCCATGCACTGAGCCATTTGTTCTTTACTTTCGATAGGGCAGGTAAACAGGGAACCTGTCTTTATTCCGGCCATGGTTGGTGAACAATATTGTATTACATACTCTTCTGACATTCTTCTTCTCCTAATAAACTACCTTAAATTAGCAATGACTAACCGTGCGTCAATAAAAAAGACGCTTTACGCGTTTATTCTTCCGACTTGCCTATAGTTAGTATAGGCTAACATCCTTTTTTTGTCAATATCTTACTTTTTTTCTTGGTTTTTTCATAAATCAATTCTCCTTGTGTTGACACATTTTGTCCTTATTCTGTATAATAAAAACACAATAGAAACAAATCTAGCACTTTAGTCAGAGAATGGGGGACGAAACTATGGACAAGCAAGTCATCATTACCATCGGACGTGAATATGGGTGTGGGGGATTGATCATTGCAAAAGATATTGCCGAACATTATAAGATACCTCTTTACGATAAAAATATCCTAGAAGCGGTGGCCGCTGAAAAAGGTATTTCCGCTGAGGTCTTTGAAGCTTATAGTGAAAAACCTCGTAATAAATTTCTATCGCGAAATGTACGTGGTCAAATCAGTTCCATTGAACACCATGTTGCTGAGATGCAATTCGAGTACTTACGGGAGCGGGCCGAAAGCGGAGAATCATTTGTTGTTTTAGGTCGTTGCGCAGAAGAAGTATTAAAGGATTATCCGGGTCTTATTAAACTGTTTATTCTTGCAGATGCAGATTTTAAATTGAATCATGTTATGACCAAATTCAATCTTTCAGAGCCGGCAGCTGAGGCTCAGATCAAGAAGTTTAACAAACAAAGAAAGCTTTATCATAACTCTTACTGTGATTTTAAATGGGGAGATTCCAGATCATATGACTTAACCATCAACAGCAGTCGACTTGGACTGAACGGTACACTTAAGACATTGATCGATTATATTGATACAAGAATTGAAACTATGGATTTTTAAAAAATCAGAACCACCTCGAAATATGAGGTGGTTCTTTTTATTCTTCGCCAATGGCATAGCCATTTCTGCCTGTTTTCTTGATTACATATAGCTTTCTGTCAGCCTTTCGGATCAAATCATCCAACTGCAGACTGACTTTGGCAATATCGATGACCCAGCCCTGGGATACGGTAATGACGCCCTCCGGGGATTCCTCATTCGGAAGACAAGCCTCCAAAATATCATCTTTGATCTTTTTGGCAATGCGATGCACTTCTTCCTCTTCTGCAATGAGCATCACCACAAATTCATCTCCGCCGTAACGATATACCTCGCCGTAATCGCCCACGTTTTGCCGTATAATTTTGGCTGCAAGATTTAAATATTCATCTCCGGTTAAATGTCCGTAAGTATCGTTTACATATTTAAAATAATCAACGTCAATAATACCAAGGGCAATTGGTATCTTGTCCATAATTCCATTGGTAATCATTTCCGGTGCATCCTGCTTTAACTTATAACGGTTTCCGCATCCGGTCAATTGATCGTTTTCGATTTTTCGATTCATGCGTTCCTTTTCCAATTCATTTTCAAAGGAATTTACCATGCCGGACATCCCCTGGCAACGTCGAACCAAAAGATCCTCGGTCTGTTTTCTGCAAAGTCTTCCGTATTCTATTTCTGCTTTTTGCAGGTTCTCTTCATCATGAATAAACTCATAATAACGAATATTTAATTCCTGCACATATAGTTTCCGGTAAAAGTTGCTGACGTTACGAAGACTCTTTCCGGTGGTTTCTTCCATCTTCTTTACCAACTTATAAAGATCATCATAACGTTCCAAAGCAATGCTGATTTCGGTGATCAAAACAATATCAGCCCAAAAATAACTCATGTTATCCCAGTGAAGAATCTCATCCAGAATGTCATTGTAATATTCCATTACCTTATCGCTTTGACCTTTTCGCAATGCCAGCTTGCATTTTGCAATCTGGTAGGCCATTTCCATTCCGGTAATGCCAACATCATCCATGTGCTTTTCTGTTTCCTGTATGGCTCTTTCCGCAGAGGCGTAATCCCCTAAAGCTTCATACTCCACACTTAAATTACAGTACAGGATAAAAAGCATTCCCTTTTTCAGGTTCTCTTCTCCAACTTCTTTTACCAGTTCTCTTGCCTGTTGAAAATACTTCAACGCCTGCTCATGGTCAAACAATTCCTGAAAGGCTGC
>JAILCP010000009.1 GCA_024680055.1 Lachnospiraceae bacterium | reverse complement strand
AGGTCATCCATGCTTACAAACTGCATCTGTTCACGTTTTCTTTCAGTATTAGAAGTCATCATAAAGGCAATCACCATCCCCAACTTTGATACTTCTATTTTACCAGAAAAAGTAGCTCAATCCCAGATAAATACTGGATTTGTGGTGCTTTTGCAAAGAAAAATCCACGGCGTTATGCCGTGGACTTTGTCTACAGTCTGAGAGCACTGATATTTTTCAGTGCTCTTACCTTCAATAATTATTCTTTATAATTGATTACCAATTTTTTCATGCTTTCCACAATGCTTGCAACTTACAGGATATATTATTTCTATCACTACAGCACCAACCAATACAATTGCTAACAACCATTTTAGAACAACATTTGTCGTAAGCGCAAAATATTAGTACGTTCAATGCAGGCTTGATATACATGCAAGCGTTTTCCTCTATTTCGTCTAGCAACTCTCTAGCGGAAAAGGTTACAAAGACCCCGCACAGTGTTCCTGTACATTTTCGTTCCAAGGAACCAGTGCTGCCATTCCATCATCTGACACTACGGTTCGTGGCAGGTGCTCCAGTAAGAAAGTCAGGTATTTATAGATGTTCAGGTTGTGTGCCTTTGCCATTTCAACCATGGTATATACCATCGCGGGTGCCTCGGAACATACAGGACGCTTTGCACAACGTTTTACATCTATTTTTAATATTTGTTTCAAAAGCTTTCATCCTTTCAATCTGCATGGTTCTAATTCATCAAATGTAGTTTGAAAGCATGTTTTTGCACTTTTCCCCTATTTGCAGCGATGCTTTTTATGATACTTCGCTCCTGCAACAAAAAGAATTGCCACCAGCACGGTGCTAATCGCCACTACATACACCAGCCATGTCGGAACTACATGTGTCCATGAACTAATTCCTGACCAAGCTAGTGCTCCTACAAGCGCTCCCCATACTGCCAAAACCCGAAACCGTTTTAAATAAATTGTTTCTAAATATTTGCCCATTTTTTTCCTCCTTATTATGCCGGATAATCCGGTACTTCTCTAACCTGTTCTGCTGGAGTATTTTTTTGTCCTTTTTGATCCCCTTTACTTACATTGTTCCAAAAACCTTTGCATGAACAAGTGCAAGAATGCGCACACAACGCTCCACAATTAACACCTCCTTGTACACCATACTCCCCACGATATCCTTTTCTCTTTCCTAATACAGCCATTTCATCTTCCTCCTTTTTTATGCTACTTTTTTTGCATTTTTTAATCCGTAAATAATGTTATTAAATGTATTGAAACTCCCTGACAGAATTAGACTATCATCTACATGAAGACCCAATTCCTTTTCAACCGTCGCTAACACCATTACCAGATCTCTTGCATTCATCCTCACATGATTGCCAAAAACATTCATGTTTCTCATGTTTTCACTTTCAAATTCCATACCTGTCACTTTAAGCAATGCATTCTTCAAGCACGTTTCCATAGTTATCACCCCCTAACACACCATAATCTCGCCATATGTAATCAACTCATTTATGATCTTATCCGCAAGATTATTTATTTGCTCTGTTTCCTCCCGTATGCACTCTACATCATCTAAATATGTATATTTTGGATTCATCGACAACTCCGTTTCCTTTGTGTTTAATATGTCGCTTTCTACAAAAATATCATTAACATCTACACCAAACTCCGCCTGATAATATTTTTTCCACTCTCTAGTATCTACTTCCCCTGACTGAAAGTTTTGCGGCAAACACAAAATTGCATAATCTGGTGGTACAGCACGCAAATAGCGAAATAGTGTTTCTCCAAAATCCAACGGTGCTTTTGTAGAATACGGCGTGGAGCCACCAGGAATGTTAACAACTATTACATCCGGTTGCTGCTCCAGCTCCATCTTCTTCAAATAGTTGTTTACATAAATTATTTTTTCCGTCAGACTGAATTTCTCTTTTTTGTAATGAGTTCCAATGATGTCCACTCCCACCAAAATGTCTTTATTGTCCTCTGAAACAACACTCACTTTGTATCCGCGCTCGGATAGTGCCTTTTGAATATTAATGGCAAACTTTCCTCTCATTGACGATTCTATCGCCGAAAAGACATACACCACCGGTATACCTAATTCAAATATGTGCATAGGAATGTATTCATCTGGAAATTTCACATCCACATTCAACTCTTCCCTTAGTTCTTTGGGTACAAGGTTTCTTATTCTATCCGAAAACGCAGCCCCCTCAATAAGCACTACTTTTTTTCCCATGGAAATGGCTAATTTTACACGCTCAATAACTATCTGCTCTCGCGTTTTGTTGACGGAAAAAGGTGCTGCTTCCGCTTGCTTTTCAACATCTAGCAACGGTAATAATGCATCACATTCCTTCATCCTTTCTTCAAACGCTTCACTTACAGAAATCACTTCCATCCCCCTTTTTACACGGTAACCTTTATAACCGCCGCCTTTAAACCCGACTGCAGCCTTAATTTTATACTTCGATTCCTGCGCAAAATTTTCAACCAAGTACTCTACACTTTTCGTAAAAGGATAGAGCAAAATATTAGTTACGTCCATACATATTCACCTCCACATCTTTCTAACCCTTGATTCTCTTCACTCCAATCAAATGTCGCGCCAAGTTCCTTAAGAACGCAATAGTCTTTCATCTCCTCTTCGACAATTCTTCGCACTCCTGCGCATCTGGTTTTCATTTGTTCCTCCGTCTCTTTATTATTCAAAGTTGCTATACAAATACTACACTCTGAATAAGCCCAACACTCATGGCAATGGCACTCGTTTTTCTTTTCAATATTTAGTGCGTCCAGCATTTTTTCGAGATTATAACCATTCTCCAAATCACCTATCACAGCGTCCTTGTTTTCTTCCGAAACCTTTTCGCAGGGATAAAAATTTCCATCTACATCTACAAATAGTCTCATTACTCCAGGCAAACACGGCCCGCTATGATGCCACTTTTCTGGAAGCACCGTTCGTGTCTTTCGATCTATCTCCTGCCTTCCTGACGCTAATCGCGTTATCTTTCCTTTCATATACCCCCCTAGTTTTTCTCTACCTGGAATTCTTCCGATTGCATATAACATTGTTAGGAAGTGTATATACTCATACTCTTCAAAGAATTTTTCTGACATAGTTCGTCTTACCTTCGAATTAGTAGTCGATACCAACGTCGGCATAACCGTAAGGTTCTTCACTAATTCATTCGTTTCAAAGAATTCCCGAACTTGTTGCATGTCATCACCTTCCAAAACTGCATTGACACTCAAATATTTGCTAAAATAATCTGGGTATTTTTTTGCTAGTTCTTCCAAATTGCTCATAATTGTTTTATAAGATCCCTTCTCCGAACCCACATGTCTTCGATTTTTGTCGTGAACATTTTCTGGCCCATCCAAGCTAATGGTTATAAAAATATTATGTTCCACCAGAAAATCAACCACTTCCTCTGTTAAAAGGGTTCCATTTGTGGTAAAGTTGAATACTATCTCCTTTCCTTCAACTTTTTCCTCAACATATTTAACAACGACTTTAATCGTTTTAAACTCTAGAAGTGGTTCGCCTCCATAAAAACTTATTACAAGCCTCTCGCTGTCTCTGGAATGCTCTAATAGAAAATCTATTCCTTTCTTCGCTGTTTCCACAGTCATTTTCTTATTTGAATGCGTTCGATTATCATATCCACCCGAATATGCGCAATATTTGCATCTTAAATTACACTGTTGAGTCAATTGTAAAATTATCCCTTCCACCTTGCTCTCACAGTAGTTTTTTAAATAGTCTGTTTCCGGATGCTTTGTCTTCCGAACACGATTTACCTTTAAGAATCCCTCTTCTTTCAGTCTATTCAATGACTCCGTCTGACGACTTTCCCAACTCATCCCCCTTTCTGTTATATCTTGCAATCTGGTAAATTCATCTTTGTTAAGTGTAACTATCCGATCAGTATTTACATCATAGCAGTAATAACCACCGGCAACCTGAAAAAGATGAATAAATGGTTTTTCACTGACACTATTCATGCCTATTTTTTCCTTCCTTGTTCTTTTCCTTTCATTTGTATATTGTACATCGCACGATATACTTTGTTACTATTTATCAATTCATCATGGCTTCCTATACCGACAATCTTTCCTTCGTCCATCACCAGTATTTTGTCCATTTCTATAATAAGATGCTGAAATCTGTGCGCCACCACTATTCCTATTTTTCCAAGTAAAATAGACTTATATAGCTGGGCCAACTGATACTCTGCAATTGGATCCAGTGCTGCATTCGGCTCATCCAAGATATATAAATCAGCGTCCTTTATAAACGCCCTTGCCAAACCTACTCGTTGCCATTGTCCTAAAGATAATTGCCTTCCTTCATCAAACAAATATCCAATTTGTGTGTCCAACCCTTTTTCAGTCGCCAATTCATCAGCTTGTACCTTTTTCATTTCCTGCAACAAGTACTCATCATCATCCATGTGTTCAATGTTTCCAAATGCAATATTTTCACGTACTGTTGCTTCGTATCTGAAAAAATCTTGAAATAGTGCGGCTATGTGCTTCATCAAGTTCTCATTATCGATATCACGCAATTCCACCCCATTAATATACACCTCCCCTTCATAATCTTCGTAGAATCCCATTATTATTTTCAACAATGTCGACTTTCCACTTCCATTTTGACCAACTATTGCAATTCTTTCGTTACGTTTTATTGAAAAATTAACATCTTTTAATACATATTCACTGGATTGCCGATAGCGATAATACAAATGCTTCACTTCAATAGAATCTATGGTTCCAATCTCACAATTACTTGATGGTTCTGTTTCATCGGCCAATTGCAGAAAGCACCTTAGTGAATCAATATACATGCTGTTTTGTTTTAACAAAGCCAATGTTTGTAAGAAACTTGTTACTAATGATTTTAACGCTTCCACAGAGCGCATGTATGCAGTGAGATTTCCAAGTAATATTTTCCCTGAAATACACTCACTTATAACAAAAAAGTAAATCCCTCCATCAATGCAAGATTCCATAAGCGTTATGGCTCCCATCTCCATAGTTTCTTTTTTCTTTATCTGCAAATCCTCCCTGTTGAAATCCTCGTTAATCCTATAAAATCGATCTCTAAAGTATTTGAACAACCTATATAATTTTAATTCTTTATAAGCCTCTCCATTCACTAAAATGTGTTCATAATACCATCCCTTCCTAGCCTCATTCGTTCGTCGCATTACTGCATTAAATTGTTCTTCATTAATGCGACTACTAATTATATATTTTGCAATAGGTACCGTCATTACCAACCATGCCAACCAGCTACGAAACCTGATAATAATTATCAAGTATGTAATTATTTCAGCAATAGATGCAATTAAGTTTACAAGTGTATCAAAGAAACTCCGTGCTTTTCCTTCGCCTCCCAACTGTGCTTTGGAAATCATGTCATATGTTTGACTATTTTCATAATCTTTTAAAGATAACTTTTCCGCCTCTTCTAACACTCTCCTTTTGTAAAACAAATCGTAATTTTGAGAAAACCGAAGCTTATAGTACCCGAACCAGTATTCCACGCCTCCTTGTAATAAATCGAGCCCCACATATACCGATATCCATCTTACGATTATAACTATCCCTTCTCGCTCCTGGATACTATTCATAATCTTTTGAATAAGTACCGTTGCCGCTGGCGATAATAATGCAAATAAACATGTAAGCACCAGTGTAATCGGTATATAACTTTTGTCATATTTGTAAATGCTTCCAAGCACCCATCTAATATTTTTCTTTAAATCTGTTGCCTCCTTAGTTCTCATTCTTTACCTCTCCCATGCAAATCCGAAATCTATACATCTTACCTAATCACATTATGGTAAATACACTCTCCAGTCTTTTTCAAAGAATACTTATTCTGATTCATCCTTTTTTCATCTCTTTCGTGCTCCTTTCCTATAAACACCATTAACTAGTTACAAACTGCTAAGCTCCACAGCATTGCCTCTATTTGCAGCGTTCGTTTTATGCAGGTTTAACTGCCTCGGGTACGTTCGTGTCACACCACAGTAGGTATCGGTGTTTCTAAGGGAAAAAGTATGGTTGCAATCATGAGACCTTTCGGTGAGATTGTTTCTACTCCCTTTGAAATATAACATACATCCAATGACATCAATTCATTGATTGAACTCATCAATTCTATTGAAGGTGAATCACGCATTGTTATGGAGCACACGGGGCGCTATTACGAGGCTCTTGCCCATGATGGAACTCCCCCTTCTTTACTAACGACTATAATGTGTCGCACTCTTTTCCTGTCATATAGGACTCACCATATAGTCAATCGCTTTCTTCAGAAAGTACGGCACCTTTCGGCCTGTCATTGCCAAATACCGGATATTTCCAAACACCTTTGATGCATCATAATCCACTCCTTTTGGAATTATACAGGAAGCTAATTCATTCTCAGCTATAATGACTGTAACAGCCCCTATTACTCTTTTTCATTCATTTTTTTTCGAGCAAGCACTATCATCGCCATGCATGTTGCTCCAATTACTCCCGCTACAATTGTGTGGGGCAAACTAATACTTTTTAACACTTCTTTTTGATTATAATACATAAAAACTCTAGCCCAATTCATTGCTAAGTAAACAACTACCCCAGCAAATATTGCAATGCAAACTCTTTGAATCTTATTCCACATATTTTCACCTCTAATTCTATGCTGTTAGTATGATATAGTGGACACAAAAAGTGCGACACATTATAATCTTTAGTAAAAAAGGATATCACATTTTTACTTCTCTTAACAATTGTCTAAGTAAGAAAGCACTCGTTCATAAGTCGAAAAACCACCATTTAACAAAGATTGTGTTTCAAATTTCATATCTAACAACAATTCAATTTCAATATTCTTCCATATGTTTCCGCCCATGTTAATATGCCCATGGGGCATTTACACCCTTTCATGCCAATTATACCTCCAACATAATTTTTTTCAATATAACCGTCACATATTGGAATGAACAGCGTGTTAAAAGGAACAAACAACAGATTTTTGTGTGATTATTTTTTTATCAGTCCGTGCATTCTGTTTTTTTGAATCATCTGTTATTGCATTTTTCTTTTAAATATCATATTATGACAATGGTTTTTTTCATAGAGAAGATGCTCAAAGGAAAAAATTCATTAAATAATCTTTACAAGACTAATACAAAGGAGAATATTCATGTTACAAATTATAATTCCAGACTTTTTAGAACTAGTTATTATTTACATTGTTGTAAGCTTTTTATTAGGGCTTTCTCTTAAAGATTCTGTAAAAAGAACCTATTTAATGATACCTTTTTGTGGTGCTTCATCCTTTATTGAAAGCAACTCTTCCTTTCACCTTTTTATAGCGTTTTGCTTATGCTTAATAGAGCTCTTATTTATACTTTTTCTTTTTAAAAAATCTATTGTTGATAGCATCGTTATCTATTCCCTTTGTTATTTTATTGTAACCGTTATTCAAACTATATTAATCTTTTTTATTTCCCATGTACCGAATCTGTTAACCAATCCGTACCTGCCAATTCTTGAAAATTTGCTTACCATTACGATTTCCTTCATCTTAGGGTTATTTCTAAAAAAGTATAAATGCTATTCCTTAATTGAAAATAACTTTACTTTAAAAGCATTGTCAGCTAGCTTATTTTCCATTTCATTCTTTATCAACTGCTTCTATAAAATGGATATACAAGCTTACTTTGGAATACTAATATATATTGTTTCCGCTCTAATTGTATTATCACTTATTAATTGGGAAGTTTTTTCTAACCAAAAACGCCTTGCCGAAAAAGAAAAAGAACTGCACGCTTATGAAACGTACCTCCCTATCATCAATGAGTTAATTGACCAAGTCCGGATTCGTCAACATCAATACGATAACCATATTCAAGCCATCCGTATGCTTCCGGTTACCTGTACTGACTACGACGCGTTAGTTTCCAAGCTTGCTGAATACTCCGACTATATTGCAGATGGTTTTAGTGATACTACTCTATTAAAGATGAACAATAAAGTCCTTGCCGGTTTTCTTTTTAGCAAATACTGTGAGGCAATTCATAAAAACCGTAATCTTCAAATTCAACTCAAAAAAATTGACATACAAACAAGTGTGCCCGAACATGATCTTGTAACTATATTGGGAATTTTGATTGATAATGCTTTAGAAGCCATCGAAGAAAATGATGTTATTTTTCTCGTATTGAATTCTCAAGATAATCGCTGTCAAATCCGTATTTCAAACAAATGCCAGATTTTAAATGAGACTATACAAAACAACATGTTCAATAAAGGATATACAACAAAGCCAAATTCCGATAAAAAACATGGTCTTGGTTTATATAATCTAAAAAAGCTCGTTGATGAATATCATGGAAAAATTATTGTATCTAATGAAGCACTCGATGAAGCGAATTATCTTGTTTTTGAAATTGATGTTTAAACCTAAAAAAATGAGGGCAATGTCCATTGCCCTTTTTTGCTATAATAATTCAATATAATCTTGTACGTAAGTTGATAACACCGTAGTGTCCACCGGTTCTTCCCACCTAGGGAATCCACTTGGAAGGTTTGCGGCCTCGTAAGCACTCCACCACTCAGCACAGGATTGAAAATCGTTCCAATCAAATGCCATAATGCTGTTGTACTGTTTATCACTTTCGACCTTAATTACCGACCACACTTTTTTCAATTCGGCATATTTACTGTCGGAAAGGCTTTCCATAAAAGTGTTATAGTCTTCCATCTTGGCATAATTCTTTTTCAACTTGCTAAGGGTGGTTTTTACATTGACACCCTTTTTATTGTAAGAATAATCCCTCATTGCAACAATTCCGTCGTACCATACGCCACCAATATACCAGTCACCAATTGCTTTTATTTTTTGTTCCGTGGTGTATTTTACTGTAATCCTGCATTTCAGTTTCTTTTTTCCACACTTTGCTGTAATGGTAGCCTTGCCTTCTGCAACGGCATAAACACTTCCGCTGTGAACAGTGGCAACCTTCTCATTGCTTGAAGACCACACCACCTTAGAGGACTTGTAGTTTTTCACCTTCAAAGTGCACCATGTTTCGGCGTACATGGTTTTCTTGGTTTTGTTGAGTTTTGGGTTTGCCGCTTGTGTGTTCATAGGTACAATGGTTAATACCATAACCAGAACTAATAGTAGTGATAGAATTCTTTGTGCTTTTTTCATAGCTCATGCTCCTTTTGTCTTTTATCTTGGACTATCTTACTATATAAATATTTCTATTGTGTTACCAATGTTAAAGATCTCCATCAAAGGGTGAAGGTGCAATACGTTCCTATCGATACAAAAAAAGAACCGCCTAAAGGCGAACCTGCGGTCTTCGCTTCGCTTCGGTCCGCCCAAATCCGACGTCCACTGGACGTCGTGGGCCCTCTGCGCCCGAACTACTGCATTGGCTCCATCAAAGGGTGCAGGTGCAATACGTTCCTATCGATACAAAAAAAAGAACCGCCTAAAGGCGATTCTTTTTTTGTATCGATGCGACAGGATTCGAACCTGCGACCTCTGCGTCCCGAACGCAGCGCTCTACCAAACTGAGCCACGCATCGTTGCAACAAATAGAATTGTATCTTAATTGAGACAAATTGTCAAGATTCTAGAAATGTGATATTCTAATATTGTAGTATTTTTTTACGCAACAAATTTGTGCACTTTTGGAGTGAAAGATTAATGATTAAATACGATACACATATTCATACTTATCCATTTTCTCAGGATTCTCATCAACGGGTTGAAGAATTAATGAAAATTAACAATCATCACCCTTATGGAATGATTCTTACAGAACATATGGATTATAACTATTCAGGAAGCGACATTAAATTTGAGTTTAATCCAAAAGAATATTTTGCATCTTATCTTCCTTATCGAAATGATCGTTTTTTGCTTGGTGTGGAAATGGGATTGCAAATGGATAACCTGGATTCTGTGAAAAGAACGGTGGACTCTTATCCTTTTGATATGGTCATCGGTGCTATTCATTGCGTCAATGGAGACATCGCTTTCCCTGACTATTATAATAATAAAAGCAAACAGGAAGCGTATTCTCGCTATCTTGATACTATGCTTTCTTGTATCGAACGCTATCATGACTTTGATACTCTGGCACATATTGATTATATGTGTCGCTATGCTACCTATGACGACCCGGAGCTTCATGTCTGCGATCATCGGTTAGCCCTTGAGGCTATTTTCAATTTCATTATTGACCATGACATTTGCCTGGAAATTAATACCCGTCGTCTTGGTACAGAAAACGGCTACCAGACCATGAACGAAATATTAAGATTGTATCATTTTCTTGGAGGACGTTATGTAACCGTTGGTTCTGACGCCCATTACGTTGAAAATGTTTCTATGAATTTTGATAAGGCCGATTGCCTTATTCGGGCATATAATTTTATTCCGGTTTATTTTAAAGAACGCAAACGGATGGAGTAATTGCTCCATCCGTTATTTTTATTCATCCTCTTTGGTTTCTTCTAAATCATACTCACTGTCCACTTCCTGGTTGTCATAATCCACGTAAGATTTAAATTTCACCTTTTCAAGACCTTTATGTAATTGTTCCATGTAATCGTGCCAGATTTGTGCCGGATAAGTCGCACCCTGAAGTCTGCTTAATTTGGTAGGCTTATCGTAACCCACCCAAATGCTGGTGGTGTAATAATAGGAATAACCCACAAACCAACCATCCTTGTTCTCGTTGGTGGTTCCGGTCTTTCCGGCGGTAGGCATATTTTTTAAGCCCTTTCCTTTGGCGGTTCCCCGTGTTAAAACCCCCTGCATTACATCGGTCATCATTCGAGCAGCATTGGTTTTGTAAACCGCCTTTTCCTCCTGCTCTGTCTGAAGAATAATATTACCTTTGGCATCTGTTACTTTTACAATACAAGTCGGAGTTCTGTAAAATCCGTCATTGGCAATGGTTGCATAGCCGGAGGCCATCTCTAAGGCCGATACTCCGTGGTACATACCACCAAGAGCTGCCGGTAGATAATAGTCATTGCTGTGAATTTTGGAAAAATTCATATCCAGAAGATACTGTAAACCTACTTCCGGTGTGATTTCATCAAACAATTGCCATGCCACAGAGTTTCTGGATTTTTCCACGGCGCTTCGAATTGTCATTTTACCAAGGTAGGATTTGGAAGTTGGTCCTCCTTCAATCTTCTTGTCTTCCACAATACTGTCCGGTGTGTAACCGTTTTCAAAACTTGGCGTATATACAATCAACGGCTTAATGGAGCTACCGGGCTGCCTGAAACTTTGGAAGGCTCGATTTAGGGTATACCCCTCGGCCTTCTGCTTTCGTCCGCCCACAATGGCTACCACACGACCGGTAATGTTGTCAATGCACACACCGGCACCCTGGAATTTGTAGGTACCGTTTGCCGTTTTTTTGGTGTCATCCGAAAGGTTATTGTCAATGGCCTTTTGCAGCTTTGCTTGCTGCTTTAAGTCAATGGACGTATAAATCCTGTAGCCCGCGGAGAACAGGGTCTTTTGACACTCTGCATACATGGTGTCGTAAGCCTCCTGATAAGTTTTTCGCTCCGCCTCGGAATCAAAAAAGTTTTTGAACTGAAAACCGCGTTGCTTCATCAATTCTCTGATAACACAATAATAGGTATAGGTTTCCACATAATCGTTTCGTTTTCTTTTGGTCAGCTTTAGCTCAATTTTCTCGCTTTTGGCCTCTTTATAGCGAGACTCCGTTAACACTTCATCCTTATACATCTGGTACAGCACACGATTTCGACGTTTTACACCATTATCCAAATGAGTCAGTGGATCGTAAATCTTTGGATTGTTTGGCAGACCACATAAATATGCAATCTGGGACAAATCCAGTTCGTTTATGGAACAGCCAAAATACCCTCGACTGGCTGCTTCTATACCATAATTACCGTTACCGAAATATACGTTATTCAGGTAAAATTCTATAATCTGATCCTTGGTGTATTTTCGCTCCAACCCAAGGGCAATATAGATTTCTTCCACCTTTCTTTCCCAGGTACGGTCATTGGATAAAAATACGGTTCTGGCCAACTGCTGGGTAATGGTACTGCCACCCTGTTTTACCGAGCCGTTTCTTATCATGGCCACAACCGCACGGGCAATGGCCTCAAAATCAATTCCTATATGCTTATAAAATTTCTTGTCTTCAATACTGATGATGGCATTTACCACGTCGGCAGGAATATCCTGGAAGCTTACATAATAAACGTCTTTGTCTCCAATAATGGTGGATATCAAATCCCCATGAACATCATACACTTCTGTGGTCTGAATCTGGCTAAACGTGCTTTCATCGGAATTCTTTACAAAACTCTCTGCCTCTTCCCGCAGTGCTTTTACCTCCTTGGCATAGCCGCCGATGTAGTAGTACCCAACGGCAATCCCAACCAGCAACATAAGAAATATCTGAACTTTTACAAATATCCAAAAGCCACGGTGGCTCTTCTTCTTTTTTTTCTTATGGTCCATAGATCTTTCCTTTCATATTCTCCATTGTACCAAATAACAATGGGTTTTTAAAAGGGCAAAGATACTAATCTTCCGTATTTCCCAAAAGTGTCACATATCCTTCACTGTCAAACACCACTGCGTCGTAGGATTCGTCCTCCTGCAGTTTGTCTTCGTTAATACTCTCATAGTCTTCTTTGGCATAACTTCCGATAGCAGCATTTTTACGAATTGCAAGCACACCATCTTTTACCTCTTCTTCAGAACCTTTTTCCTTATGATAAAAAGTGGCATCCACAATGTAGTAATGCTTGTGCTCCTCCAGCGAATCTGCATCTATTTTAAACACCAGGTCGGATTTTCCCACATTGTCCAACCCGTATTTCTTTACGGTTTCAAAATCATCCTCTGCCTGACGTAACACGTTTTGTGTGTTGTCTGCTCCTTTTGCATCATTTTCCCGGGCAGAACAGGCTGCAACAGAAAGACATGCAGCAATTGCCAGGGTCATTATCGTACTTTTTCGAATTCTTATTTTCCACATTTTGTTTCCTCCATCCGGTATACATACCTCATCTCACCCGACTGTTAGATGTATGGTTTCTCAATTTTGTTTCATCAAAATGTACAAAATTCAAACCTTGATGAATAAAGACCTTTGTGGTAAAATTGTGTTGTTCTGTCTAAATATATTCATTTATATATTTTAAAACATCCATTCAAATATTTTATTTAAGGAGAGTCTTATGAAATCGTTCGCTTATATTGAACCCAAGTTTTTCTCAACCATGAAAAACTATTCAAAAGAACAGTTTGTTAAAGATGTTGTTGCAGGTTTAATCGTAGCCATCATCGCCCTGCCGCTGTCAATTGCCCTTGCCATTGCAAGTGGAGTAAACCCGGAACAAGGTCTTTATACTGCAATTTTCGCAGGTTTCTTTATTTCCTTCCTGGGAGGAAGTCGTGTCCAGATCGGTGGTCCTACTGCTGCCTTTGTGGTTATCATTTACGGCATCATCAAAGAATACGGTACCAACGGATTGATGATTGCATCCTTTATGGCCGGAATTATTATGGTCATTATGGGACTTTTACACCTTGGAGACTTAATCAAATTTATTCCAAAAACCATCACGGTAGGATTTACTCTGGGAATTGCCATCGGCATTTTTGCCGGACAGATCAAAGACTTTTTTGGTCTTTCCATGGGCGCAGTTCCGTCTGAATTTCTTGAAAAAATCGTAGCCTATGCAAAACATATGGGATCTTTAAGTTTTGTGACCTTTGCCATAGGCGCCCTTGCCCTATTGATTCAAATCTTTTGGCCAAAAGTTTCCCAGAAAATTCCGGGATCTTTGATCGCCATTATTGTAACCACTTTAATTGTAAATTTAGCTCATCTTCCGGTGGCTACCATTGGAGATTTATATGAAATCACACCGGGGTTCCCTAAATTTACCTTTCCACAACTGAGCCTTCCACTGATTCAGAAGTTGATATCACCGGCGTTTACCATCGCTGTGCTGGCATCCATTGAATCCCTTTTATCCTGTGTGGTATCCGATGAAATGATTGGAGACCAGCATCGTTCCAACGCAGAATTGATCGGCCAGGGTATCGGAAACATGATTTCCCCATTGTTTGGAGGAATACCGGCCACAGGAGCCATTGCAAGAACTGCTGCCAACGTAAAAAATGGAGGACGTACTCCGGTTGCGGGAATGGTACACGCAGTCACACTGTTGCTGATTGTTTTGTTCCTGATGCCGTATGCATCCCTGATTCCAATGACCACCTTAGCCTCCATTCTCATTATGGTAGCTTATAACATGAGTGGTTACCGTGTGTTTATTAAAATGCTGAAAACAGCCCCAAAAAGCGACATTGCCGTTTTACTTGTTACCCTTTTTCTCACAGTCTTTTTCGATCTTGTGGTAGCCATTGAAATCGGTATGGTGCTTGGAGCCTTTTTATTCCTGAAGCGTATGTCTGACGTGGCAGAAATGCGAGAGTGGATCTACAAGGAAGACTTGGATGAAAGTCAATTGACTGTGGATATGGATTTAAAATCCGTACCGGAGCATACCATGGTATATGAAATTTTAGGACCAATGTTCTTTGGCGTCTCCCACGACTATTTACAGTTTGCAGGAGAAACGGATAAAAAGGTTTTAATCCTTCGTATGAGAAACGTGCCTGCCATGGATGTAAATGGCTTAGAGGCCCTGGAACAAACCCTTGCCACCTGTAAAAAGAAAGAGATGACCCTTCTTTTATCCCACGTAAATGAACAACCTCTTCATGTTTTAAAGAAAGCCGAATTTATAGAACGGCTTGGGGAAGAAAATCTCTGTGAAAATATTGATGCGGCTTTGGCCCGCGCAAGCACCTTATAGACGAAAAGGGGCATCGCACTAATTACTTAGTGCGACAGCCCTTTTTATTTGTCCAAATATTCTTTTAATCGTTCTATACTGCTTAAGGCATCGGAATAACCAAGCCAGTAAAGCTGCCCCAGCTTTTCCATGTCTCCTTCCACCCGGCCAACTTCCACAGGTTTTGAAGGGTAAATAGCAAACAGCCGTCCAATATTTTCCAGCCGTTCAACTTCTGCGCATTGACGATTGTACTTTTCATTGCTGACACTTAAGGTTTTTGCAAATTCCGGATAATCTTTATAAAAACGATCCTCCAGATTTCGATGGGTTATTTTTTTACGAAAGCCCTGTTCCCTTGTTCTTATTACTATAATTTTCTCATAGCCCTGATCCAGCGCCCACTGGTAGGCAAGCTTACAAGAGCAGCCTCCGTCCAGATACGGAACTCCGTCTATTTCCACCGGTTTGGAGACGTATGGCATGGATGCAGACGCTTTTATGGCTGCCAGAATATCGGAACATTTTCCCTTTTCCATATATTCGGTCTGTCCGGTTTCCACATTGGTTACCACAGCGATAAAACGTCTTTTTTCATCATAAAACCGTTCTGCATTTAATGGTTCAATGTTTTCATAGTCCTGAAACAGATAATCTAGGCGAATGAAACTTTTACTTTTTTTCAAAGCACCAAGTCCCATATAATCACTTTCGTGGCGATGTCCCAGATTGGCTCTTGCACTTCTTCCAATCTGTCCCGACACGTAATTCATTCCTGCCAGCGCACCTGCACTGACACCAATCACACAGGAAAAATTAATTCCCTGCTTCATCCATACATCCATAACCCCTTGATTATATAATCCGCGAAGGGCGCCCCCTTCCACAACCAAACAGGCATTTATCAGTTCATTCCCCGCTTCCCCTTTGGGAATCTGGTTCAATCTGGAATAAATTGTTTCTTTCATTTCAACACCTCTCTCTTTTATTTTTTATGAAAAACCACACCCCGACCTTGACAATACCCCATTAACGATGTAATGTAGTATTGAAAACTACGTTAGGAGGTTTTAGTTATGACCGATGTGAGAGCACAAAAACTAATTAAAAAAATACCAATTCCCACCTACACTTTCGGTGAGGAACTTATTAATACAATATCCCATGGACTTGGCGCCATTCTTGGTGTGGCTGCCTTAACACTGTGCCTTGTAAGATCCGTTTTCCATCAAAGCGGGTATGCAGTGGCATCCAGCATTGTGTTTGGTTTGAGCCTGATTATTCTTTATTCCATGTCCGCTATTTATCATGGTGTGAGACCAAGCATTGTGAAACGCATACTTCGTATTTGCGATCACTGTACCATCTTTTTGTTAATTGCCGGTTCCTATACACCTTTTACCCTGATTACTCTCAGGGGCCCGGTTGGCTGGACTTTGTTCGGCATTATCTGGACCATGGCTATTGTAGGAATTATATTAAATGTAATTGACCTGGAACGTTTCAAGAAACTTTCCATGGGTTGCTACCTTGTAATGGGATGGTGCGTTGTCTTTACCTTCCCTACCCTGGTGGCCAACCTGTCTTCCACCGGCTTGAAACTTCTTATTGCAGGCGGCATTGCCTATACGGTTGGAGCCGTTATTTTCGGTATTGGAAGTAAAGTGAAATACATGCATTCCCTGTGGCACTTTTTTGTGCTGGCAGGAAGCATTCTTCATTTCCTTTGTATCTTCTCTCATGTCATCTAATCATAAAAGGAGTTGTTCTTGTATCTATCCCGGATACTTGAATCAACTCCTTATTATTTTTACGATTTCTTGTCATCCAAAAATCTCATTCTGGATGCATCAATATTCTCAAATTCGCCCTTAAGTCTTGCCTTAGGCGCCTGCATATACTTAATACAACGGGGACAAAAATCACCAATCATAATCGGCTCACCGCATCTTGCACAACGGGATCCCACAATCTTCTTATCTTCCGTCTTCTGATATTCAATTCTTCCCTCGCGAATCCATGCTTTCACACGTCGTACCGGTATCTGAAACTTATCTGCCACATCATATTCCGTTACGTCATTTGCACGAATATAATCTCGCACTTCTCTGAATAACCGCTGCTCTATGCATGTTGGACATAGGTCAAACTCATACTCTGAGGGCAATAATTTCATACAGTCTTTACAATATCTATAATTTTCAAAAAATCCTTGATTCTTTTTATCTGACATAAATACCAAGCCTTTCCCCATTTACAGTATATTATAGTTGGAAAATTAATCCCATGCAACCAAAAATTCCTGCGTCATTACCTAAAACGGCCTGTTTCACCAAAATTTCATCACAAGAAGGAAAAGCATATTCTCTAAAATACCGTTGCACCACCTGTGGTAAAATGTCTCCCGCAAGGGAAACACCCCCACCGATTACAAATACATCCGGATCCACCACACAGGCCACCGTTGCCAGTGCCTTACCAAGAATGCGACCCACTTCATCCACCACCTGAAGGGAAGGCTCATCCCCTGCTTTTGCAAGGTCAAAAATATCTTTGGCTGAAACCTCTTCCTTCCATTGATCGCTTCCCATGCCCTGTTCCATTTTATCCCTGGCCATGGTGACGATTCCTGTGGCAGACACATATTGTTCCAAGCAACCGCATTTTCCGCAGCCACAACGGCGCTTCTCCCGGTCTTTTACCTTTATGTGGCCTATTTCACCACCTGCACCGTGTACGCCGCATACAATGTTTCCGTCCATAATAATTCCGCCGCCTACACCGGTTCCCAGCGTTACCATCACCAGGTTCTTCTCTCCTTTTCCGGCTCCATAATGCAATTCGCCAAGTGCGGCCACATTGGCGTCATTTCCCACTTTTACAACACATTGCAGTTGTTCTTTTAAAGTCTCTATCAAAACCTGTGCATCCAAATCGATATTGGTGAGTCTTCCCACCTTTCCCTCTGCCGTAACCGGCGCCGGAAGCGCTATACCAATGCCTGCTATCTGTTGATCCAAAATGGCTCTTTCCTTTTTGACTTCTTCTATGGATGAAATCAATGTTGCCGGTAACTGTTTTGCCCTTTCTCTTTCGGTGGGAACCTGCCATTTATAATGTAACTTTCCAAGGCTGTCAAACAGTCCCAGTTTACAGGTTGTTCCTCCCACATCGATTCCAATTCCATACTTCATAGACGTCCTCCTAAACCACTTTCAAGTTTCTTTCGTAAGGCCACTGCTCCGCCCTATCGTCAATGTAAATATCCGCAAAAATCTTACGGGAATCCGATCCGTATTTTTCAATCACTTCTTCTACGTTCTTATTCACAGCATCAAAAATCAGTCCCTGCCCTGCACACCACAAAACGGCCTCTTTAAGAGTCTCACCACATCTGCAGGTCCATAAAATAATCTTACTTCCCAGTTTCTTTTGTTCTCTGAGATAATGGATCAATTCTTCATTGGCTTGTCCAATCATAGGATAGCAGTCCTGGCACAAGGTCCCGTCAAAATCTACCGCAATTATACCATACATCATTTTCTCTGTCATACTGCCGTCTCCTTTCTTTTGGGGTCTTTCTTGATAGAAAAAGTATAGCAAATGGGTTGTACCATAAAAGGGACGCGTATGATATAATACCAAAGAACACACAATTAAATTTGAAGGGAGATTACCTATGCCCGGATTTTATACACATTATTTATTTGGTTCAACCACATACCATCGCATTCCCGATGACTATGTAAGACATATAATTTCTACGGAGAAGGACGTGTATTGCCTTGGACTTCAGGGACCGGATTTTCTTTTTTACTTTTTACCATCCTATCTGATTCATCACGATAATTTAGGATCCATTATGCATGAAAAGAGAACCGGTTGCTTTTTATACCATCTGCTTTTAAGCTGCAATTCTTTTTTTGAAAAAGCAGACAGGAATATTGCCATGGCCTACGTATTTGGTTTTTTGGGACACTACTCCTTAGATTCCACGGCTCATCCGTTTATCTATGACCGTACCCATTTTGCCCATGAGAAGACCCAGGAATACTACAGCGGTCATATGGGTTATGAAACAGAATTGGACCGGGAATTACTTGATTACTATAAACATAAAAAACCGTCTGAGTTTCCACAATATAAAACCATACGTCTTCACCCAAGACAGTGGCGTGTTGTTTCGTCCATGCTGAATGAAGCAATCTTCCATACTTATCCGGAATACCACTCCACTTACGCAATGATAAAGACGGCCATCACTTCTGTACGTTTTGGCACCTGGCTTTTATCCGATCCCATTGGGTTTAAGCGCCCTTTGGTATCCAGATTTGAAAAACGGTTCTTTGGATATTACCCCATTTCAATCATGATACCAAGTGATAAGCCAACAGGATTTGGGGATGTTTTAAATGTAATGCATGATACCTGGAAAAATCCATGGGTACCATCTGAAACCAGTGACAAAGACTTCTTTGATATTTTAGAAGATGCAAGACTTGACTATTTACATTTACTGGAAATTACCGGAAAACTGTTCACACTGGATCGTGGACACTTTGATCGGGATTATTTGAAAAAATGGAGAGAAGAAATCGGAAACCGAAGTTATCATTCCGGTCTTCCCTGTGATCAAAACGATTAAACAAAAGAGCTGTCAATCATGTACTCTCTTCACTTCTATTCCGGAACACATAAAAATATGAAAAGAAGCGGTACCCTCGAAAGGGCACCGCTTCCTCTATTTTGAATTCAAATACAAACCGCCGTCGTCCACCATTTCAATTTTCTTAATCAGCTCCGGCTTATCACTTCCCATGAAAATGCGCCAATCAATTTCCACCTTCTGCTGCTCATCCTTCCCATCGCGAAATACGATTCTGGTGTACAGATGATGGAACTCCTCTTCCATGTCGCCGGCCCACATCTCTACCTTCTCAATCTTGCGGTAGTCCTTATGCTCCATGCGCTCCGGAAGCCAAAATCTGGACTCTAGCACCATATCCTCATAAAAAGCTTCAAAATCCGCCTCGCTCTCAAAATACTCCCCAAAGGTCTTCTTCCAATTCTCCTTCAGACGCTTACTATATTCCTCGGCTGCTGCCTTTCTCTCCTCGCTCACTTCATCGCCGTCCTCCTGATATTGATATTGCGCTTCTTCCGGCAACAAATACACCGTATCATTAGGATAGGAGCACAACTGGCGAAACAGCTTCTCTTCTGCCTCGGACACCGTCGGCGCCGCCAGATAATTCTGATCATCCACAAGCTCCACCGTCTCAATTAGGCCATCCTTTGCCTCGGCCAACTTCCACTTCAACGTTAGGGTCTTGGTATTGGACTGCCAATCCGTCTTTCGAATCTTCGCTGTCAGATATCGCACGTCCCCATCCACCTTGGTACAGGACACTTCCACAGGTTCCATCTCATCCCTGGCATCCATCCGTCTCGTCACGAAGTCCATCTCTGAGAGTTTTTTATAAAAGTTCTCGAAAGCAGCCTCATCCACGAAACACTCACCAACCTCCCGCTTCCAGGCGCTGGCCACTTCTTCGTTCTTTTTCTCATAAATCTGAGACTTCTCACCCATAGCCGCCAACTCCGACACACCATACAATTGCTTGTTGGAGTCTACCAACATAGCGGTAAAAAGTTTCTTCTCCTGGTCCGTAGCATCTTTTCCACTATCGGCTGTTGAAGTGGTACATCCACCAAAAAGAAGAATAAACAGAGAAGATATCACCATAAGAATCCAAAATTTCTTATCTTTCATATTCATATCATCTCACCTCTGTACCATATTTCACCTGTTGCTTTTTCCGTTGCATACCATCCCATTCCCTGATTAGGATATACAAAAAGATTATTCTCAGTTGCTACAATCAAATAGCAATCCCTACATTGTCCTTCTTGACCATATCTAACATCGCCATTTGGACCATCGGACGATTTGGGACACCCAGCAACATAACGCAGATTTGTTATTTTCTTCACAGTAACACCACTCCATAAAATTGTCTAATTAATTTTTTTATCATTTCAATCAAAAATACAATTCTATAATTTTTATAAACCTGAGCGACTATTTGAAAATTCCGTTTCCTTTTCAAACAGCCCAACATATTATATAATAGCAATGTTGGGTATATACCCCGTAACACAAAATGAATATGGAATAAGAGATCGAACATGAGCGGATTTTTTGGAGTCGCATCCCACGAAGAATGCAATTTCGACTTATTTTTTGGAACAGATTATCATTCCGGACTTACCTGCGACCAAAATAACTAGTTAAAAATTAAGCTGCCATATCAGTTCTCTGATATGACAGCTTCTTTTTATTTTATACTCTTTAATGTTGTTGCAATTTCTTTGGCAGTGTTATCATCTCTTGTAATAATTAAAATGGTGTCGTCACCGGCAATGGTTCCCACCAGTCCCTGCCATTCCAAACTATCGATGCAGGCGCATACTGCCTGGGCCATTCCGGTATAGCAGGTTACAACCACCATGTTGTTAACATAGTCAATTTTCACCACCGAGGCTGTAAAAATAGAATGAAACTTATTGGAAGCCTGGTACTTATCCTCACTTTTCCCAACGGCATAATGATAATTTCCGCCGGCCTCTGCCACCTTTACAAGGCGCAGTTCCCGAATATCTCTTGATATGGTGGCCTGGGTAACCGGAAATCCCGATTCTTCCAATCTTCGTGACAAATCGTTTTGTGTTGCAATTTTTTCACTTGCAATAAGATCCAAAATTGCCTTCTGTCGGACCTCTTTTACATTGCTCTTTCCCGGTGTGTTGTTTTCTTTCATTCAAATCCCCCTCATAATACTTTTGTACAAACACTTTTATTGAATTATTATACCATCTTTATGAATAAAATCCACTATTATTTCTTTTTATTCATTAAATTTGTGAATATATACAAAAATGCCAGGGCTTTACAACCCTGGCATGAGGTAAGACTAACTAACGGTTCTCAATATCCATCATCATATCCACACGTGTGGCATGTCGTCCTCCAAGGAACTTTGCATCAAGCCATGCACTACAAATGGCCTTGGCTGTTTCAATACCTACAATACGTTCTCCAAAGGCAATAATATTTGCGTTATTATGCTCTTTCACAAGTCTGGCTGTTACAGGCTCAGAACATACCGCTGCTCGAATTCCTTTTACCTTGTTGGCAGAAATGGAAATTCCAACTCCTGTTCCGCAAATAAGAACTCCTGCTTCCACTTCTCCACTTGCAACTGCTCTTCCAACTTTCTCTCCGTAAACCGGATAGTGTACACTTTCTTCAGAATCACAGCCATAATCCACAACTTCGTGTCCCAAAGACTCAAGATATTCTTTGATCTGTAATTTCATCTTATAGGCTGCATGATCGTTTCCAATTCCTAATTTCATTTTAATTAACCTCTCTGACCAATGTTTTAACAGTTTTTCGAACGAGTATCATCATAACATGAACCTTTGCATTATGCAATATTTCCCTTTACAAATAGGTAAAAACGTAGTATTCTAAATTCACTTCGCAGGACCCTAAAAGGGGGTCACATCATGTTTTTACACAATTCAAGGAGGGTTCACCTCATAACATCGCTTTTTCTAAGCGGGTTATTAATTTTTCAACTGTTTCAACAATTACCGGTACAGGCAAAGGGTACTGATTTTGTTATGATTTCCTGCAATCAGACCACCATGAAAATCGGTGACGAGTATGCACTTTTGTATCTCACCTATTCCGGTAAAAAACCGAATTTCAAAAGCAGCAAATCTTCCATAGCTTCTGTCAACACCTATGGAATTATCACTGCCAAAAAAGCGGGAACCGCAAAGATCACAGCCAAGGTAAAAGGGTTTGAAGCCTACTGTTTTGTTACAGTACTTCCTACCACCATCAAGCTTTCCGGTTCCTCTGTGAGCCTGTACAAAGGCCAAACCTACCAATTAAAAGCAACCACTTCAACAGGGCACGCGCCTACCTTTAAATCCTCAAAAAGCTCTGTTGCCACCGTTGAGGAGGACGGCACCATTACCGCCATTAAACACGGTTCTGCCATTATTAAGGTCAGCTG
>JAILCP010000008.1 GCA_024680055.1 Lachnospiraceae bacterium | reverse complement strand
AGGTCATCCATGCTTACAAACTGCATCTGTTCACGTTTTCTTTCAGTATTAGAAGTCATCATAAAGGCAATCACCATCCCCAACTTTGATACTTCTATTTTACCAGAAAAAGTAGCTCAATCCCAGATAAATACTGGATTTTTGGTGCTTTTGCAAAGAAAAATCCACGGCGTTATGCCGTGGACTTTGTCTACAGTCTGAAATGACCATGCTAAAAAAGCATGGTCATCCGCTTTATTCTTTACCCTTCAAGTAATGTTCGGTAAATATCATAATCTTTATCTTTCCATACATTAAATATTACCTGTAACTTGCTTCCTGTGGTCTTTTTATAATTTTTTACCGTTTCCACTGCAATCTGTGCCGCTCTTTCATTTGGAAACATAAAAACCCCGGTGGAAATACAACAAAACGCTATGGATTCCACTCCGTTTTCCTCTGCTATCCCAAGGCAGGATTCATAACAGGATTTCAACAACTGCTCATGTTCTTTTGTTAATTGTCCACTTACGATAGGCCCTACCGTGTGAATAACGTATTCGCTGGGCAGATTAAATGCCGGTGTTATCTTTGCCTGTCCTGTTGGTTCTTCATATCCTTGAGCATCCATAATATCCTGACAATAGTTTCGAAGCTGTATTCCGGCATAGGTATGGATACAGTTGTCAATGCAATTATGGCATGGCTGATAACACCCTGTCATTCCACTGTTCGCTGCATTGACTATGGCCCCACAGGAAAGTCGGGTAATATCGCCCTGCCACAAATACAACTCCGGTTGTATCTGCTCCATTTCTGAAAGAGGCACCACTCCTCGCTCTTTGTTTCTCTCTTGAAGATATGCATCCTGCACCTTTTCAAATTCTTTTGAAATCGGAGCCGGCATACGTACATTCATAAGAGAGCGCAGTAGCTGTCTTTCCTGTTCTTCGCCTTTACCTATCTGTATTTTGGCATATCTTGGGTTTTCTTTTATAAGTTCTTTAATAAGAAATTGTCTTCGTTCTTTTTGGTTCATGGAAATACCTCTTACTGAATTATATATGCATCCACAATCTCTCCCACATACATGGTGTGAAAATCCTTATTTGCCAGTGGCTCTGTACCCGGGACATCCTGTGGATAGGATTTCTCTCTGATATCCCGCGGTATCTCTTGTGGGTCCTGTTCTTGAACGTACAAAACCTTACACTCCAAAGTCAGTGGATATTGCTTAATACCCGGTGTATGAATGATGCTTGGATCCTCCAGTTTTAATCCTGCTTCTTTTACTTTATCAATATTCTTTCCTGACTGTAATCCACAGATTCTATTAATTTCACCATCCACTCCGTTTAACGGAACACTTATGGTAAATTCCCCTGTTTTATCCAGTTGAGACTTGGTGTATCTGCCTTGTCTTACATACACATGAAACGTTGGTCGTCCCCACAATATTCCAAGATGTCCCCATCCAATTACCATGGAATTAAATTTATCTCCATTGGTATTCAATAAAATACCACTTTTTAAGGCTTTTGTTATTTCATTTGCATAGTCTTCTATATTCACTTTTTTCTTCATGGGTTTACCACCTTTCATATATTTATCTTCCTCTATTGTAGCACTCTGCAAATCATAATAGAAATGCTTTTATTTTCTCTTCCACAAGTTTCATCTGCAATGGTATTTCAGCAGATTCCATGGTAACAATCAGGTTCTGTCCGAGTAGGTACCCATTTTCCTCATAAATCTGCATCTTTCTCATATTCTTCGTAGCATACTCCATATCCGAAATTAATCCTAAGTGTTCCCAGTAATACTGTTCTCTTGTTCTTATATTTAGTGCCACAAAATCCGGATACATCACATGATAATCGTTTAATTCTATCAACGGTTCATATTGATAGGGAATTTTATGACGTTCCAATGCATCAGCAATGATTTTTTCAGATTTGGATCTTACCTTTTCACCCTTTACTGTTTGATATTTTCCCTCTTGCGGAAATGGATTCTTTCCTCCCGGATGACTTTCCAGCCATTCTTCTATATACTGAATGTCCGACTGTATCAAAGGCTTTACCAACAACTTCTTACCTATTGGCATATTCTCATAAGCTTTTTTAATTTTCTCAAAATCATACTTCCTCAAAAAACGCTTTAATTCCCTATCCATAGTATTCAGTTTCTTACTTAGCTTTTCCTCATATTCGCGTTGTACCTGGCGCCTGACAAATCCTTCCTGTCCTTTTCCGGCATAGATTTTCTTTCCTGTACTTGGATCCACAATATAATACTGATGATGTCCGTTACTATTGGATACTCGAATCTTTTTGTCCTCTAATCCACGGTATCGTGACCGTTTTTTCTCCAGTTCTTTTTTTAATTTTGTTATTATATCCTGTTGAATACCTAATTCCTCTCTATAATTATTCAATTCTTTCTCTCCTCTCTCCATTTTTACGGGCATTTTTGATTTTCGCGTCTATGCCCGTAAGCCAATTTTTCTTTGTTCAATTTTTCTACGGGCAAATCCTACTTATACATTTCCCGCCCGTCAAAAAAAAATTTGATTTTCTATTTTATGCGGGTATATTTCCATTCCCTATTTATGCCCGTAAACCACTTGGGAGTGATTACGATCATTTTTTCAATGACACACTTATACCCGTTAGAATTTTGAAATCGTTTCAATTTCCCTACGGGCAATATAACAATATTTCACATTTAACCGTAAAAAAATTTTCCGCGCAAATTTTCTCTACGGGCAACTACTTATATATACTCATGCGCCCGTAAATACTCCTGGAAAACGCCGATTTCCACGTCAGCGCCGTTTTCCATACAAACGCTAATTTCCACGTATGTACTTCCTTCCGTATAAATACATATTTCCAATATTGATAGTACTGCGGTGAATCCCGCTTAAGATACCTGGAGGTCAAAGAGTTTGACCTCCAGGGCAATAGATAAAGACTTATAATTCAATATAGCCTTTCAAAAGTTCAAAAGTATTCTTTACTCCGTCCATATGAGAACGTTCATAGTTATGAGATGCATAGACACCGGCACCTACAAGACCATGACGAATATCGTAGCCTGCTCGCAAAGTAGCTTCCACATCAGAACCATAATGCGGATAAACATCAATGGCAAACTCAAGATTCTTACTCTTTGCAACATTGGAAAGATCTGTAGTCAGATCATAATTATATGGTCCACCGGAATCCTTGGCACAGATAGATACCATACGTTCCGTACATCCAAGATCGTCACCTACACATCCCATATCAACAGATATCATATCTTCTGTATCTTCCGGAATAAAGGAACCGCCGTGCCCCACTTCTTCGTATACTGTAAAGATTAAAGTTACTTTACGCTTTAATGAGACCTTTTCTTCTTTCACCCATTTCGCAATTCCAAGAAGTGTTGCAGCAGAAAGTTTATCGTCAAGAAAACGACTCTTAATATATCCGCTCTTGGTAATTACGGTACGAGGGTCCATGGCAATAATGTCCCCGGTCTGAATACCCAGCTTCAAAACGTCGTCCTTTTCATTTACATTCTCATCCAAAAGAATTTCCATATTTTCCTCTTTGGTTTCAACCGGTTTGTCAGCAACATGGGCAGATGGCTCTTTGTTTAAAACAACACCGGTATATTCTCTGCCGTCTCTGGTAAATACCATACAATTGTCCCCATCTGCAGTAGGCCACTGATGACCACCAAGGGTGGTCGGTTTTAAACGTCCATTATCTTTAATGGAACGAACCATGGCACCAAGGGTATCCACGTGAGCAGCCAAAACCAACGGATGTTCATTGCCCCCAAGAACCACATGTACATTTCCTTTGTGTGACATGGTAGGTTCATAACCAAGAGATTTTAATTCCTCCATAACAAATGAAGCTACCTTTGTTGTAAACCCTGTCGGACTTGGAATTGCAGTCAGCTTCTGTAATTCATCCCCAATAAATTCCAAATATCCTTTTGTTTCCATTATTTCTCCTCCTTTTGTTCAAGTCTCTTCTTAAGTCTTACAAGTAAAATTATATCACAAATATCCTTATCCACAACAAAGGGCAGTGGGTTTATACCCACTGCCCGATACATTCTTAGCTTTATTCTGCTTTCCACAAACCATGCAAATTGCAATATGCATACACTGCAACCACCGCATCATCGTCGGTTAAACAAAATTCTACACAAGGATTCTCACCCGGATTTAATACCTTTCGTTGTGCTCCCTTTGTAGTCTCAAGAGCAACCCATTCAATATAATGCTCCTGGGTCATAGGGTGTTCCACAGATCCTACTTTCACTGTTACCTTGTTTCCTTCAACGGTAAAATCAGGTACATGTTTCTCAGCAGCACCATCGGATGTACCCGGAACAAGTTCTGTCATTTGTTTACCGCAACACATCATAGGAACACCGGATTCTTTGATCATTCCCACAAAATTACCGCAAGTTTCGCATACAAAAAATTTCATCCAAACACCTCCCACATCATATATAAGCATGTACGTAAAAATAATTGTTCATGATTATATGGTTTATGACCTTATATTATCATAATCTTCCCATAATTCCCATCATTATTCTAAATTATTTCAGTCAAGTGTTTGATTATTCTGTGAAGCCCAAATTTTATTCGGCAAAAAGTGGTGTGGAGTAGTAACGATCACCTCCGTCCGGCAGTAAAACAACAATGTTCTTTCCCGCATTTTCCGGACGCTTTGCGTATTCGATGGCACCGTAAAGGGCTGCGCCGGAAGAGATACCAACGGAGATTCCTTCTTTATGTGCCAATTTTTTGGCGGTATCAAAAGCTGCCTGATTGGAAACCTTAAGGATTTCGTCATAAACCTTTGTGTTAAGATTCTCCGGTATAAAACCGGCTCCGATTCCCTGAATCTTGTGGGCGCCGCTTCTTCCTTCGGATAATACCGGGGAATCCTCCGGCTCTATGGCCACAACCTTGACGTTTGGATTTTGTTCTTTTAAATATTCTCCGGTTCCGGTAATGGTTCCACCGGTTCCCACGCCGGCGATAAAAATATCCACATGACCATCGGTGTCCTTCCATATTTCAGGGCCGGTGGTTTTTTTATGAATGGCCGGGTTGGATGGGTTGTCAAACTGTGAAGTCACAAAACTGTTTGGAGTGTTTTCCGCAATTTCTTTGGCCTTGGCAATGGCCCCTTTCATACCTTTAGAGCCTTCGGTTAAGATAATTTTGGCGCCATAAGACTTTATAATGTTTCTTCGTTCCACGCTCATGGTTTCCGGCATGGTGATAATTACTTCGTACCCCTTTGCCGCCCCGATTGCAGCAAGTCCAATACCGGTATTGCCTGAGGTAGGTTCTATAATAACCGAACCTTCTTTTAAGATGCCACGATTTTCTGCATCCTCAATCATTGCCTTTGCTATACGATCTTTCACACTGCCTGCCGGATTAAAATACTCAAGTTTTGCAAGCACCTTTCCCTGAAGATTAAATTCCTCCTGAATTCTTGTTAACTCCACAAGTGGTGTATTTCCTATTAAATCTACGGTTCCTTTATAAATATTTGACATTTCCTTATCCTCTCCTTCTCTACACTGCAGCAAAACCTTTTTCCAAGTCTGCAATAATGTCGTCAATATGCTCTGTTCCAATGGATAAACGAATGGTACTTTCCCCTATTCCCTGATCCAGAAGCTCCTCTTTTGAAAGTTGGGAATGGGTTGTGGATGCCGGATGAATTACCAAGCTTTTCACATCAGCCACATTGGCCAACAGGGAAAATAGCTCCAATCCGTCAATGAATTTCCATGCTTCCTCTCTTCCCCCTTTGATATCAAAGGTAAAAATAGAAGCTCCCCCCTCCGGAAAATAGCGGTTGTAAAGAGCATTTTCCGGATGATCCTTTAAGGAAGGATGATGGACCTTTTCTACTTTTGGATGGTTGGATAAAAAATCCACCACCTTTTTGGTATTTTCCACATGACGCTGGACACGCAGGGAAAGAGTTTCCAGTCCCTGTAACAGCAAAAAGGCATTAAAAGGAGCTATGGTGGCTCCTGTATCTCTCAGCAAAATCGCCCTTACATAAGTAACAAAGGCTGCCGGACCTGTCGCGTCATAAAAAGAAATACCATGATAGCTGGGATTTGGTTCTGTAATATTTGGATACTTACCGCTTTCCTTCCAGTTGAATTTACCGGATTCCACAATGACGCCTCCCAGCGTGGTTCCGTGACCACCGATAAATTTTGTGGCTGAATGTACCACAATGTCAGCGCCGTGTTCAAAGGGCCTTAGCAGATATGGCGTAGCAAAGGTATTATCCACTACCACCGGCACATGATGTCGATGGGCAATCTCTGAAATACTTTCTATATCCGGTATATCGCTATTCGGATTTCCAAGGCTCTCAATAAAAATTGCTCTTGTATCTGCTTTGATTGCCTCCTCCACCTCCCGATGATTGTGTATATCAACAAAGGTTGTTGTGATACCGTATTGGGGAAGTGTGTGCTCAAAAAGGTTATAACTTCCACCGTAAATGGATTTTTGCGCCACGATATGACCTCCCTGTGCACCAAGTGCCAAGATGGTGTAGGTAATGGCTGCCGAACCCGATGCAAGAGCCAGGGCCGCACTGCCTCCTTCAAGAGCCGCTATTCTTTTTTCAAAAACTTCTTGTGTGGAATTTGTAAGTCTGCCATATATATTTCCTGCGTCCGCCAAACCAAAACGGTCAGCGGCATGCTTACTGTTATGAAATACATAAGAGGTTGTCTGATAGATCGGTACTGCTCGTGCATCCGATGTTGGATCTGCATGTTCCTGACCCACATGCAGTTGTAATGTTTCAAATCTGTAATCACCCATATGATTGGCCTCCTTTATTGTTGATGGTATTATCCTATCACGGTGATCACAGATTGAAAATTTAGATGATTTTATCGTTAGTGATAACTTTTGCTTATCACTAAATTTCTTTATATTTTAGCAATTCTTCTACATAATCTTGGCCATAGGATGACAGGGTATTCCCCTTTCTACAAATGTATCCTATGGTCAGAGGATCTTCTTCTTTTAATTTGATGGAGACAAGGCCTTTTAAAATGGCACTGTCCCCGGAAAGCATTCCGGAACCTACCGCATATCCCTGAAGTTCGGAAATAATCTCCATGGAGGTGGCCCGGTCGTCGGATTTGATTAATTTTTGAAAATTATAATTGGCCATGGCTTCCTCAGTGAGGTAAAAATGACTGTCATCACTTTGATCAAAGGAAACACAAGGGTAATCCGAGAGTTCCTTGATGGAAATCTCTTTCCGACCGGCCAACACATGATTTTCCCACACGTAGATGTAGGTTTCACGCTTCATCAAAGGTGTGAACAAAAGACCGTATTCACGAATCAGCTTTTTTATCACAGCTTCGTTTACACCGGAAAACGAGATGATTCCAATCTCACTTTTCATGGTTCTCACATCCTCAAGCACGTTCTTGGTCTTGGTTTCATGAATGGAAAATTCATAGTGGTGTGGCTGGTTCTTTTTTACCACGTCTGTAAATGCTTTTATGGAAAAATTGTAATGCTGGGTCGAAACGGAAAACTTCTCTTTTCCTTTATCTTTGGAAAGATAACGATCTTCCATAATTTCGTATTGATTCACCACTTTTTGGGCATAGGTAACAAACTCGCGCCCCTCCCCGGTGAGGGTGATGCCCTTGTTGGTTCGTTCAAATATCAATATTCCCAGTTCTTCTTCCAATTCCTTTAAACTACTGGAGAGCGCCGGTTGCGTAATGTAAAGTCTGGTGGCTGCCTCTCTCATGGAAGCGGAATTGGCTACTTCCAAAACATATCTAATCTGCGTTATATTCATTTTTCTTAAAACAAGATGTACCCTCATCAGTGTTTAGGTGTCCAAGGAATTTTTCAAGCTCAATTGGTTTTGAATAATAATATCCCTGAAATTTCTGGATACCGTATGTTTTTAATACGTCACCCTCGCACCTGGTTTCAATTCCCTCTGCACACACTTCGCCGCTGTATAACAATGCAATTTGAGAAAGATTGTTTAAAAGCGCTCGTTCCTTTTCATTCTCTTCAATTCGCTGCACAAAGATTTTATCGATTTTAATGGTGTCAAAATACATACTTTTCAACAAGCTGACAGAAGAATAACCCGTACCAAAGTCATCTAAAGCCACGTGAATGCCTCCTGCCCGAAGTGACACCAAAACGTTTTCCAAAAGATCCATATCCAACAATTTACATCGTTCCGTTACTTCGAGGCACAAATACTCCGGTTCGAATTTCACACTCTCCACAACATTCCAGACCGTATCGGTAAAATCAATTCGCTCAAGCTGAGCGTATGATAAATTGATGTGAATCATAAATTCCGGAATAATCTTTTGAATCTCCTTGGTATCCTCCATGGCGGTTCTTAAAATCCACTCACCCAGCTTTGGAAATAGTGGATCGCGCTCTAATACCGGTATAAATTCATCCGGCGGAACCATACCATACTTCTCGTCCCTCCAGCGTAAAAGAGCCTCGGCCCCTTTTACCTCCTCTGTGTCAGAATCAATGATTGGCTGATACAAAAGATAAAATCCTTTAAAATTCTGATTGATGGATTCCCGGATGGCATAAATCATCTCGGTTTGATTTCGCTTGTCACCTTTTAGGTGATTGAGAAATTCCACCATATCACCGTGTTTTTTCAACTTCGAGTCCTGATATGCATAATTCAGGCAGGAATATATGGTCTGTGTATCTGTTGCAAAATCCTCCAACGAAATGGTTCCTGCATTTAATTCCACCATGATGAACACATCATCAATATGAAGCCCCTGTCGAAAACGTCTGCGAATGGCCTCATAGGATTTTTTAATTTCGCGGAAGCTCTGGGTCTCCGCTATTATTGCAAACTTCGCTCCGTCCAGACGATAGGTACCCCCACGATTACCCACGTGATCCATAAGATACCGGCCAAAATACTGCAATACCTTATTTCCAACGCCATAACCGTACATCTCGTTGATTTCCGTCAACCTTCCGATGCCCATAATGCATACGCGCATCGGTGTTTTATTATTAATATGACGTTTCACGTCCTCAAAAAAACCATACTGATTTCTTAATCCGGTTAAACTGTCAATATGTCCCTGTTGGTCATGATTTCTTATGGCACCACCAAAGTATTCCGGTTGTCCCTGCTCGTCATTAATTACAATTCCACGGCAGGTACATACCACATATTCACCATTTTTCTTCTTCGCACGATACTGCATATCGTGTCCGGCGGATTTTCCTGAAAAAATGCATTGAATTCCTTCGTGAAATACCTTTCTGTCATCCGGATGAATATGCTCCTCCCAAATGTCGCCTGCTCCATACATATATTCCCCCGGCAGCCCAAATGCATCCACTAAATCTTTGGACCATCTGGAACAATCGTATTTCATATCGCAAAGATAAACATAGGTGTCATCCCCGATAATGGAAAATGCTTCATATAAGGAATCCAATTTATTTTTTCTCTCGATGGGTATTTTGTTTGTTTCCATAGCATCACCCCAAATCTTCTCTTTTTCAATTCTTATTCACCAGTATTATACCAAATTCCAAAATGATTTTCTATCAAGTAACTTTGCATTATCTATGTAGTAATTGTGTCCGAAAAAATGCCGTCATCCATGATAATATCTTCCTTTTATCTACGCATTGCTTTCACCCGATACATATCGTTATCTGCCTTTGCAATGATTTCTTTTAATTCTGGTTCATTTTTAAAACTACCATATGCCATTCCAACACTCAATTCGATTTCATATTGGGCAGAACCGGTCTCGTTCCACTGCTTCCTTGTTTCTTCCAACGCTTCATTTGTAACACTTGGCGCCGTTTCTTCGTTAAAAAATGTGGAAAATAAAATAAACTCATCTCCGCCGTAACGATAGATGTCAAACTTACTGACCGTTCGACATTTTATACTGGCCTGTTCCAGAATTCTAGCCACAGAGCATAAGGCATTATCTCCCTCCATATGTCCATAGGTATCGTTGATATGTTTAAAATGATCCACATCAACCATAACAATCAAAGCCCTTCCGCCTTTTCCTCTCTTTAGACGGTCCAGCATATTTTCATAATCTTTTCTGTTATTCAGGCCGGTAAGGGCATCCCTGGAAATTCGCACCTGTAAGAATCCAATATGAATAATCAATATAGACAAGGTATATCCGGTCTGGGCTATGGTACTTCCGTAGAGAAGTACCTGGGCAAAGGAAGCAATATAACTTGGAAAAATAAATAAGAATAAAACATTGGCAAAACGTCTTCCCTCTAATGTAGTACCTCGTCTACAGATAATCAACATCTTCATTGCCACATAAAATAAGATCCAATAACAGTTAATGGCAATCAAATATGCACCAATATGTCGATGATATAAATTCTCTGCATCCATGGTAAAAGCAAAATGGGTAACCGGAGATGATAAAGATAACGCCACGGTAATCAGACCCACAGTTAAAACAATTTTGTCAAATTTTAAAACCCAACCACTGAATTTATAGTCTGTTGCCGTACGTATCTTGGTAAATTCCACCCAGCAAAGAACCATCAGCATTGGCAGTGTTAAATACATGGTATTTGCAATCCAAAGAATGACACTTGCCCCAGTTCCCGGTTTTCCCTTAAATACGATGGCAAAAATATCACAGACACAGTACAACTGGATCATACAAATTAGGGCCTTATACCAAAATCCATCCGCCTGACCACGTTTACCTCCGGAATAAGAACATAATAAAATTGAAAGTATAATCAAACATAATACATTAATTTCCACATAGTAAAGTATGGTTTCATTCATATATAACACGCTCCATCAATATTCCCAATTTTGATAAATAAAATTATAACACACCACGTTATTCATTAATAGCTATTCTCCCCTTTGTTCACACAAAAATGACCGTATCCATCAGATACGGCCACCCATCCTTATACGATATAAGCTTTCACATTTTCAGGAATCGGACATACATATGGTGTGTCCTTTGTTCTTTCCTTAAATTCTTCTTTTGCTTTCTCTATCAGTTCCGGCTGATTCCATAAATCCACCGCTGCTCCTGCCAACACTTTTGCTGCATAAATGGTTCCTTTTTCACCCAGTGTACTTCCTGCACAAGATGTGTTCTGCCAGGAATGACCCGGCGCATTCAACGGAAACGTCACTGCATTGAACTGAGCCGTTGGTGTCTGATGACTCACATCACCCACATCCGTAGAACCCGGTGAAAAATGATCATTGCTTTCAAAGGTCTCTACCTTTTGACATAAAAAGTCTTTTTTCGTCTCCCCGGAATAGCTTTCAAAGATAGCTTTTGCATACCCTATTTCTTCCGGCTCATAGGTCGGCAGCTCCACTTCTTCCAGATTACTCTGAAGCACCTTTTCCAGTGTGGTATTTGGCACCAGATCTGCAGTACCGTCCACAAAGATTCGATCAAACTCCGTCTCTGTCATAAGGGCTGCGCCTTTTGCAATCAGGTCCACTCTATCCTGTAGCTTCAACGTATCCGGCACACGTCTTGATCTTACCATGTATAAAACAGAGGCCTCAGACTGTACCACATTGGGGGATACACCTCCACCGTCAATAATGGCATAATGCACAAAAGCTTCCGGATCCATATGTTCACGTAAAAACTGCACTCCCACGTTCATTAGCTCCACTGCATCAAGGGCAGATCTTCCCATCTGAGGATTGCCTGCCGCATGGGCACTGATTCCGTGGAATTTATACAGCACCTGGGTACAGGCATTGTTGGTGCCGGTAACGATTTTGTTCTGATCTCCCGGATGCCAGGTTAGTGCCAGATCCAAATGCTGCCATTCCTTTTCTCTGGCCATAAAAGCCTTTGAGGCTCCGCCTTCTTCTCCCGGACAGCCGTAAAAAATCACGGTGCCTTCCAGTTCTTTATTGTTTTCAAGATAATGTTTTACGGCACAGGCTGCACCAAATGCGGCTGCTCCCAGCATATTATGTCCGCAACCATGACCGTTACTGCCCTTTTCTCCCAGGTCATTGATAAAAGGTTCCTTTTCTGTTCCACCCGCCTTTTGACCAAGTCCGGATAAGGCATCAAACTCTCCTAAAATACCAATGATGGGATGCGGAAGGTCTTCCCAGTTTCCGCTACATCCTTCCTTTGCAGTATAAATTCCGCAAAAGGCTGTCTCTATATCCGCCAGGTTTTCTTTTACCGTAAAACCTGCTTTTTTCAATTCTTCCTTGTACAAATCCGCCGATTTGTATTCCTGCAGGGACAACTCTGCATACTCCCAGATTTTGTGGGAAATATGCAGGTAATCCTTGGCGTTTTCATCAATATAATTCCATAACTGCTGCTTCGTTACCATAACGTAACCTCACTTTTACAATACTTTTGATAAAAATTCCTGTGTTCTTGGATTCTGTGGATGTTCCAACAATTCTGTAGGTGTTCCGCTCTCAGCAATAATGCCGCCATCCATAAACAAAATTCTTGAACTCACCTCTCTTGCAAATCCCATTTCATGGGTTACAATCACACAGGTCATACCATCCTTCACAAGTCCTTTGATAACATCCAAAACTTCACCAACCATTTCCGGATCCAATGCAGATGTAGGTTCATCAAAAAGCATTACGTCCGGCTCCATAGCCAATGCTCTGACAATGGCAAGACGTTGTTTTTGTCCACCGGAAAGACGATTTGGATGTTCCGCCGCTTTATCCAGTAATCCTACTCTTTCAAGAAGCTGATCCGCCATTTCATTGGCTTCCTCCAAGGTCTTTTTCTTTAACAGGGTTGGGGCAAGGGTAATATTTTCACGCACCGATAAGTGCGGAAACACGTTAAAATGCTGAAATACCATTCCCATTTTCTGACGGTGTTCATCAATGTTCACTCCGGGTTTGGTAATATCCACACCTTCAAAAAAGATACTTCCGCTATCCGGTACCTCCAAAAGATTTAAGCATCTAAGAAAGGTGGACTTTCCACCACCGGAAGGTCCGATAATAGAAACCACTTCTCCCTTTTTAATTTCCTCATCCACACCGCGAAGAACCTGAAGAGACTCCTTTTTCCCTTTTATTTCAAAACTCTTTGTCAATCCTACCGTTTTAATCATTTGCTTTGAGTCTCCTTTCAAATGCGTTCATACACTTACTAAGAATAAATGTCAGTACAAAATAGATTGCTCCTACAATGAAGAGACATTCCATAGTAAGATAGGTTGCTCCACGAACTTTCAAATAAGAAGTCATTAACTCTCCAACAAAGAAGGTGGATGCCAAGGATGTGTCTTTTGTAATGGTAATAAATTCGTTACCAAGTGCCGGAATAATATTCTTTACCGCCTGTGGAATAACAATTTTAAGCATGGTCTGTGAAGCAGATAAACCAAGGCTTCTTGCTGCTTCACTCTGCCCTTTGTCCACCGCCTGAATTCCGGAACGAAATACTTCCGAAACATATGCTGCGGAGTTAATAATCAACGCCACTGCAATACTTTGAAACTCTGTAACGGTAAAAGGTAAAACCTTAGGCACCAGAAGGTAACCTACATATAACTGCAATAACATTGGGGTTCCACGCACCACTTCCACAATTGCCACAACGATCCAGTTCAAAACCTTCACCCTGGACATTCTTCCAAGGCAAAAGATCAATCCAAGCAATGCGCCAAAAACTACGGTTATCAACGCCAGAAGCAGGGTATATCCCACTCCTGTAATGAAAAACACGTCCCAATATTTACTTAAAATCATGCTGATATTAGATATATATTCACTCATTATTTCTCTTCCTTACCTTCATCATCGTAAGTAACATCCTTAGAGGTTTTAATTCCTGCAAGTTCTTTGGCATCCTCATACCATCCGCCGTATAATTTTGCTTCGTATGCTTTTGCCAAAATCTTGTTAACCTCTTTAAGAAGTTCATCATCACCCTTCTTCATAAGGATTACGTTATTTTCTGCTGCGTCATCTACTTCAAACTGGAAGCCGGAATCTGCCAAACTATCATTTGCGGTAATAATGGCATCTCCATTTCCCTGAGCAACTGCAAGTGCATCGATATTTCCGTTACGAAGAGCCTCCACTGCAGTTCCGATATCACCAAATTCTTTTACCTTGGTTGACTTTGGTAAGTTCTCTGTACAAAGGCTGTACTGCAAAGATGCTGTCTGTGCTCCAACGGTAAGGTCGGCATAATCCTCTGCTTTTGTAAGCTTTCCTTCGTTCTCTTTTGTTGTAATTATAATCTGAGCGGTTTCGTTGTCTCCTGCATAATAATAATCAGACAGGTTAAAATTCTCTGCACGCTCTTCTGTATAGGAAAAACCGGAAATGGACATATCCACGCTTCCACTCTGTACTGCAGCCTGACATGCATCAAAACTCATTGGTTTGATTTCCAGTTTCTTTCCCATTTCATCTGCAATATAATTTGCTAAAGTAACATCAAAGCCAACGTACTGATCTTGTCCGGACTTGGTTGTATCAACAAACTCCATTGGTGCAAAATCCGGTGACAATGCAACGGTAAGTACCTCTTGTTCCTTTTCTTCTGTCTTCTTTGATTCCTCTTTCTTCTCTGATCCGCAACCGGTTAAGGATAACATTCCTACTGCCATCACCATGGTCATTCCAAGTGCTATTAATTTCTTCATCTTCATATTTCTACTCCTTTCTCAACGCGCATCCCTTTTCTATCGATGCATAAATATTATTAATTACTGCATAATTAATCTGATAGGTACTATCATAAATGCATAACTATGCTTTGTCAAGTGTTTTTTATGCATATTATTCGTTATTTTTCCACTTTTTTTGTATATCTATAAAATCCAGATGAATATTACACGTTTTTTACACGAAAAAAGGGCCTGCCTCAGGCAGACCCTTGGTAAAAAATCTTTTTAAATTCTAAATGTGTCTACAAAATCGCCAATCTTTGATGCTGAATCTGCAACAGTAACGGCACTGGAGTCAACATTCTTACTTTCATCTGCAACTTCCTGTGCACTGACAGTTGCTGATTCCACAGTTGCTGTGACTTCTTCGGTACTTGCTGACTGTTCTTCTGCAATGGCTGCAACCGTAGTTGCAATTTCATTGACTTTATCCATCTTCTCAATCATTTCGTTTACAGAAGATCCAATCTCATCCAGAGATGTAAAGATATCCTGGAAGGTTGTTCCTGTTACACTTACAGATTCGTTACTAACTGTAATATCCTTTAAGCTGGCCTCGGAACGCTCTGCAAGTTTCTTAATCTGATTGGTAATATCTCCAAGGATATTTCCGATTTCGGTGGTAGCCTCGGCACTTTCGTTGGCAAGATTTCCGATTTCACTTGCAACAACGGCAAATCCTTTTCCTGCCTCTCCTGCTCTTGCAGCCTCAATGGAAGCATTTAAGGAAAGAAGGTTGGTTTGTGATGAAATGGAGTTGATCATTTCTACAATGGAATTGATCTTCTGAGCTGCTTCATCCACAACTTTTACCACTTCGTTCATTTCATTCATAGATGCGGAAATGCTACCCATGTTATTCTGTACGGTATCCATTTCCTCACGACCCTGTTTCGCCTTGTCAAGAAGTTCACCCATAACCTTACGTACGGTAGCTCCCTGCTGTACGGTTTCTGTTACTGCCATGGCAAGTTCGGTTGCGTTGTTGGCAAGTTCTGTAACTGACATTGCAACGCCTTCCATAGCTTCACGAATCTGATCCATAGAAGTACTCTGCTGTCCTGCCTGATCGTTCATATGGCTGGATGCAGAACGGCTTAAGCCGGCTTCTTCTGACAACTTCTCGGTAACATCTTTCATCTCACCTAAAGTTGCACGCATTCTGTCTACATAATCGTGCATACGATCATTCATCTTACCAATTTCATTATTTCCGGTGGCATTAATGGCTACGGTAAAGTCTCCTTCGGAAATCTTTACAATGGTGTTGGTAAGCTCTGTAACCGGTTTTGTAATCTTTTTGTTGATTAAAATTATAATTACAATTGTACTGATAATCAACATTGCAATTACTAAGACTACTGTTGCAACAGTAAGTGAATTTAACTCGGTTAAAATATCATTCTTTTTAACGTAGGATACCAAAACCCAATCAGTTCCGGGTACATTGGTCAATGCTACCAGATAGTCCTTTTTTCCATCTTTAATGGTAACCACACTGCCTGTCTTACCATCCTGAATGGATTTGTATACAGATTGCAAAAATGCGTCATCTGCTAAATCAGCTACATCTTTTCCTACATAATCCTCGTTCTTGGATGCAATGACTGTGCTTCCGCCAAACAACATACTTGCTCCGGTTTCTGCCGGTTTATATGCACTGGCTGTTTTTGAAATTCCGGATAAAACAATATCCGTAGAAAGAACACCCTTTCTTCCGTCTTTCATATTTACAGATCTGGAACCACACACAACCATTTGGTTCGTTGTCATATCTACGGAAGGTGCTCCCAATATCAGAGTATCACTTTCAATTCCGTCAGTATACCAAGCTCTTGCGGTCGGATCGTAATCCGCATCCGGTACCCATCCGCCACCATCATAAAAGCTCTTATCTGACATTGCCACATATACATCAATAACAACGTCCGGATACTCTTCCATACCTGATTTCAATGCAGCAAGCATATCCTTTTTGGTTGTTATATTTCCGGTTTCAATGTCGTCTGCCAATCCGTTGTAATAACCTTTGATGTTCGCCAATGTTGAACCTATATCATTGGCATTTCCGATTGATTCCTTATTCAAAGCAGTCTTTCCATCATTTGTAATAATGTTTCTGGACCTCGAGAACGTAATCACTGCAACAAGAATAATAAACAGTGCAATCATCGGAACCAGTACTACAAGCAATTGAGCACTAATTTTCTTTTCTTTTGTCTGTTTTTTCATGTGTTGACCCCCTTGTTCATATCTTCTATTATTTTACCAATTTTTAGCAAACTATTTCAATATTTTGCATATATAATAATAAGCTTAACTTTTATGCATTTTTTGTACAATATCTACATATATTTTGAAAAATATGCGTCCAATTTGTGTCTTATGAATTTCATCACTTTCTTACAACTACGCAATAACCTGCACAAACCAACTCTGTAACAGGCATAGCAAACCATATTGCCCCGGGAGAAAGTAGTGGCAATACTTCAATCATAAGAGCACTTACAAAAACTCCCCTGATTAATGATATTACTATGGATTTTTTCGCCTCCATTACCGACTGGTAATAGTACATGGCAAAAATATTGACGGGAAGCAGTAAAAATGACAGTCCATAGGTTCTCATAATAGCCGGTGCAATGGCAAGTACCGTTGCGGTAGGTTTCATAAATACTTTTACAAATCCAAGAGGGGCCAACATAAAGGCCAAGGTCCATGCCAATGCAAAAAATACCGCTGTTAAAAATGCATATTTCACTACTGCTTTTACCCTGTCGTTTAATCCTGCACCGTAATTTCTTGAAATCAGCGGTTGAGAAGCCTGACCTACACTGTATCCGCAGCACTGTACAATGGTGCTGATATTTACAATCACCCCATAAACTGCCAAGGCATCATTTCCCAGATACTTTCCAATTTGTCGATTAAATAAAATGGTAATGAATCCCATTGCACAGTCCACAATGAAGGTAGGAAAACCGATTTTGGCAATTTGCAGGTAATCCCATCCTTTATTTTCAATTTTTGTAAGCTTCAAGGTATTTTGGGGTTTTACAAAGTGAATCATAAGAACCAAAAGGGTAATGCAAGCTCCCATAACCGTTGCAATACCTGCGCCCATAATACCCATATCCAAAACAAACACAAAAAAATAGTCACCTACAACATTAAAAATTCCTCCGGCTAATGTAGCCTTTGTTGCTCTGCCAGGTGCATTGTCATTTAGCAAAAACGACGTTATGAGCTTACAAAACATAAACACAGGAACTGCAAATTTTACCGGTTTCACATAGGCTCTTGTATACGGAAGCAATTCCTTATCGGCTCCAAAAAACGTTAAAATTTCCTTGTCAAAGAAAACGATTCCAATCCAAACAATTGCGGCCAATATAACGGTAAAAATGACCGCCTTAGTAAAATAATCATTTGCTTTCTTCTCATTGTTTTCTCCTTTGGAAACACTAAGAAGTACCGAACCACCTACACCGGTTAAAATTCCAAGGCTGTATATAATATTCCAAATCGGTGCTACAACTGCCAGTGCCGCTGTTCCAAGGGGACCCTGATATTGGCCTACCATAGCCATGTCCACTACACCATAGATGGCACTGATCATCGCACTTCCAAAAGAAGCAGCCAAAAATTTAAGATACATCGTTTTTACATTTCCTTTTAAAATATCCATACATCCTCCCATAAAAAAAACCGGAGAAGACAAAATGCTTAATTGCATTGTCTTCTCCGGTCCTATATTGACCCTCCGACGGGTAAATTCAATTTCAACAGTGGCTATGATATCAGCTTCTTATTTAAAAGTCAACCTCTTATTTCACTGTTATTTTAACTTTTTTCGCATAACCGTTGATTGCATATACCCAAATATAACAGGTTCCGCTCTTCTTGGCTGTAACAGTTCCCTTCTTGCTTACTGTTGCAATCTTTTTGTTAGAAGATGCATATCTGAACTTGGCCGCATGTGCTTCTGAAAGAGCTTTTCGTTTCTTATTCACCAAGGTAATCTTTGCTTTTATTTTCTTGGTTTTTCCCACTTTCAGAGTAACTTTTGCCTTATCAACCGTTACCTTCTTCGGGTTGGAATAGGTGGTATTCTTTGATCCCACAATATGGGCCACGATGGTCTTTCCAAGCACCTGCTTCTTTCCGTCAACCTTCTTATAGGCTACAACATAGAATTTGTATTTTCCGGTTAAATCGATCTTCTTGCCATTCAACTTTGTTATAGAAACAGATGTAACCTTCTTTGTCACTGTCTTAACCGGTGTTGATGAGAATTTACCACCACAATAACGGGCATATACATCATATCCGGAAGCACCATCAACTTTACTCCACTTGATGGATACCTTCTTTCCGGACTGAGATACCTTAAATCCCTTATTGATGGTTAAACCGTTCTGGTACTTGCTCTTTCCGTTTGCTGTCAATCCGGTGTCCGTTGACGCACCCTCATAAGCTATTACATAGTTAGAAAAATGAGTGACTTTAAATGTCAGCATCTTCTTTTTATATGTAGTAGTCATCTTTTCTGCTGCTCCCTTATCCGGTACGTAGTAAACAGTATAATTATCTATATCCCTTCCTTTTTCTGCTTCAAAAGGTATGCCTACTGTTACGGCTCCACCTTTAAAGTCACTTATACGCACACCATTGCAGGTAATATATGCATCGTAGGTATTGACGATATCCATATCTTTTACAGTACTTCTCTGAGCACTGTCAAGTTCATCCTCTTTGATGTCGTCTAAGTTAAATAGAATGTCACTTCCGCTTGCCTGATCTACAATGGCCAAAAGAGACTTGGCATCAAAGGTAAGGGTACCATTCGTATTTTTTATACTGAGCACATTTTCGCTGCTTCGGTCAGCTGATGCAGCTTCTATGGCTTCCATTGTTTTTTTCGGAATATTGATTCCTGTAACAGAACTGCCAAAACCGCTTACATCGATAACCACAGTACCATCATTCTTGTCTGCGCCAAATACTTTTTCCAGTTCTTCATCAGAAATTGCATTTATGGTAACCTTTGATCCACTCACGTTTCCTGATATGGAAACACTTCCTTTCTCTCCGGAAACAGGTACTGTAACCGTACCGGAATCACTACTTGAACCACCGCCACCGCTTGCGTCACCACCACTGTTTGAGCCGCCACCATCTGAATTACTTCCACTACCGGTGTTTTCCTCAAATGTAATAGCGTAGGTTGAAAACTTATCGGTATACATATCAACCATCTGATTTACAGTATCCACAAAATACCAACCATCCTCATACGCTGAACTTGGAAAACGGCTTGAGCGTTGCTTAAATGCTATGGCTTTTCCATCATGATATCTATAAATTCCGATGTTCTTTCTTCCGATTGTTTTAAACGGAATCACAATTTCCACAACTCTGCTGGCCTGTGTAATAGCGGTTGTATTCGTTGTTGAAGAAGAATTTACAGTTTTAGTAACTGTCTTTTTCATGTTAATATCCAAATACTCAAGCTCTTTACCTCCATCATCTGTACCTACAACCTCTTTGATTTCCTCCATTTCTGCCTTGGCGTCGCCTGTAAGATCACTTTCTTCTTTCTTTTCCACTGTCATTTTGACGTCTACGCTACTGTCCGATGTGGATTCATCTTTTGCGATCTGCTCCAGTCCGCCCACTATAACAGCCGGAGTATTATCACCGGTAAGTTCCAGTGAAGAATTGACATTGCTTGTCGGAATTGTAATATCGGACATTGTCATATTGCTGTTTATTTCTACCATCGATGTAACTTTTTGTGTCTTGCCATTGACGGTTCTTGTTGCAACTATGTTATATATTCCTGCAGGAACACCGGTAAAAGTATACTTTCCATTGGTATCTGATATCACCGTATCGTATTCTACGTTTCCACGCATTATCTTAACTGTCACACCGGCAGCTATAGTTATGTCATCAGTTCCGTCAATTTCTTCTTTAATCACTCCATTTACAGAATAACTATTATTTGTCCAAACTGCATAAAGTGTTACTTCTCCATCGTTCGCTGATGTAAGATTTGAAACCAGCTGTCCATCACTGTATACTACATTTCCACTTGCACCGATTGCCCAGCCACGGAATGCATAACCTGATTTTGTAAACGTATTTGTACTAAGGCTTGCAGCTGTGCCATAAGTAAATTGACTGTCACTCATGGTTCCGTTTCCGCCGTTCGAATTGTATTTTACAGTATAGCTGTTCGGTGTCCACTGTGCATAGAGAGTTGTATTGTTGGTAACACTAATTTCGTCGCCCGCTTCGTAGGAATCTCCCGATCCGTCAGATGCAGTGTTCCATTCTGTAAATGTATATCCCGCTCTCTTAATAGCGCTTTCAGCACTGACTTTACTTTCAGTTACTACCGTATTTTTCACGCCTGCTGTACTGCCGTTTGCATTATAGCTTATAAGTTTATCTGTAGGCGTACGAAGGGTTGCCGTTGTAGCTACTGATGCATTGTTATTGCTGTCCGCCTTCTTGCGAAGTGAAAGGGTATAATCCGTATGGGCAGCGAGTCCTTCCGGTGTAAATTTTCCCTTATTCAATGCCGGAAGTGGTTTCCAGTTGGTTCCGTCTGTGGAATACTCATAATCCGCGTAAGAATCACCACTTGGAATTGTCACTGCAACATCATAGGTATCTTCATAACTGTTTGCCAAAACTCCGGTAGGTGCTGAAGGCGTAGCCTTAGCAACCGTAAACGTGGTTTTTGCAGATGTTGCTATATCATGAATATCTGTTGCTGCAACCTCTGCCCATACATAATATGTACCTGCATCAATCTTTGCAGTACTATCCCACTCTATTCCTTCTCCGGAAGGAGAGGTTGAATAGTAAATCTTAACTGTCTCGCCTTCTAAAGAACCTGCTGTGGAAGAAACTGTCGGTGCATCTCCAATTGCATTTCCATAAACAATACCGGTCGGTGTCGCAACCGAAAGTGTTCCGGAATATGCTGCTGTAATAATGTCAAACTTCCTTTCTATTTCACCGCTAAATCTATCCTTAAATACTACTGTAACCGTACCTGTCTTGGTTCCTTTCTCAATATTGGTTCCATAAGTCAAATCATAATCTGTACCCTCTTTCAGCAGATGTCCAAAATATTTGACTACCGGTTTCGGTTTAAGTTGACTTCCTGTATAATTCTGATCCGGAATTTCACATACTGTCAGCACATTAGAATCAACAACTGTCACTCTAGCTACGGAACTGGTTTTTGATGACTTATAGTAACTATCCTCAAGAGAAGATGATACAACACAGTAATAATAATAAATTCCCGCATCCTTGCCTACAGGTATGTAATAGGTCGACTCCGTTGCTCCTTCAATGGCTGTTCCTCCGGTCTTTGACTTTGCATTTACTGAGTACCACTGATAACTAAGCGTTGCTCCTTCTGCACCTGTAGCTGTAACACTTAAACTTCCGCTATTTGCTTCGTATCCATGTGCCAACCTAATATCGGTTACATCACTGCCAAGCGTCGGTGCATCAGGAATCTTTCCAGCTGCCTCTACCGATAACCAAAGCGTATCCGCCTCATGTGTATGATGCGCCTCACCCGCAAGCTCTACATACTCCGCTCCGTTCCATACCCAGTCCTTTTTGCCGTCACAGTAAACCACGCCCGCATTCTCTGTAAGATCAGAATGGATATATGCTGCATCTTCTTTAAGCGCTCCCGTTGCAATCTTAACGTCCTGTGAATCACTAATCGTATCTTTAGTGTAAATACCTACATTTGCACCTTCCGTTAAATGGTTATCATCCTCAAATGTAACATACTGATTTGTATTAAGGTAAATGTTTGAAGATGCCGTACCGGTATTATCAATTCCGGTACCTGTATTTCCGTTAAGAACTACGTCTCCACCAATTATTATTTTATTATTTGAACCGGTGGAGGCATTATAAATAGCTCCGCCATATACTGCTTGGTTTCCTGAGATTGTACCGCCAAGCAGCTTTGCAGTGTTACTGCCCCAATCAGGATGCAGATAAATCACACCCGGAATCTGACCAGCCCTACTTCCACTTGGTTCATTATTTTCTATGGTTCCTCCCGTCATATTGAAGGTGGAATTATTTGCAACATATAAAACCACACCCTCTACCCAGTAGCCGCTTCCTGTCGACGTACAATCCTTTATAGTT
>JAILCP010000098.1 GCA_024680055.1 Lachnospiraceae bacterium | reverse complement strand
CCAAACCTACCAATTAAAAGCAACCACTTCAACAGGGCACGCGCCTACCTTTAAATCCTCAAAAAGCTCTGTTGCCACCGTTGAGGAGGACGGCACCATTACCGCCATTAAACACGGTTCTGCCATTATTAAGGTCAGCTGCGACAATACAAAGATGCAGTTTCAGGTTTTGGTAAAAAAGCCAACCATTCAGCTTTCTGCCTCCACCCTGACCTTAAAGCCGGGCCAATCGGTACAAATGAAGGCCAATGTCTCATCGGGGATCCCGGTTCACTGGTCTGTTAGCAATATCAACATTCTTAATGTTACAGACACCGGTCTTGTTACCGCCAGACAAAAGGGAAAAGCCTACCTTTACGCCACTAAGGACGGAGTAAAGGTGAGCTGTATTATTAAAGTCATAGAACCAAAGAAAAAGAAGAAGTAATTTCTTGGGTCCTGCGAAGTAAAGATTTTTGAAAAACAAATTTTTTTCACATTCTATACCTTAAATAAACATTTCTTTTGTGTATTATACAATTGTACTTGATAAAACAAGTAAAAATTTTGATCTGTTCTCCTTTGAACAGATTTCCCTATCCCTTTTAAACTTTCTCATTCAAGAAAACTCACGGTCCCCTCCGTGAGTTTTTTTGTTTTATCATTTTATCTACATCTTGTTGCCTGCTTTTTTCTCCTACATACGTTCACAGTTTTTTTTCAAACTGTTGTAATTTCCTTCGTTTCCTTACCTTACATATTTGATAGAATTAATATTACATTGAATTCCAACTACGTTTTTTGGAGGATGAACCAATGAATATGCTTACCAAACTGCAAAAAGTAATTCTTACGCTTTTTGTATTTTTTTCAATATTATGTATCATCTATATTTTCTGCGGAGAATTATTTTTCCCATCCGAAGGGTTGAATGATTCTTTTCGTTGTGCCCCTTTTGATGCCACCTGGTATCGCGTGATGGAGGATCATTCCCGTGAGAAAATATCTATCCCGGTTACTTTTGATGTAAAAAGAAATATCCCTGTCACCATTGAAACAACCATTCCTTCCTATATTACAGACAAGGATTGTATTGCCCTTCAAAGTTGTCGTCAGAATATCACCTTTCTTGTGGATGGAAAGGAAGTGATGCATTTTACCGGAGAAAAATCCCGTATCCACGGAAAAACATCTCCTGCTGCATATATCTTTTTACCTTTGCATGAGTCTTACCGCAATAAAACACTGACCATGATTTCCGTTACTGATTGTTCCTACAACGGCATGATCAGCCCGATTTTTTACGGTAACCGAAGCGGTATTTGGAAACATATTATCGGCATGCACGCCTTTGAAATTACCATGGCCATAATCTTAATCGCTGCCGGTATTGCCTGTGGATGTGCCGGGCTTTATGCATTTAAATTTAAGATGCACAATCTGCTGCTGGTTCATGTGGGTGCTTCCACTGTTTTGGCCGCTATTTGGTTGTTTTTCAATGCCCCAATCAAACAGTTGCTGTTCCCAAATCTTTCTGTGGTAAGTGATGTTCCGTTTTTGGCTTTGATACTTTTACCGATACCTATTTCTTTTTACCTGGACACACTGCAAAACAACAGATATCAAAAAATCTACTGTTTTATCGAGGTGTATTGTCTGATGAACTTTATGGTATCAGGAATTATGTTTTTCACAGACACCTTGGAGTACAGAGAGTGTTTCCGTTTTACCATTGTGGCCTACGTACTGCTGATTGTGACCTCTCTTACAACCATTTTCATTGATTTTAAAAACAAAGATCTAATGAATTACAAAGTCCCTGCATTTGGTCTTTTGATGGGCTATATTTTCGGTGTGATTCAGCTGATTCTTTATTTAATTCAGGTGACTACCTTCAACGGCACCATGATGTGCATTGCTTTGTTATTCATTATTGTAACAACCATAATCGACGGCATTCACGAGTACGGACGCAAAGAAATTGATAAAACCAATGCCATTCATTCGGCACAGGCAAAATCTCAATTTCTTGCCAATATGTCTCATGAAATCCGTACACCGATTAACGCAATTTTAGGAATGGACGAAATGATTCTTCGAGAATCCACAGAATCCAATATTCAGGATTACGCCAAAGACCTGCAACGGGCCGGCCAATCTCTTTTATCCTTGATTAACGATATTTTGGATTACTCGAAAATTGAATCCAACAAAATCGAACTGGTCAATGTAAATTACGAACTGTCTTCCTTGATCAATGACAGTTACAACATGGTTTACATGCGGGCAAAGGATAAAAACCTCTCTCTGGAAATTGACACGGAAAAAGATTTACCTAGCGCCCTTTACGGTGACGAAGTCCGCATCCGACAAATCCTTTTGAACCTTTTAAGCAATGGTGTAAAATACACCCCTGCGGGAAAAGTAACTCTTCGGATTTTCGGGGAAAAACAATCCGACACCACCTTTTTACTGAAAATCTCTGTTAAAGACACCGGTAAAGGTATAAAAATGGATGACATCCCTCACCTGTTTGATTCCTTTAACCGCGTGGAAGATTCCTCCAATCATCATATTGAAGGAACCGGCCTTGGCCTTAGCATTACCAAACAGTTGGTCGAGCTTATGGGTGGAAGTATTACAGTAGAAAGTGAATACGGAGTCGGCTCCAATTTCACCGTTGAAATTCCTCAAACCATTGTAAGCACCGGCACACTTAACAGTTTAAAACTTCATTACAACCGCTCCGGCAGTGAACAAGGCACCAAAGACAAGTTTGTGGCACCTCAAGCCAAAATTCTTGTGGTAGATGATGTCCTTGTTAATCTAAAAGTTGTTTCAGGCCTCCTTAAAGAAACCAAGATTCAGGTAGACACTGCCACCTCCGGATTGCAATGCATTATAAAATGTGAGGAACAGACTTATGACATGATCTTCTTAGATCACATGATGCCTAATATGGACGGAATCGAAACCTTGGCCAAAATGCAGGCTTCCTCCAAAAACAAAAATAAAGATACTCCTGTAATTATGCTTACTGCAAATGCTTTGGCGGGTGCCAAGGAAGAATACTTGAAACTAGGATTTACCAATTACCTTTCCAAACCGATTTTAGGCGCTGCCCTGGAAGAAATGATTCTTAACTATTTACCTGATGAAAAAGTAATCAAATCCAGTTCAAAAGAATACGAAGATGAACAAACAACCTATTTTATCAATCAATTACAACAAATTATTGATGTTTCGGCCGGATTGGAATTCTGTAACAATGACGTGGTATTTTTCCATGAGCTTTTACCTGCATTTATGGATCCACAGATGATTGTTAAGCTTGATGAGTTAAAGCACGAAAAAGACCGTGATAATTACACCATCCTGATAACCACTTTGTATAACAACGCCAAAAACATTGGTGCTACTGCTCTTGCAGCAGAACTGAACAATATTATCAACGCACTTTCAACCGACGATCTGGTCTACATTCAAGACCATCACACACAGGCCATGAGATTATATGCAAACTTGATCGAGGATTTGTCAACGGTTCTTACATTGCCTCATCCGGGCATTCAGTAAACACGTAAATAGAGGCCACCTCATTGAGGTGACCTCTTTACTTATTATTTTATAAATATGCTATCCACTTTTTGCTAAAAATATCTTTGTCCCATTGTGAATGATCTGCAGAAATGGTCTCTTCATCAACGGCAAAATACCTGGTACTATAACTGCCATTAACCATTTTTAAATCATCCCAAGTGCAGTCAACATATACATAACTATCGTCCAAACAAATATAATTCCATGCATGGCCCGTATGCTTCTCCATATTGTAACTGGATACTGCAATGGAC
>JAILCP010000082.1 GCA_024680055.1 Lachnospiraceae bacterium | reverse complement strand
GACCAACACCAGAATACCGATCAAGGGAGAAATTCCATCACCGATCAATCCAAAGAATGCATGTCGATTTGCAGGAAGATGTCAGTATGCAACAGAGAGATGCTTTAATGAGATGCCACAGTTACGGGAGATTAAACCGGGCCATAAGGTGGCATGCCATTTGATGGAGGAAAAAGCATAGAAACTAAGGAAAGGTTAGGAGAACAATGGAAGCAACATTTTACAAGGGTAACAGAACTAGACTTTACGAAAAATTGCCGGAAGGATCCATAGTTGTCATCTTTTCAGGAGAGGAAATCATCAAAACCAATGATGAGTACTATCCATTCTTCGCAGACAGAAATTTTGTTTATTTAACAGGACTTGAGGGAAAAGAAGAAATTCTTCTTGCCACAAAAGATGCAGACGGTAGTGTAAGCGAAAGATTATACATTTTAAAACCGGATTTCATGTTGGAACGTTGGACCGGCGTAAGAATCAAACCGGATGAAGCCACTGCAAAAACAGGCATTGAAGACATTCGTTATGTAGATAATTTTGAAAATGATTTCAGAAAGTTGGCATACAGTACCAATTATGGTCACTTATATCTTGACCTTTATCGTGTGGGAGCAAAGGAAATTGACAGACCGGCCCACAGATTACTGAAATATGTACAGCAGCATGTACCGTTTTTCCAGATTGGAAATGCATGTGATTTGATCAGTCAGTTACGTCTGATCAAACAGCCATGTGAAATCGAGGCTTACAAAAAGGCAGAGCAGATTACCAAAGACGGTATTGTTGCCATGATGAAAAGTTGTAAACCGGGAATGTACGAGTACCAGTTGAAAGCGGAATATGATCGTGCACTTGGACAGTACAGTCCAAAAGGACCTGGATTCCCAAGTATTATTTCTGCAGGAAATAACAACTTCTGTATCCATTACTATTCCTACACAGGAGAGGTACATGATGGAGACATGGTATTAAACGATGTTGGAGCAACCTGGGACAACATGATTACCGATGTATCCCGTGGATGGCCTGCAAACGGAAAATACAACGAAAAACAGAGATTGTTATACGAATGTGCATTAAAGACTTCAAAGCATATGTTTGAGACCATTAAGCCGGGAATGAAGATGGCAGATGTGGATAAAAATATTAAGATCTACAACGGTCAGCTTTTGATTGATGCAGGTGTTATGAAATCTCAGGACGAAATTGCAACCTACATGTGGCATAACGGAGCACATCACATTGGATTTGATGTACATGATGTGGTTAAAACACCGGAGATCATTGCTCCAAATATGGCATTTTGTATTGACATCGGAATTTATCATGAGGAGTGGGGCATCGGATTTAGATTGGAAGATAACTGCTTAGTTACCGAAAACGGATGCGAGAACATGTCCAAGGTAATTCCTTATGAAATCGACGATATCGAAGGAATTATGAACTAGAAGAGAGTTAGCAATATGAAAATCAAAAAATCCATCTAAGGAAGTTTTCTTAGATGGATTTTTTCAAAATAAGTATGGAGGTTATGCCATGACAGGGAGAATCGACGGGGCAACAATTGTAAAAAAAGATATGGATGCACTGTATCTTGGTAATCTGAAAACAGTGGAATTTGACCTGAACCTGCCGGACAAGGGAGAATACGGCTCCACCATTACCTGGGAGTCAGGGGATCAACGTTTTATCACAAATCAGGGAAAAGTAGAGAGGCCTGCGTACGGAATGGGCAACAGAGAGGTACTTCTCTTTGGTCATTTTAGCTATGAAGGGGTAAAAGAAACCAAAGAGTACCACGTGGTGGTTTTAGAGCATAAAAATCCTCACGAGGAGGACGAAGTTCATGAGATTATTTGCCCGGATTACATGGAGCAATTACAAGAGAAAAAAGCGGGAAAAGAAAAGGCCTGTAGCGTAAAAATTTTACCGGGCAATGAGTTTTATGACACCCAGCAATGGATGAAACAGGTTCTTTTAAATATCAATGACGACGACATGCTGTTTCATTTTCGGGATACCGCAGGACTGGACACCAAAGGCGGAGTCAGCCCCATAGGATGGGATGCCAAAGACAGTCAGCTTCGAGGTCACACCACAGGCCATTATATGTCTGCACTGGCCTGGTGCTATCAGGCCACCCTGGATGAGAAAATTAAGGAAAAGGCGGATTATATGGTACAGGCCATGTGGGAATGCCAGGTGGCTTTTAGCAAAAAGAAAGGCTATGGCGAGGGCTATTTAAGTGCCTATGAAAAAGATCAGTTTGACCAGTTGGAGGAATATACCACCTATCCAACCATTTGGGCGCCATATTACACCCTGCATAAAATCATTGCAGGCCTACTGGACTGCTATACCATTTTACACAATGAAAAGGCTCTTTGTGTGGCCGAAAAAGTGGGAATGTGGGTATATCGCCGATTATCTGTTTTACCAAAACAACAGCTTCAAAAAATGTGGAGCATGTACATTGCCGGGGAATTTGGAGGGATGAATGAGGTTTTGGCCAAACTTGCAAAGATTACAGGAAAAAAAGAGCTGGTTCAATGCGCCAAATTATTTGATAATCCGAAGCTTTTTACCCCGTTGGAACAGCAAAAAGATGCGTTAAACGGACTTCATGCCAACCAGCATATACCACAGGTTATTGGGGCACTGGAAATTTATAAGGCCACAGGTGAAACCACCTATCTTGAGATTGCCAAAAATTTCTGGGCTACCGTTACACAGCACCGTGTCTATGCCACCGGCGGCGTAGGTGAACGGGAGATGTTCCATGGGTTTGATGAGATTGGAGGGCTTTTAACCTCTTCCACCCAGGAAACCTGCGCATCCTATAACATGCTGAAATTAACGAAAGAACTGTATCGTCTTGGGCCAAATGCAGGATACATGGATTATTACGAAAAAACTCTTTTGAATCACCTTATGGCCACACCGGATCGAAAGGAGGGGGGAGAAACCACTTACTTTTTCCCTCTGAATTGTGGGGCAAAAAGAGAATTTTTCCCGGAAAACAGCTGCTGTCACGGAACGGGTATGGAGAATCATTTCCGTTACAACGAGGCCGTTGCCTATTGCAATGAGGATGGGCTTTACATTAACGTATATCTACCGTCTGAAATCAAAACAGAAACAGGTAGTGTTACCTTGCAGCGCCTCTCAAGAAAGAATCAAAGCTATGAGCTTGCAGTGGAAGGAATCACCACCTTGTACCTGCGAAAACCGGAGTGGGCAAAGAATTACAGTCTTTTGGCGGATGGTAAAAAGACAACCCTTTTACCGGATAAAAGGGGCTATCTGAAAATTGAACATGCAAATGAGGTGAAAATTACCTTCGAATGCAGTTTTCAACTGGTTTCAACCCCAGATGATGAAAGCTTCAAGGCGTTAAAATACGGGCCATACGTTATGGCTGCTATTTCAGAAAGCGGGGAATGTTTACATCTTGAAGATGTGGAAAAGGAGCTTGACCATTGGAAAGAGAACATGACAGAGAAGCTTACCTTTGAGGGCGCCGGATACCGGTGGCTTGCTGTGGGAGATGTTACAGACCAGGCCTATCATGTATATTTTAAATAGTATTATAGTAGATACAAAATTCCTTCGGGAGAGAAAAAACTTCCGAGGGAATTTCTTTATAAAAATAAATGCACGAAGTGAACAAAATTTCTGAACAAATTGGTTAATTTCATAACAAACACATGTATTATGGTAATTACAAGAGCTAAATTATATAAAAAAATGAACGAAATTTTAGCATATATCGCTAATTATGAAAAAGAAATTAACTTTTTGTAATCGGGTACAGATGGATAGTTAAGTATATGTAAATTGACTTTTATTCCACAAAATGTTAACATTTAACAAACGTTTGATATAAATTGTGCAAATATTATCACCAACTAAACCAATTTCACAGAACCGAATGGACAGTATTGTTAGCTAAGCGGGGCCGTATAGAAAAGAATGTTGTCCGGTTTCATGGAAATGGGCAGTTAAGATGTGAACAATTTGTGAATTTATTCAAATTATGGAATGTTTTCTGCCACTGCGGCACAGTATCGGTGGGGTTATACGGTAATGTCCTATGTGAGAAGGGAAAGCATACCAGGGCTGTGATGCCCGGGACGAAATTTTAATCGTCAAAGGAAGCGCGCTGGCTTCCGGTATGAAGATGGATAGTAGAACGAATCAAATAAAGAAACTTTTTCATTTTCATAATATTACAGTAAAAAGGCGAAGGAGGAACATTATGAAGAAAAAAGTATTAGCCACATTATTGTGTGCAACAATGGCAGTTGGATTATTAGCCGGCTGTGGAGCAGCGAAAAAAGAATCTGATAGCGGAAGCGATTCCAAAGAAAAAGTATTCCGTTATGCAGTAAGTACAGAGCCGACAACTCTTGATCCAACCAAAGCAAACGGTATTGGGGATAATGAAATCCAGCATGCACTTACAGAAAGTCTTGTACGTAACACAGCAGGTGATGTTCAGCCGGGATGTGCTGAGAGCTGGGATGTTTCAGATGATGGACTTACCTATACTTTCCACTTAAGAGACGGACTTAAATGGAGTGACGGTGAAGACCTTACAGCAGCAGATTTTGAATATGGATGGAAGAGATTATTAGATCCGGAGACTGCATCTCCATATGCATTCATCGGTGAATATATTAAGAATGGTCTTGATGTAGAACAGGGCAAGAAAGATGTTGATGAATTAGGTGTTAAGGCTGTAGACGATCAGACATTTGAAGTAACACTTGAGAATCCAACCGCTTATTGGTTAAGCTTAATCGGAAGCTCCAGCCAGTATGCTCCACTTCGTCAGGACGTAGTTGAAGAGTACGGTACAGACTTCGCAGCAACTGCTGATAAGAACGTATACTCCGGACCATTCAAACTTACAGGTTCTGAGAACAACGAGTACATCTTCGAAAAGAACGAGAACTACTGGAACGCTGACAAGATTAACCTTGATAAGGTTCAGTTAACATATGTAGAGAAACCGGAAACACAGCTTTCCATGTATGAAGCAGGCGATCTTGATTATGTTCAGGTACCATCCGCTTACGTTCCTGACTATGAAGATAAGAGTGAGAAGTTCACAAACGGTAACGTAGACTACTGCTACATCAACCACAAGAGCGATAACAAAGCATTACAGAACAAGAACTTCCGTCTTGCATTAAACTACGGTATTAACCGTGAAGATTACAACAAACTTGCTAACTCCAGCGTACACAACGCATTTAACGGATTAGTATATCAGGGATTACAGGCTAACGGAAAGACATATGGAGAAGCTTATAAGCTTGATTCTTATCCATTAGCAGGAGATAACGACAAAGCAAAAGAATACTTAGAGAAAGCAATGAAAGAGCTTGGAGTATCCAAAGCATCTGACATTTCCGTTGAATTAACAACAACAGACGCAGAAAGCAGCAAGAAGATTGCAGAAGTTGTACAGAGCCAGTGGACAGAGAACCTTGGAATTAACGTAGACATCCGTCAGGTAACCTACGCTGAGATTTACGGCGAAGTATTACCAAAAGGTGATTATGAAATCGCATTTGGTGGATGGGGTGCTGACTATGATGACCCATACAGCTACTTAGAGTTATTTAAATCTGATGCAGCTTACAACTACTCACAGTACAAGAATGACAAAGTAGATGAATTATTGAACGATGCAAAAGTTCAGACAGATGCTCAGAAACGTATGGACGAGTTACATGATGCAGAGCAGGAAATCATTGATGATGCAGCATTCATTCCACTTCAGTCCAGAAACATTTTCTACATGCACGATGAAAGAGTAACAGGACTTAACTTCTACTTCTGCTCATTGAACTTTGACTGGGTATACGCAGATATGAAATAGTTATATCTTGAAAAATAGCATTTAGTTAAATAACATATTTTCAAAGCCCCGGTAATTTATCGGGGCTTTGATATTATACGAAGCTTACGGACATAGGATTTAGGAACAATATGAAGGAGCAGATATGGCGAAATACGTTGTAAAAAGAGTAATCGCTGCACTTTTATCACTGTTATGTTTGATTACCATTGTGTTCTTCCTGGTAAGATTAATGCCTGGAGATCCATTCACCAGTGTCAAACTGACAAAAGAAGTGGCAGCCAACATGAAATCCTATTATGGATTTGATAAACCATTATTGTTGCAATACGCAACCTACCTTGGAAACTTATTCCAGGGAAATTTCGGATATTCCATGAAGTATACCAATAAGACAGTAAACTATATCATCGGACAGACCTTCCCGTTCTCCGCAGATTTAGGAATCAGAGCATTGGTACTTGCCATATCCTTTGGATTGGTGCTTGGAATTATCGCAGCAAGAAACAGAGGAAAGAAACTGGATTTCATCTGTGTATTGATTGCGATTATCGGAACCAGTATACCGGATTTCATCATGGGAGCAGTACTTCAGTATTTCTTCGGAATCAAATGGGGACTGTTGCCTGTAGCAAAATATTTAGGATTTGAGTACACCATTTTACCGGCAACAGCGCTGGCGTTTTACACGTTAACCTCGGTATCCAGGGTTATGAGAGCAAGTATGCTGGAAGTGGTACAGCAGGATTATATAAAGACAGCAAGATCAAAGGGATTAACAGATTTTAGAATCACCTGGAAACACCAGATCAGAAATGCCATTACCCCGGTTATGACCATTATGGGCCCGACGGTAGCGGCAGTATTAACAGGAACCTTCGTAATCGAGTCTATCTTTGCAATTCCTGGAATGGGAAAATATTACGTAGAGAGTATCAACAATAACGACTATGCCATGATACTTGGAATGACGGTATTCTATGGAATGTTCCTTGTAACATGTAACTTAATCGTAGATATCTTATATGGAGTAGCAGATCCACGAGTACGTATAGGAAAAAGGTAGGTGAGAGAAAGTGGGAGAATATAACAAAGAAAAATTCGTCATCAAGGGAAAAAGTATCTCCGGAATGGAAAGTATACATCGACCATCACTTTCTTTCTGGCAGGATGCCTGGAGACGACTTCGAAAGAATAAAGCAGCATTTATCGGATTGTGTATCATTGTGCTTTATGCACTGCTTGCAATCTTTGCCCCAATGCTGAGTAGATATGGATTTTCCAGCATGGACACCAGTGCCATGCATGCAACCCCAAGTGCAGCACACTGGCTGGGATGTGACGCCACAGGAAGAGACCAGTGGGTACGAGTATGGATGGGAGCGAGAGTATCCTTAACCATCGGATTATTTTCAGCGGTAATCAACATGTGTGTAGGATCCGTGCTTGGAGGTCTTTGCGGATACTACGGAGGAAGGCTTGACATGATTATGATGCGTGTCATCGATATCCTCTACGGAATCCCGAGTTTGATTATTACCATCTTAGTAATGATCGTTCTTGGAAAAGGAGTAACCTGTCTGATCGTAGCTATGTGTATTGTAGGCTGGATTGGAAGCTGCCGATTTGTACGAGGAGAAGTATACCGCTTAAAAGAGCAGGATTTCGTAATGGCAGCCAAGGTACTAGGAATACCGGATTTTATAATTATTGTAAGACATATCATACCGAATATCATTGGATTACTTGTAACCAACCTTTGTATGGCAATCCCTGGAGCGATTTTCCAGGAGGCATTTTTAAGCTACATAGGACTTGGAATTGCACCGCCAAACTGTAGCTGGGGAATTCTTGCAAAAGAAGGAATCCAGTACTTAAGAATTCATCCACATGAAATCATCTGGCCGGCATTTTTCATATGTACAACCATGTTGGCATTGAATCTTTTGGGAGACGGATTAAGAGATGCAGTGGATCCAAAATTAAGAGGAACAGAGTAGGAGGAGCAGAAAATGGCAGAAAACGAGAACTTATTAGAGTTAAAAAATATCGTATACTCCTTCCATACTTATGGCGGTGATGTAAAAGCAGTACGAGATGTAAGCTTTAACGTAAGAAAGGGAGAAATACTAGGAATCGTAGGAGAGTCCGGCTGTGGAAAAAGTGTAACGGCCCAGTGTATACTGCGACTGAATCCGGAGCCACCCGGATTTTTCAGCGGAGGAGAAATCCTCTATAAAGGACAGGATATCTTAAAGATGTCCAAGAAAGAGATCAGAAAGATCAGAGGAGGAGAAATCGGATTCGTATTCCAGGACCCAATGACCTCCTTAAACCCAACCATGAGAGTAGGAGCCCAGATCGAAGAGGTCTTTGTGGGAAGAGAAGGCTACAGCAAGGCAGAAGTAAAGAAAAAAGCCTTAGAGATCATGAAGCTTGTAGGAATCAACGATACGGAAAAGAGATATCGTCAGTATCCCCATGAGTTATCCGGAGGAATGAAACAAAGAATCATGATTGCCATCGCCCTTGTAAGCCGACCGAGCTTAATCATCTGTGATGAGCCGACCACTTCACTGGACGTAACCATAGAGGCCCAGATCCTTGACCTTTTAATGGAGTTAAGAGAGAAACTTGGAACCTCCATTATTATGATCACCCATGACCTTGGAGTTATTGCAAGACTGTGTGACCGAGTAGTGGTAATGTATGGAGGAAAGATTGTAGAGCGAGGAACGGTACAGGAGTTGTTCTACGAAACAGCCCACCCATACACCCAGGGATTAATGGACTCCATAGCGAAACTGGATACGGAAAAGGGAACCAAGTTAAAACCAATCGAAGGAACACCGCCGGATTTATTTTCACCGCCGGTGGGATGTCCGTTTGCAGCAAGATGTGATTACTGCATGGATATCTGTAATGAAGAGTTGCCACAGAGCTACCGCATCAGCAAGGAGCACAGAACTTCCTGCTGGTTGCAGCATGAACTGGCACCACAGACAGAATTTAAGAGAGAACTTTACAAGGAAGGGGATGTGAAATAATGGGAGAAAGACATGAAAATGAACAGCCTCTGGTACAGGTAAAGAACTTATGTAAATATTTCAGAATCAATCGCCACGCCACCTTAAAGGCAGTGGATGATGTATCCTTTGAAATCTATAAAGGAGAGACGGTGAGTCTTGTAGGAGAGTCCGGCTGTGGAAAATCCACCACAGGAAGATGTATGATCCGCCTTTATGATTTAACCGGAGGTCAGGTCATCTATGATGGTCAGGACATCAGTAAATTAAGTAAGGCAGAAGCCAAAGAGTTTTGTAAGAAAGTACAGATGATTTTCCAGAACCCATACGCATCCTTAAACTCCCGAATGACAGTAAAGGAGATCGTAGGAGAGGGACTGAAACATCATGGAATGAAATCCGCAGAAGCAGATAAGAAGGTGCTGGAATTACTTGAGACGGTAGGATTGAATCAGGATCATATGTCCAGATTTTCCCATGAGTTCTCAGGAGGACAGAGACAGCGAATCGGAATCGCAAGAGCATTGTCGGTAGATCCGGAATTCATCATCTGCGATGAGCCAATCTCAGCCCTTGACGTATCCATTCAGGCGCAGGTTATCAACATGTTGAAGAGACTGCAGGAGGAGAGAGGTTTAACCTATTTGTTTATTGCCCATGACTTAAGCGTGGTAAAATACATTTCAGACCGTGTGGTGGTAATGTATCTTGGAACCATGGTAGAGACCGCAGAGACGGAAGAGCTGTATGGAAATCCAATGCATCCGTATACCCAGGCGTTGTTATCCGCCATTCCGGAAGCAGATCCGGATAAGGCAAAGACCAACACCAGAATACCGATCAAGGGAGAAATTCCATCACCGATCAATCCAAAGAATGCATGTCGATTTGCAGGAAGATGTCAGTATGCAACAGAGAGATGCTTTAATGAGATGCCACAGTTACGGGAGATTAAACCGGG
>JAILCP010000034.1 GCA_024680055.1 Lachnospiraceae bacterium | reverse complement strand
TCCATCCCAAATGTTTCGTATAACCTTATCCAGTCTTTTAATGCCTGCTCTGCCATGCCATAAATCCGGCAGAGTTCTTTAAAACCATGAGTACCAGTCTGGTATTCTAGTAAAATCCTTTCTTTTTCTTCAAATGTGTACGTATGTTTAAAAGACAAAATATGCCCCCTTCCAAGCAGAACAAGGTTTTTATTATTTCTCTTGTCTACCTAGAAGGGAGCATATCAGATGATCATATCATCTAGTGCGACAGCCCCTATTTTTTTGTAAAATCCCTTGACAAAACTTTATCGTTAGATATAATGAAATTAACGATAAACGATAACAACTTAATGCTTTACATTGTTTTAGTGGGAGGTGCTATGAATGAAGAATAACAAGATGTGTAAGAGTGCCGGTGTATTGTACCGGATTAGTGGACTGGCACTGGTACTGGGATGGGTTGCTGTTTTTCTGGTAGTATGTGCGTGCTTTACTATGGTGAGCAGTATGGGCTCGCTGCGGGCAACCTATCTTGTGGACGGTATCGTAGGAGGAGTCGGTATTTCTTTGAAGAATCCTAAAGTGGTGGACGAGGGATTATGGAGAGGAATGATGCTAATGAATACCTTTGCATGTTTGCTGCTGGTTGCTATTTATCTTTACATGGTATTCCAGGTGAGAAAGATTCTTTATCCGATGAAGCAGGGCAGACCTTTTGAGAAGGGAATTTCCAAGGTTTTTTTCCAAACGGGTTGGGTGATTCTTGGAAGTGGTGTAATAATCAATGGAATTTGTATGGCGAATCGGTTTCTTATTGCTAAGATGGTTTCGGTGAAGGATTTGTTTGATATGCGAAATGTATTGAGGGTGGATTGGACCTATTCCTTTGATTTTGGATTTGTTTGTGTGGCAGTTGTTATTTTTATCCTGGCATTTATCTTCCGTTATGGAGAAGAGTTGCAACAGGAAGCAGATGAGACGCTATAGGAGGGGTGAGCTATGAAGAATGAGAAATTGTGTAAGATTGCTCGGATTGTAGATCGACTTTTGGCAATTGCTTTTGTTATCAATTGGATTGGCCTGTTTTTCCTGATTGTAGGTGGCACGGTGGCGGTTGTTACCATGACACGCTTTGGAACTACCCACGTGAATCTTGATTTCTTTGGTATGGCAATGGTGGTATTGAAGGATCCCAAATTTTTGAATCAGGATATTTACAGGATGATGTCAGTGGTGGATCTTGTGGTTGCATTTGCGAAAATTGTTGTAATTATCATCAGCATTCATCTGGTACGAAAAGTGTTAGAACCAATGAAAGAAGGGCGACCGTTTGAAAAGGGAATGGACAAGCAGATTACTGTGATTGGATGGATGAGTCTTGGGGTTGGATTTTTTGGAAATGTGATGGAAATCTTTAATGAAATTCAAATGTCACGCATGATTCATACAGATGATATTTTCAATATGAAGAATGTGTTGAATGTGACCTGGAAATACAGTTTTGATTGGAAATTCATTTTGGTGGCCATAGGAATTCTTCTGATGTCATTTGTCTTTCACTATGGAGAGGAATTACAGAAAGAATCGGATGAAATGTTATAAGGAGGAATCGAAGTGGGCAAGATCATACTTCGTTTGGATCGGGTTATGGCCGATCGGAAAATAAGCCTCAAGGACCTGTCGGAGCAGGTGGGGGTCTCCAACGTCAATCTTTCCAAGATGAAGACCGGAAAAATAAGTGCAATCCGGTTCTCCACATTGGAAGCAATTTGCGAGGCGTTGCAGTGCCAACCGGGAGATATTTTGGAATACGACCCTGCGGCAGAGGAGGAGAAGGATGAGTAAAACAATTATTTTTGATTTGGATGGAACTCTTACGGATTCCGGAGAAGGGATTATCAAGAGTGTTTTATATGCCTATGAGCAGCTAGGAATAGCTGCTCCGGGTGAGGAAGAGCTTCGTACTTTTGTGGGGCCGCCATTGGATGTGTCTTTTCGAAATCATGGGGTGCCGGATGAGCGAAACAGTGAGGCCATTGCCTTTTATCGCAAAGTATATAATGAAGGTCCGTACAAATTTGCCAACAGGGTCTATGATGGCATGGAAGAGGTGCTACAAAATCTTCAGGAAGAAGGATACCGGCTTTGCGTAGGAACATCCAAACCGGAATTCTTGGCTAAGGAAATCTTAGAGCATTTTCACTTGGCGAAATATTTTACCTTCATTGCAGGGGCCACCCTGGATGTGGGACGTATTACGAAATCAGAGGTAATTGCTTACTTATTGGAAGAAATCGATGGAGGCGATTGCCTTATGATTGGAGATACCATCTATGACGTGGAGGGAACGAAACAATTTCAGATCCCTTGCATTGGTGTAGATTGGGGATATGGAAAGTTGGAAGATATGAAGAAGGCTGGGGCCGTGGCAGTAGTTTCCGACATGGAGGAACTACAGCGCGCCATTCACCGCCAACTTTCGTTATAATTGATCTCGAATAAGTTTTTTCAAAGTTTCAGCGACAATAATATCGTTAATGGCCGCCATGGCCTTACGATATTCCTCGTCGCGGCGGCGCTCTTGTTCTTCAAATGCCTCTTGGCGAGCCCGTTTCTGTTCTTTCATTTTTTTGTTAAAGGCGTGATATTCCGCCTGTCTGTTCTGCATGGCCTTACCGCCAAATACCCGTGGTTTTGGAGCTGGCATATATGGATGGCTCAGAAGGTAGTGATAGGCTTCCTGCAAAAGGATATAGCGGGAAGAGTCTTTCATGATACCGGCATCCGGATGATAGACTTTGGCTAAGTTCTTGTATGCAGTTTTGATATCAGCTTCGTTGGCCCATTCCGGCAGTCCCAGAATTTGGCAAGCCATTTGCCTGGATAAAATCATACTTTCTTTTCCCGTCCAATCGTATATAATTTAAAGTAATCATAGCAATTGCAGAACTGATTTTTGGTCCCATCGAGCCACCTTTTGTGTCAAGTTTATTATGTACTCTTGACTCGAGGAATTAAGGGAACATATTTGTATGTATGTGATGATGAGCTAAGAAAATATTTATCGAAGTACATGGAATTGGAGAAATAAAAAATGAAACAAGATACCATAGACAGAATCAGAAAATTTACAGAAGACCGTGACTGGGATCAATT
>JAILCP010000029.1 GCA_024680055.1 Lachnospiraceae bacterium | reverse complement strand
GTCTTCGATGTCATTTTTCATGGCGGTGTAGGAATATTTTTTCCCTGTGATGGACACAATTTTCCTGTGGTCAAAGGTGACGTAAGCCGCTTCTCCGCAGGTATTGTTATCACCCAGAGGCACAATTTTATATTTGTGAACAGAACCATAGGCTGCAGTGTCATCCCGGTAAAAGGAGTCTGTTACCGTAGCAAGAAGTTCGTAATCCTCCTGCAGCTTGTAGATTTCATACCCGGTGGCTCCATCCACCGCTTCCCATTGAAGCTTCACACTGTCACCAGACACCGCTGTGGTAAAAATATCCCCCATCAAAAGTGAGCTGTCCACCGTCATTTCTGTGGAATCCGAAACTTCTGTGGAATCCGAAACTTCTGTGGAATCCGTCACCTCCTCAGCCCGCACGGAAATTCCGGGCAGAGATGCTGTTAGCAAGGTGCAAATCAATACACCTGCCATAAAAAATGATTTTCTGCTTTGCATTGTTACTATATCTCCTAAATTACAGACATTCTAAAAACATGTCGTAAATTTCTTCTGTATCCATTGGTTTTGGATTGGACTTTACAAGAATTACACTGTCCGCCACTTTTCTAAGAAGTTCCTTGTCAATGGTCACCTTGGATGGCAACTCACGGAAAGTGGTTGGAAGTCCGCATTCTTTAATAAAGGCAGTTAATTCCAAAAGGGCTGCTTCTGCCAATTCTTCCCTGCTCTTTCCTTCCTTTGGAACCTCAAAAACAAAGGTGGCCATATCTGCAAATTTATCAATTGCATATGGTAAAATATGTCGATAATACACCGGGTGAATCACCGCAAGACCCTGTCCATGGCTGCAATCGGTATAAGCACCCAGCTGGTGTTCCATCATATGGGCCTGGAAGTCGGTCTTTCTGCCCATTTTCAAAATACCAAGCTCTGCTAAAGTGGAATCCCAGATCAAATTTCCCCTTGCCACCGGATCTTCCAGATTCTTTAAAGTGCTTCTGATATTTCGAACTACGTTTCTCATTAATCCAAGACACATGTCACAAGAAACGTTATCCTTATCGTTGGTTCCAAAATAGATTTCCATAATATGACTTAAAGAGTCAAAAGCTCCTGCCAACACCTGGGTCTTAGGAACAGAAAGCATATAATTGGTGTCGTAGATGGCAAATTCCGGCAGACCGCCAAAAACATCATCTTTGATCATCACGTCTTCGTTGGTGATAATAGAACCCCAATTCACTTCGGCTCCGGTACCGGCTGCCGTTACAATGGCACCCATTGGAATACATTCTTCCGGAAGCTTTTTCTCTTCAAACTGTTGCTTCCAAAGGTCGGTTTCACAAAGAGCAGCTGCGGCAACAATCTTGGCGCAGTCAATGACAGAACCGCCACCCACGGCTAAAATGTAATCCACCTGTTCTTTTTTGCAAAGTTCAGCGCCCTCAAGCACCTTGGCATAGGTTGGGTTGGCCATGATTTTTGGGAAGTCGATGACTTTTTTACCAAGGGCTTCCAAAACGTCCAAAACCTCTTCGTACACGCCGTTTTTCTTGATTGCAGTACCGTAAGCAAGTAAAACTACGTGGCCTTTATCTGCCATTTCCTGCTTCAGATACTCTTTTCCTTTTCCTTGTCCAAACAAAACTTTAGTCTTTAATTGGTAAGTAAATTGTTCCATAAAACCTATCCTCCTTCTCATTCATCCAAATATCATGATACAACAAAAAGCCCCCTGCATCAACGATGCAAGGGACCCTATCATTTAATAATTTTGAATTATAACATGGTACGTCTTAATTCTTCTCCACTTAAAGGTGAAAGATAAGATGGTGCAATATCAAATACTGCCTTACATCCTCTCTGACCCTCTTTGTACATGCGGTGAATTGCTCTAGCGTAAGCAATAATGGCACTTGTGGTAAATTCCGGATTGGAATCTAAGGTTAATTTATATTCAATGATGTGTCTGTTTTCTTTGTTCCATCCTGTAGCACCGCTTCTGATTACGAATCCGCCGTGTGGAATTCCGGAATGATGCTCCATTAATTCCTCTTCCGGAATGAAATGTACCACAGTATCGTACTCATCAAAGTAGTTCTTCATGGTTTTGATTTCATGTGTTACTCTGTCAGCATCAGCGCCCGGCTCAAGAACAACAAAGCATTCTCTTAAATGTTTCTCTCTTGTGGTAAGCTCCGGATTCTTTCCGGAACGAACAGCCTCAAGGGCATCCTCCTTCGGAATGGTATACTGTCTTGCGTCTTTTACTCCTTCAATACGACGGATTGCATCAGAGTGACCCTGACTTACACCTTTGCCCCAGAAGGTATAATCCTTTCCTTCCGGTAAAATACAATTTGCATATAATCTATTTACTGAGAACAAGCCCGGATCCCATCCGCAAGAGATTAAAGCAATGTGATCGCTCTCTGTTGCTGATTTGTTAACCTTTTCAAAATGCTGAGGAATGTCTGCATGTGTGTCAAAACTATCCACAACATTGAAGTATTTTGCATATTCCGGTGTCTGAACCGGCAAATCTGTTGCACTTCCTCCGCAAAGGATTAAAACATCGATTTTATCTTTAAAATCCTGTACCTCAGATGCGCTGTATACTTTTACACCATCCGTTAAAATCTTCACTGTGGAAGGATTTCTTCTGGTAAATACTGCAACCAATTCCATGTCATCGTTCTGCTTAATTGCACACTCTACTCCACGACCTAAATTTCCGTAGCCCATTATACCGATTCTAGTACTCATTCTTCTTTCTCCTTTTCCATATATATTTCTATGTTTGAATCTTACCAAATCTTAATATTTCTTTCAATAAAAGTTCGGAAATTGAACAATTTTTGCAAGATAAAAAGCACCATTTGAAAGGTTCTGCTATAAAAGCTTCTCCAATGTGTTAAAAAGTCTTTTTATTTCGATTGGTTTTGGAATGTGTTCGTTCATGCCTGCTTCAAATGCATTTTGTCGATCTTCTTCAAAAGCATTGGCAGTCATGGCTACAATCGGAATATTGGCCAAATCTGAATCCTTTAAGGAACGGATAAAACGTGTTGCTTCATATCCGTCCATTTCCGGCATCTGTACATCCATTAAAATCAGGTCATACCATCCCGGTCCTTTTTCAAGGACCTTGTCACAGGCCATTTTTCCGTTGTCTGCAATTTCAACAATAAGTCCTGTTTCCATAAGGATTTCCGCAGCAATTTCCTGGTTCATCTCATTGTCTTCCACCAAAAGAATTCTTTTACCTTTGAAATCTACAATTCTCTTATCCTTATCGGTTTCATCTCTGATGACGTCTTCTTTTTCACATAGACGATGTGGAATCTTAATGGTAACAGTGGTTCCTTTACCCTGAACACTTTCAATGTTAATAGTTCCGTTCATTAAGGTTACAAGTTTTTTTACAATTCCAAGCCCAAGTCCTGTTCCCTGGATTTTGCTTACCGTAGTATTGCGTTCTCTTTCAAAACTGTCAAAAGCATGCTCCAAAAAATCTTTGGACATACCAATACCGGTGTCTTTACATACAAATTCAATGATGCAGTGTTTGTCATCTTTTCCTTTATGCTGAATCAGTCGAAAATCAACGGTTCCGCCTTCCGGAGTATATTTAATGGCATTTCCGATAATATTCGCCACAATTTCTGCGTTATGATTTTCATCCTGGTAAACATACGGATGATACAAATCATCAGAACCTGTAATGGTAATATGCTTCTTTTCTGCCTCGCCGCTTAATACAATTAAGGTTTTACGAATGGCAACGGAAATATCGGTGGCATGTTCTGTAACCACAATTCTATCATTCTCAATTCTTGCCATCTCCAAAACATTATTAATCAGTCTTAAAAGATTTTCTTCCGCCACCTCAACTTTATAGAAGTACTCTTCCAGTTTTTCCGGATTATTTTTGTATCTTCTTGCCAATTCTGTATAACCCACAATGGCATTCATAGGAGTTCTAATGTCATGGGACATATTAAATAAAAATGCACTTTTGGCCTTATTGGCTTTTTCTGCAATAAGAACTTCTTCTTTGGCCTTCCTTTGAGTTTCACGAAGTACTTTCTTTCTGCCTCGCAGTTCAATAATATTGTAAACCACCAGCACAATTAAAGAAAGAACCATAACCAGCATTCCCACGTTATTCATGGAATCTCTCAATCTTTCAGCCTCTTCCGAAATGAGACTGTTATCAATGGCCACAACAACCAACCATCCGTTGCTTGCTAATTCACAGTAATAAAAAGATCTCTCTGTCTTATCGTAATCTTCGTAACTGATGGATTTTGCATCGCTTTTAATTCCTTTATATAAGGCGTCATAGCTATCGAGCCCGTCTGACATAAATTTCGGTGTATCATCATAGCCAAAATGCTCCTCATCCGGATGGGTCACCACCCGATAATTGGAATCCACCAAAAAACAATAACTGTTCTTAGGCATATCATCTCCATTCAAAAGCTTGGACATTTGATCGATAAAAATGTCAAACGCCAAAACGCCCTGTACTTTTCCATCAATTACAATACGCTTGGAGATGGTGATAATCATACTCCCCGAATTCTTATCCTTGTATGCGGTGGAATAATGAATATCATCGTTATCGATGGCCGTTTTATACCATTCTCTCTCTCGGAAATCCATATCCGGCCACTTTTTGCGATTATCGAATCCAAGAGAAGTAATCATTTCGTTTTCTTTTGTCAAATAGTAAATGTCATAAACATACTCGTTTTTATAGTCATCCATGTAGCTTTTAAAGTAGGCTTCCAGCATTTCTCTGTCCAATGAATCATATCGTTCAAATCCAAAAACCATAGTATTTAAGGCAGAGGATTGATCCACCAACCATTCTTTTACCCTCTCCATTCGCTCTGTAGCAAGTAAATCGTAATTGGCCCTAGACTGTTTTTTTACATACTTAACAGACACCTGAAAAGATGCCTGTGCCATTACAAGTATACAGATAGACGATAAAAGTATTGCCCCTACTATCGACTGAAATCCAATCTTTTTATTATCCATATCGCTCTCCCAATTATTAACATTCTTCTATAAAATATCGATTTGTAGTAATAAGAACCTGTTCATAGTCCTGTGTTCCAACACATGCACCCTCCGAACCGTTTCCTATTTCCTCGTAATATCTGTTATTTTCTTCCACCCACGCTTTAGCTTCTTCTTCACTTTCAAAAGTTTTTTCAAACGTACCCTTTGTAAATTTAACATCCTTACGGTTTTCCAAAGTGAATGGGTCTTTCCATGTTTTCTCATAGCGTTCCTTCTCTTTAACTGTAAACATTTTTCCTCTCCGTTACTCAAAATATGTTTTCAAACGTTCTATATATAATTCTCCAATGGTACTTAACCTGCTTCCGCTTTTGGTGATATAACCAATGTTCATGGTCAAGTTTGGATGATCTTTATCTTCTCTATAAGGTACCACCGTACAATCATTTCCGTTCAAATCCTCACACACAATGCCACTGCAAAGTGTATATCCGGAAAGCCCCACCATAAGATTCAACATGGTGGCACGGTCATTGGTTTTAATCACACGACTGTATTCACTGTCGCTTAAAATCTCCTCTGCCAGATAATCTGAGCCGTTCACACCCTGTTCAAAGGAAAGACAAGGGTAATCATACAACTCTTCAAAGGTAATGTATTCATTCTTGGCCAAAGGATGACTCTTATGAATATAAACATACGCCTTACACGCACCTAATAAGTGAAAATCCAGTGAATTTTCTCTCAACAGTTTATTTATCATGCGTTCATTAAAACTGCTTTTGTAAAGAATTCCAATTTCACTTCTGCCGGATGAAACATCTGAAATCACATCATAGGTCTTGGTCTCCCGAATGGCAAACTCATATTTTCTAATGTCAAAATGTTTCACCGTATCCACAAATGCCTTAACGGCAAAGGAATAATGCTGCGTTGACACCCAGAACTTTTGCTTCAGCATGGAAACATCACTGTATTCATCCATCAATAACTGGTACTGCTGATACAACTGTCTGGCCTTGGTAAGGAACTCTATTCCGTCATTGGTCAGATTCACACCCCTGCTGTTTCTGGTAAAAATGGAAATTCCGATTTCTTTTTCCAAATCCTTAATTGCTGCCGTCAGGGTAGGCTGGGAAACGGAAAGCTTTCCCGCAACTTTATTCATAGAACCGGCTTCGGCTACTTCCAGTACATAAAAAATCTGTTGAAGTGTCATTGCTGCCTCCTGAAATCATTTTTATCTATACATAATCAATTTTATCATAACAAGTAGGTTTCAAGCTATATGAAATCATTAAAAATTTTAATTGTCTTATTAATCACCCCTAATTTCTACATTTTAAACACAATTTTATTATATGATGCAATCAGAAGCTATTGCTTTATTAAAACTATATTTTAAAGGAGGAAAAAATATGAGTACAACCGTTGTTGGTATACTTGGTTTTCTAACGATTGTGGCAATCGTTGTAACCTTGTTCCAGAGTAAAACTGTGCCGGCTTTAGCTTTCATCATTTTCCCATCGATTCTTGGTGTTATTTTAGTACTGGGTGGCTATTACACAATTGATGAAATCGGCGCATTGATTAAAGGTGGATTTGGTAGCACCGGAGCTACGGCTGCTCTGTTTGTTTTCTCAGTATTGTTCTTTGGAATCATGACAGACGCCGGAATGTTTGACGTAATTATTGATAAACTTATGAAATTGGTGGGTGACAATGTCATTGGTGTAACCGTTATGACTGCCATCATCGCACTGATCGGACATCTTGATGGAGGCGGAGCTTCCACATTCCTTATCGTTGTCCCTGCAATGCTACCTGTTTACAAAAAAATGCACATGCGCAAAACCACATTGCTTCGATGCGCAGTTCTTGCCATGGGTATTTTAAACCTGATGCCGTGGGCAGGACCTACCATGAGAGCAGCTTCTGTTCTTGGTATTGAAGCCGGACAGCTGTGGAAAACCTTGATTCCGGTTCAGATCTTTGGTGTCATTCTTGTACTTGTACATGCAGTGATCGCAGGTATTCAGGAAAAGAAACGCGGTGCCGGATTACACGGAAAACTGGCTCAGGAACATGCTGCTGAAGACAAAGCTTTGGAAGAAGCTCATGAGAAAGAAGAAAACGAACTTGCAAGACCGAAGTTATTTGCTTTCAACCTTTTATTAACATTCGCAGTTATCGCATTACTCGTATGGGATAAGTTCCCAAGCTACGTACCGTTTATGCTTGGTGTATCCGCTGCACTTTTGGTAAACTACACACCGGTAAAAATGCAGAAACAGATCATCAAACGTCATGCCGGTCCGGCACTCACCATGTGCTCCACTCTTATGGGCGCAGCGGTATTAATGGGTATTTTAGTATACGGCTTTGACGTAGACGGAGTTGCTGCTATTGCAAAACCAGGTATTGAAATGGCCAAAGCATCTGTTGTTTCCAACATGGCAGGAATTATTACTTCCATTCTCCCTGCAGCACTTGGACAACACTTACCACTGGTTATCGGAATCCTTTCCGTACCGCTTGCACTTGCATTCGATACCGACTCCTACTTCTATGGAATGCTTCCAATCATGATTGCCATCGGTTCATCCTTTGGTGTGGCTGCACTTCCAATCGCAGTTGCCATGGTTGTTTGTAGAAACTGTGCAACCTTTATCAGCCCTATGGTACCTGCCACCTTACTTGGAACCGGTATTGCAGAGGTTGATATTAAGGACCACATAAAAGCATCCTTCCTGTACGTGTGGGTATTCTCAATCATCTGTATGCTATTTGCAGTAGTTTTAGGTATTTTGCCATTATAATAATTTCATACCTATATAAGGAAAAACGGGTTTGCCCTAAGGCAAACCCGTTTTTCTTTAGGCTTTAAATTTCAAGCAATACCCCTGTCACTTGGGAAAACAATAATAAATGCAGCGGATAGAAAAGATAAAAGAAATACTTCCAGCCAAATCCTCTGGTATGGTTATAAAAGTTCAATAACACCAAAGACACCAGTTCCATTGCCACGCATACATCTAACACGTTGGAAAACGAAAACTCAAATCCCCCTCCTACCCGATAGCAAGATGCTGCAATAATCACAAGTGCCGCTGCAAAAACACGCGTTACTCTTTTGCCGGAAAACAGATAGAATACGCTGACCAGTGCCACACCAAATAGCCCTCCGTCAAGATGAAGAACTTCAGCCATATACCCTGCACAAATAGCTATGAATAGGGCAAAAAGCCATTTTACCCTTCCCTCCATTTGCAGGATTCTTTGTTGCAATATCATCATAACAAGGCACAGTAACAACTCAAAAAGTACATTTTGTTCTTCCATGGTAAAACCGGTTCCATAAAAGGCCAAATCGTACACCGGTTCTGAGATAATTGCAAACAAAAGCAAATGAAAAACGTATTTTTTCAGATGTTTTGTGTGTAGAAAGCCCTCCACCAGGAAAAAACAAAATATAGGAAATGCCATTCTGCCAATGGCAATCAGTACATCTTCCATGCTTTCCAGAAAGGCAAAGTCCCTATCAGACATCGCTCCTCTTGGCAGGGTCATAAGAATGCCCCCTTCGATGACAATTCTTCCAAAATGCTCCATGGCCATAAAACAGACGGCCATAAGCTTTAAAGTGCTTCCGCTAACGCCTTTTATTCTCATTTTTTAATTTCAAGGATTTAGTTATGAATTTGAAAGTCGTAACCATAGGTTAAAAGACCTTCCCCAAAATCCTTTACTGTAATCTGTACATAATACTCCCCTTTATTCAGGTGTATTTCCTCTTTGTCGTTGATTTCTGAAGCTTTGTGCTCATAAATCTTATCGCCCTTTTGATTTTTCAGGCATACCCGGATGTTTCCATCATCACTGTCACCTGCAAAGAAAAGGTGCACCGTCTCATCCTTCATTACCTGAAAATAACCCTCACGCACCTTTAAGGGCGCATCCGATACTTTGACATTTACGCTCTGCTGGTCTGCAATTTTATAATCCAGTCGTATGGCTTTTCTGTAACTGCTATAAAAAAAAGCAATACAAACAATGGAAACTACTGCAATAAAAACGGAAACCAGCAAGGCCTTTTTACCAAAATGCCGTTGCGCGTCATTTTCTTTTACCAGGTCCTTATCTTCCTTTAACATCCGATCCATACTAATGTTAAAATCTTCGCTGATGGCAACTAACAGTTCCAGATCCGGAATACTTTTCCCGTTTTCCCAATTGGACACCGTTTGCCTTGTAACGTGATATTTTTCACCGAACTCCTCCTGACTTAGATGATGTTCTGTTCGAATGTTCTTAATGGATTCACCCAGTTTCATACAGATTCACTTCCTCCTTTTCCACGTCATTATAGTGAACTTCCTATAAAAACGTAAGCAAAGAACCTTTGCAGGGTCGCAAAGGCTCTTTAACATTCTCGCTTTTTATTATATTACCTTTAGGATACGATTTCTATACCCTTTTCATAACACAGGTTAATTTCACTCATATCCTTATAAAGTCTGACCACAGGTCTTGTCATATCTCCGCTGTTATTGCTTACAATAATGGCCTTTTCGCCATTACTGAGTCTTACATCCGTACCGGTATGAAAAATGGGTACATTTCTAAAAAAGTATTTTAGAAAATATGGAGAAAACATTTTACCGCTTTGAGATTTCATATAATTAATGGAATCCGTAAAGGAAAAAGAGTCTTTATATGTTCGCTTAGAAATCAGAGCATCAAACACATCACAGATGTGTACAATGGCCGCCAGTTCATAGACCTCATATTCCCTGATTCCTCTGGGATAACCGGATCCGTCCCAGTTCTCATGATGCTGCAGGGCAATTGCCTTAACCGTTGCAGGAATCAAAACATCCTTATCTAAAATGTCCCAGCCATGTTGTGGATGCTTTCTCACTTCCAGTATCTCTTCTTCATCCAACTTCCCGGACTTACCAATAATTTCAATGGGCACTCTGGACTTTCCAATATCGTGCAATAATCCTCCAACGCCAAGATTGTTTAACTTTCTTGGATCATAGCCAAGACTCATTCCAAACATGGTGGCCATAACCGCAACATTCACCGAATGGAGAGATGTATTTTCATCATACATCTTAATGGTCTGAAAGCCATTGCCGATAATGGCTGCATTTTCACAG
>JAILCP010000020.1 GCA_024680055.1 Lachnospiraceae bacterium | reverse complement strand
TATTAAGATTTTGGAAATGTTGCAAAACAAAGGAGAGGTTGAAGTCAGTGAACTGGCAACTTTGTTTGAAACATCAGAAATGACCATTCGAAGAGATCTGAACGAATTGGTGAAAAAATATAATATAACAAGAACTCATGGTGGTGCAATGATGCCCCAGCATGGAACTCCAATTATTAAACCGGAGACCTTTGAACCGGAAAAAATATCCAATAAGGAAAAGAAGGATGTAATAGCAAGGAAGGCAGCAAGTTTTATTGATGCCAGACAGCGTATTTTTGTGGATGCAGGATCCACCACCAGAAGATTGGTAAGTTATTTGGATAATGAACATAAAAATATTATTGTGACTAACAGTATTACGGTAATTGATGCATGTATGAAATATGAGAATTTATCGGTGATTATGCTAGGTGGTGAAATTCAGAGAATATCCAGATGCTCCATGGGAGATCTGGCAGAAGAACAGCTTCGAAATTACCAGTTGGATGTAGCGTTCTTAGGAGCTGCTGCGGTAGGGGCAGATGGTAACGTTTATGATGGTTACTCGCCGGAGGCACGTTTTAAGAAGACTGTGTTTGAGGTTGCACAAAAGGTGTATCTTATGGTGGACTCAACCAAGTTTAACACTTATGATCTTACGGCATTTGCTTCTTTGGAACAGTTTGCAGGAGTAATTACAGACAGTGGAATTGATGAGGAAACAATTAAGTTCCTTCGCGGTAATAACGTGGAAGTGATTATAGCTCAATAAATAAGCGAGATGGCCCGTGAACAGAGATATTCTGTTGGCGGGCTTTTTTTGAATATAGGGAGGAATTGTTTGTTTAATCAAACACAAAAATCGATTTTAACAAAAAAGTAAGACTATATTTGTTCATATTGCTAATTGAATTGATGTGCGAATTGGTATACTATTTCATTACAATAAACACGAAACGCACATAATCAAACATTATGTGTGAATTATCCAAGGAGGATGAAAATATGAAAAACATGAAAAAAGTGTTTGCCTTATTACTTGCAGCAACCATGGTATTCTCATTGGCAGCCTGCGGTTCCAGTAAGAGTGACTCTAAGAGCGATTCTTCAGAGAAGAAAGAAGAGGCAAAAGAAGACAGTGGAGACAAGGTGAAGATAGGTTTTGCGCCATATACATTGACAAATGAGTACTTCTCTGCTGTATTGAATGGTGTTCAGGAAGCATGTGATGAATTAGGATATGAATTGGTTTATAACGATCCACAGTCTGATTCCACAACACAGGCGCAGCAGGTTGACGATATGATTGCACAGGGAATCAGCGGACTTGTATATATTCCTAACGATTCTGCCAATGCTCGTTCTGTATTGCAGGCATGTAAAGATGCAGGGGTTTTTGTAATCAACGTTGATAACGTAATTAAAGAAGATGATTATGAACTTTGCGACGGAATCATCGCTTCTGATAACGAAGGCCTTGGAAGATTGTCCGGTGAATGGGTTGCTAAGAACCATCCGGATGGTGCAAATATTTTAATTGCACATTTACAGACAGCAGAATCTTGCGTTGTTAACGTAGATGGATTCTGGAAGGGCATTAAAGAAAATGTAAAAGACGATTCTAAATTCAAAGAAGTTCAGGTTGTTGAAGGTGGCGGTGCAACAGATGTTACATACAAAGCTGTTTCCGATGCACTTTCTGCTCATCCGGACATTGATGTAATTTACTGTATCAACGATACATCTGCACTTGGTGCTATTCAGGCAGTTGAAGATGCAGGATTAACAGGTAAAGTAGATATCCTTGGAAAAGATGCAGCTCCAAACGGAAAGAAAGCGATTTCTGAAGGAAAGATGGTTCAGTCTTCCGGACAGTGTCCATCTCAGATGGGATATGATGGAGTTTATGAAATTTCTGAACTCCTTGCAGGAAACAAGATTGAATTTAATGTAGCAATCGATGCATACAATGTTGATAAAGATAACATTGATGATTACGATTTAGACGCATGGGATGAAATTACACATAAGAACAAATAAAAGACGCGTTAATCATATGTAATAAACAGAGTGGTCAGCTCAAATTATTTTGGGCTGACCATATTCTGAAAAAAGAGATTGTTTTTACAGTGAGTGTAGAGATTGACTATAAATGGGATGTAATAGAGAAAATAGTATCTGTTGCGAGAAGTGAAAGGCGGAATGCACATGGCAGAGAAACTTTTAAAAATGACCAATATTTGTAAGTCCTTTGGAACAAACAAGGTACTTGACGGAATTGAAATAGAAGTTGACAAAGGGGAAGTGGTAGCGCTTCTGGGAGAAAACGGTGCCGGAAAGTCCACATTGATAAAAATCCTTGGAGGAATTTATCATGCTGATCAGGGAGAAATCTATATTGATGGGGAGTTAAAGACAATTAATTCGGTATCGGATGCCGGAGATAATGGTATTCGTATTATTCATCAGGAAATCGTGTTGGTTCCGGATAGAAGTATAGCAGCAAATGTTTTTTTGGGAAGAGAATATAAGAAAAACGGATTGATAGATTCTAAGAGGATGCAAAGGGAAACACAGGCTTTGATTGACGAATTGGGAATTCCTCTAAGAGCAAATACCCTGGTAAGAGAATTACCGTTGGGCATGCAACAAATTGTGGAAATAATAAAGGCGATTTCAGCAGAAGCAAAGATTGTGGTAATGGATGAACCGACATCATCTTTGTCCCATGCAGAAACTGAGACGCTTTTTGGTATTATACAGCGATTAACAAAAAAAGGTGTAGGCGTTGTATACATTTCGCATAGATTGGATGAATTATTCCGAATTACAGATCGTATTTTGGTAATTCGTGATGGTATATCAGTTGGAAATGTAAAGACGAAAGAGGCACGGCGTGAAGAACTGGTAAATATGATGGTTGGAAGAGAATTAACCAGTTATTATACACGAAATGCACATGATGTAGGCGACATTGCTTTGGAGGTAAAAGATTTTTGCAATGAAGCAGATGGTATTTCCAATGTAAATTTCCATGTTCGTTATGGGGAAGTGGTTGGATTTGCAGGACTGGTTGGAGCAAAGAGAACAGAAACCATGAAAACAATTTTTGGGGTGAAAAAGAAGACATCCGGAAAGTTGTTACTGGATGGAAAAGAAGTAAAGATTAACAAACCATCGGATGCCATTAAGCAGGGGATTGTTTACGCTTCGGAAGATCGAAAGCAAGAGGGTCTTGTATTGATGAATGATATTGAATTTAATATGGGACTTGCCAATTTGGATGAATATATTAAATTTCTTCACATTGATAAAAAAGCATGGGGAGAGATGATCAAAGAATATAAGGAAAAGTTTTCCATCAAAATTACATCATCCAAGCAGATTGCGGGAGATTTAAGCGGTGGTAATCAACAAAAGGTAGTTTTAAGTAAATGGCTGGCCTTGCATCCGAAAGTCATTATTTTGGATGAGCCAACAAGAGGAATTGACGTGGGCTCGAAATCGGAAATCTATGAAATTATTGATGAACTTGCAGCCAACGGATGTGCAATTATTATTGTATCATCTGAATTACCGGAGATTATCAATATGTGTAATCGGTGTTATGTCATGTGTGAAGGAAAGGTTAGCGGAGAATTAAAAGAAGCAGATTTTTCCCAGGAAGCAATTATGACAATGGCGACAAATCGTGAGTAGATAAATGAACGGAGGAATGTAGCGATGGCTAATAATAAAAGCATAGCGGTAAAAGATAGTAATGCCGTTGTCAATTATTTTAAAAAGAATTTTGGGGTAATTCTTGGACTGGTAATTTTAAATGTAATTTTTGCTGTTACCACCAAGAACTATTTTACAGCATCCAATATTTTGACAATGCTTCAGAATAATGCTGTAAACGCCATAATATGTTGTGGAATGTTAATGGCCATTTTGATGGGGCAAATTGATATTTCCGTGGGATCCACAGTGGGATTGACCGGTATGGTTGGAGCATATCTTATTACCAACCTTCATTGTAACTTTTTTCTTGCACTTGTAATCAGTCTTTTGGTTGGTCTTATCATTGGCTTAATCAACGGATTTTGTATTGCATATTTAAAAATACCTGCGTTTGTGGCAACTTTGGCTACAATGAGCATTGGTCGTGGTGTTTGTAAAATTATTTCGAAAGGTATTTCTATTCGAATTCGTGATGATGCCTACAATGCAATTGCAGGAACTAAGATTGTAATTCCGGGAACAGAAGCACTGTCAGCAAATGGAAGGGTACCACTTTCTGTTTCTGTAATACTCATCTATGCAATTATTCTTTTGGCATTAACATGGCTTCTTTTAAATAAGACGAAGTTTGGATATTATATTTATGCAATCGGAGGAAATGAAACGGCTGCAAAGTATTCCGGAATAGATACAAAATTATACAATTTGTTACCTTACGTTATCACAGGTGGGTTGTGTGCTGTAGGTGGAATCATTTGGGCATCTAAACTTCAGGGTGTACAATCAACATTGGGAGAAAGCTTTGAAATGGATGCAATTTCTGCTGTAGTTATTGGTGGAACATCTATGTCAGGAGGTTCAGGAACTGTTGGCGGCACAATCATTGGTATTTTAATAATTGCCGTGTTGAGTAATGGACTGAATGTTATGGGAGTAAATTCTTTCTGGCAGGATGTTTTCAAGGGAATTATTATAATTGTAGCAGTAGTTATCGATGTATTGAGAAAATCAAAAAAACGTTAACTTAGGAGGAACGAATGGCTTTTGCAGGACTCGATGTAGGAACAAGCGGATGTAAGGTAGTGGTATATGACCGAAAAGGAACCATTGTATTTACATCCTCAAGAAAATATCAGGAACTGGGGGGAGATGGATACAGGGAAATCGACCCAAGCGTTATCAGAATAAAGGTTTGCGATGTTTTGAAAGATATGGGCGAAAATTGTCAGGATGTGGTGGAAGCGATGGCAGTGACTACGTTGGGTGAATCTGTGGTATTTTTGGATTCGGAAGACAACTGTTTAAGTAATTCTATGGTCACAGGTGATAAAAGAGGAATCGAAGAGACCAGAGAATTAATCGAGTCTGTGGGTGCAAAGAAAATTCAGGATACGACAGGAATTCCGCCAAGTGAATTATATGGATTGCCTAAGTACATGTGGGTAAATAAGCATACAAATTATATAAAACAGGCAGAAAAAATCATGTTTTATGAGGATTTCGTTACATATTTACTTACAGGAAAACGAATGGTAAGTTATTCTTCTGCTTGCAGAAGTATGGCTTTTGACATTGAGAAAAAATGCTGGTCCAAGGAATTGCTTGATAAGGCCGGAATTGCTGTTGGTCAGATGTCAGAGCCAAAAGAAGCAGGAACCATCATAGGAAAAGTGTTACCGGAAGTTGCAGAAAAATTGCATCTTAATAAGGAGATGATAGTGGTCACAGGTGGTCATGATCAGAGCCTGGCAGCTCTTGGCAGTGGGCTGAACAGTCCGGATTGTGGTGAATGTGGAATGGGAACATGTGAGTTCACATTTTTGATGCTTCCGAATGCTGTGAAGAACGAAATAATGATGGAGAATGATTTGCCGTGTGTTCCGTATGTTTTGCCTGACAGTTATTTGGTTGGACTGGAAGTGACAACTTGCGGAATATTAAAAAACTGGTGTATAGACACATTTTTAAGTGATTTGAAACGGGAATGTGAAAGCAAAAAGCAGGATATTTTTCAGAAACTGGATGAGTTAATTGGTGGAATGGAAACAGATGTAATGGTTCTTCCGCAATTTGGTTCATCCGGTAATCCCGATATTAACTATGATGTCAAGGGAACAATAACCGGTTTAACAATACACACAAAGCCGGAAGAAATCTATCTGGCTGTATTAGAAGGATTTGCATTTCAAACACTGTTAGCCTACGAGGAAGCGAAGAAGGTAGGAGCAAAGGTAGAACGAATCATATGTACCGGAGGCGGTTCAAAATCTAAAGTGACTTTGCAAATTCGGGCGAATGTACTGGATGTGGATGTGGCAACCATAAACTCAGAGGAATCAGGAACACTTGGGTGCGTGATTTTGGCGTCTACTGCAGTGGGGGCATTTGAGGATATTCAGGATGCAATTGGACATCTGGTAAAAGTAAAGGATTTAATACATCCGAATCATCAGCACCAGGAGTATTA
>JAILCP010000017.1 GCA_024680055.1 Lachnospiraceae bacterium | reverse complement strand
CCATATTAAGATCACCGGTAATCGTACCGCTGTTTACTTTGTTTGTTCCGCTACTGTTATCTATGGTAAGAGTGTAGCTTCCCGTAGTAAGAGTATATCCACCAAGGTTATAATTGATTCCACCTGCACTAAGAGTGCTGTCCAAAGTTAATGAATCATCTTTTAACATGATGATATTGTTATAAGTGGAAGAACTGTTGGCCTGGTCAAAATCCGCCTGCAGCGAATCACCGCACATCCATGTTGCGCCGGAACCGACAATTGCCGGAGCATCGATTGGCCATGTGTCTTTTCCCGGATTAAACGAGCCAGTTTCTTTATTCAAAATCCCTATAGAAGTTCCATTTACAAGCCACGCCTGTGTAGTTCCTAACCAAACATAACCAGTCACAGTTACCTGACTTAAAATCAAAACTCCACTGTCACTTTCATTTGTATCGATGTTTCCAATAGTTCCATTCTTAATAAGTAACGCAGAATTTGCTCCTACTCCGAAATTATTATTACAGGCAGGCTCATTAATGGTTTTTCCATTAAGATCCAATGTCACCAAACAATCTTGTGGGACGCTAAAGCGGGTGTCATTGTCCATGGAAATATCGCTCGTAAGCCTTATGACATCTCCGTCTACGGCATCACTCATCCTGCTTAAGAAAGTTGTCGTATCCGACACCTCAAAAACTTGCGCTGAATGACTGCCGGCCGCCTTCGCAGATAATGCCCATCCATCCATATAAGAGATAGGCGCCACAAGCACAACAACTAATATCCAACTCAAGATTCTTTTACCCGTTTTCTTCATACTTCACACCTCCTGCTACAATGTGAAAATACTAAGATGTACCTACCCCTTAAAGTATTTCACTTGTTTATCTAATATTCTATAAGCTACAAAAAACCCAATCTTATACTATGTCCTCATTATCGAAACATTTTTCTGTTTCGTCAATATGGTGTTCCATTTTGTCACACTTTTCATCTTATCTTTCTGAAATAAAAAAATATAGCACTACTAAACCCTTTTGTTTTCTGATAATATATGTATATAGGAGGGTAAGACATATGAGCATGCAATTTGCAAAGATTTTGAAGCAATACCGAACAGAAAAAGGACTTTCTCAACGGGAACTGGCAGATAAACTTTTTGTTACCCGCTCTACCGTCGCACGTTGGGAAAATGGTAGTCGTTTACCGGACATTGATATGATTCAACGTCTTTCGAAATGTATGGGCGAAGATTTCAACCTATTGTTTAATGCCGCATCTGAAACCAGTGAGTCTGTGAATGTCATATTGTTGGATGACACCAAAATCACTCTTACCGGTGGTCTCTCGGTCCTGGAGGAGGCCTTGCCAAATGCCACAATCATTGGATTTACCCGTCCCTCCGAAGCTATTGAATATGCTAAGGCCCATCGGGTCTCATTAATTTTTTTGGATATAGAATTGGGAAAAATAAGTGGGCTGGAACTTTGTAAAACCTTCCTCGAAATTAACCCACGAACAAATATTGTTTTTGTGACTGCCTACAGCAACTATTCCCTGGATGCATGGGAAACAGGTGGCTGCGGTTTTATATTGAAACCCCTTACCACTGATAATGTCAAAAAGCAGCTGAAACGACTTCGTTACCCTTTTAACCTGGGAGGAAACAACTTATGACAAATGCAATTACACTGCCAACCTATATTTTACCGGGTATCGTAGAAATGGTAATGCTTATTGCCATCAGTATTTCTATTGTGATGCCGGGACTTGATCGATGGAGCAAGCGCTATTTTATTACCTTTTATTTAATTAATATCATAGGGGGAGCTGTGTTCATTCTCGACATGATAACCTACATGGACCCAAGAATGTATAATCTTTCCATCCTTCTTCCTTTTATCGAATTCTTTTTTTATTCTCTCTCTCCGGTGCTGTTAACCTTTTACCTTCTTTACTGCTGTGGCGAGAATCTGAAAAAAAATCCGATTTTACGCGCCGTCCTTTTCTTGTGGGCGGTTTACCTTGCGATGATTACAATTGCTCAGTTCACATCTGCTTTTTTCTATACATTACCAACCGGCCAAAGCTTTATGGGCAAGGAATATCCTCTCATATATCTTCCTATAATACTTATAATGCTTATAAATCTTAGGACTCTTATTGTAAAACGGAAAAAGCTTCCGAAAAGATACTTTTGGGCATTCCTTATTTATATTTTGCCTACTACAATTGCCACAGTTATCCATTCTCTTGTTTTTAACATTATGGCCATAAACATTGCTTTGTGCATAGGATCCATCAGCATGTACATTCTTATTCTAACAGATCAAATGAATCAATACATGCGCCAACAACAGGATATTGTAAAACAGCAGACGCAAATAATGGTTTTGCAAATGCGTCCTCATTTTATATACAATACCATGACCAGCATTTACTATCTCTGCGATCAGGACCCGAAAAAAGCGCAACAGGTCATACTGGATTTTACCACGTACCTTCGAAAAAACTTTAATGCCATTGCCAGCAATGATCTGATTCCTTTTTCTGAAGAACTGGAACATGTCAAGGCCTATCTTGCGGTAGAAACCGCCCAATTTGAAGACAACCTTTCTGTTGAATATCATATTTTTCATTCACAATTTTTGATTCCGTCCCTGACACTGCAGCCCCTTGTGGAGAATGCGGTAAAACACGGCCTGGATCCGGATCTTGATCCACTCCATATCCAAATCCAGACATCTGTTACCGATTCTTCAAGTATTATTATTGTAAAAGATAATGGTCCCGGCATTGTCTCCAAAAACATATTTGACACAAACAATGCGTTGTCCAATATCAAACAACGCTTAAAAGTAATGTGTCACGGAACCATAACCATTACCAATGCGCCGGAGGGTGGCGCCATTGCGAAAATTGAAATACCTAACATTTCACAAGGATAAAAGACGATCTCACGATTGCCTTACCTGTCTTTTCTCCTTGTCGCAACAATTCCCACAACTGCCCCAATCAGTACAAGCGGTGCAATTCGAACAAATACCCACTCAAAGTAGTGGAAGAGCGTTCCAAGAACTGCCGTTTCCGGGTCGTTGTAATTCCATTCCAAATATGGACTGTTTAAACTAAGTAATATAACCGCCATAAGTATTGTTACAACAGCCAATGCAATAAAAAGTCCATGTATCACTTTTCTGCGTGATTGCTGTCGTTTGAAAAGCTGGAGATTAATGACCTCTAACTTTTCAGATATGGCTTTTAATTCTTCTGCCTCCGGTTCGGTCACATTTTCTCCCAATAAAACACTGACCGGGGTTTCCAATGCCTCCGACAATGCAATTAACAACTCAGAATCCGGCACAGATGCTCCTTGTTCCCATTTAGAAACAGTCTGTCGCACTACGTTTAATCTCACTGCCAACTCTTCTTGTGAAAGCCCTTTTGACTTTCTAATGGTTTTAATATTTTCACTTAACATGGCAACTGCCTCCCTTCCTGCTCATGGTACTCTCAACCGCTCCATTACCGCAAGCAACGCATGTTAACATTGCCGCAACGGTGCTTATAATCCCAATACTTTCACCAAAAACAGCTTTATTACAGCCGCTACCCCAAAAGCAATGACAACAGCCACTATATAACGTATAGATTTAGGAAGACTTTCAAATAGTTTTACGATTCCATTGGATTTACGTAATCGGGCCAATGAGCCTGTGGTATATGCCGCCATCATTATAATAGTTACATACACTAGAGTCTCGCAATAATACATGAATTTTTCCAACACAACATTATACCTGTATACACCAGTTGTATCAAAAATAAAATATAGAATCATCGCACATAAGCCCAAAATACTTTGCAGCCTTATTTCTTTGAAAATTTTCTCTTTTTCCGCAGTTGCATAGTCTGACATTTTCTCTGCGATTTCTTTTTCTTCCTTATTCATAATCTCACTTTTCCTTTCTCCGCCAATAATCTCCGAAATACTTACTTCATAAAACTGAGCGATATCAACAAGAAGGCTGATATCCGGCATATTTTTACCATTTTCCCACCGGGACACAGTTCTTCCGGAAACATTCAATACTTCTGCCATCTGTTCCTGGGTAATGCCTTTTTCTTTTCGAAGTCTCTTTAAAAAATTTCCTATCTTAACTTGATCCACTCCAATGCCCTCCTTTCACTATCAGTATATGATTCATCTGTTCAAATAAACACGACACAAAGTGAGAAATGTCCTGTTTTTCTGACCTGACAGCCTTGTCCGGTAGTTAATACCCTATCTCGGAAATAATAAAATGCGCTCCATATAAAACAATAATCATCGCAATCACCACCAAAATATTAATGCTAAAAAGTGGCATCTTTACAAATAAACTGGCTATTAATAGGGCAATTATTACCGCAAATAACACTGTAAACCCAACCGGTTTCTTTTTCTCTTTTCCACTAAATATATTATCCAAGATTGCTTTTACCAACAAAACGGCAGCTATCATAATCACCACCATTCCCATCACTGTCCCAAGTGTAATGGTATATGTAAAGTCAGTAGGCTGCTTCGTAACCAGATTTTTTATAATATCAATTGTCTCTTTTGATAAAAGCAAATGAATTGTCAGCAAAATCGCCATACAAAAACAGATCAAATCCGTGGTTCCCAATAGTTTTTCAACCGAGGTTTTTTTGGGAAATGTATCTATAATACTATCACAAAACTCCCGGTAATCTCCTCCGATGACCTGCTCAATACTATCTCCTCTTTTTTGCCCATCCAAAACCATGGTTGTAATATCATTTCGCACCACTTCAATATTGTAGTCCGATAAATCCGAGTTTCGAAGATAGCAAATAATATCGGTAAAGATTTCCTGGTTCTCATCCGCAATCAATTTATCCAACTCATTATTCTGCTTATTGAGTATTTTTGTCTTTTTATTCATTGTCATTCTCCTTAAACACATTATCCACTGCTGCACATAATTCTTCCCAGCTTTCAAAAAAGCTGTGAAGTTCCTTTTTCCCTTCAGAAGTTAATGAAAAATACTTTCGCTTAGGACCAACCGGTGAATCTTTTTTCCTTGCTGCTATCATTCCGTTTTTTTCAAGTCTTAACAGCATGGGATAAATGGTCCCTTCTGATATATCAGAAAAACCATACTCTTTCAGTCTTTCCGATATTTCGTAACCATAAGTTTCTTTTTCATGGATGACCTTTAAGATACACCCTTCTAACGTTCCTTTTAACATTTGTGATGGAATCATATATGTCTTTCCTTTCAGCTACTTTGCATTACAAGTTAGCCACTACATTGTAATACAAAGTAGTATATGTGTCAACAGTATAGCGGTGGATTCTTTCTTTTTTCTATTGTGTTGGGAGATTTTGCATCGGATTTGATGTGATTTGGGATTTTCGTTGTATTTGGTAGACGATGGCTGCGGTTTTTTACATCGATTTTGGTGTGATTCGGGTTTTTCGTTGTATTTGATAGACGATGGCTGCGGTTTTTTACATCGATTTTGGTGTGATTCGGGTTTTTTGTTGTATTTGCTAGACGATGGTTGCGGTTTTTTACATCGATTTTGATGTGATTCGGGTTTTTCGTTGTATTTGATAGACGATGGTTGCAGTTTTTTACATCGATTTTGGATAATTTAAAGATTTCCGCTGTTGTATACACTTTCGTCATCTCCATATAGGCCTACCGACCAACCGACATACAACAGCGGAATCTCCATTCATATTATCTAATATAATCTCGTTTTATTGTTTCTGCCATAAGGGAGTTCTCCTCCCATTCCCAGCTATTACCCGTCAACGCAAGATTGTCTTTGGTTATGTTGCCAATTAAAAATTCATTCCAAAACGCTTTTTCACCTGCAAACACAAGATTCTCATTCTGTTTAAATCCGGAAATAAAGTCTTCAATATTCTGCCTTTCTTCCACACTAGAATACTCAAGCTCCCAGCTTGATAAAAGAATTCCCTCCTTATATTTTTTACATGTGAGCCCTTCTTCGCCAATGTTGGTAATCGTCCAAACCTTTTCCTTGTTCTCATCTTCCTTATAAGAAGCACATTCAATTATTTCACTTAAAGAAGAAATACCTGCCTCGGTACTTCCAACCAACTGAAGTTCCTGAAATCTTGATAATGCTTCATACTCCATCTTTTGTGCTTCCTGCGCCTCCATAAGAATAGTCTGATTATGGGTTTCAAGTGTTTTGGTCCAATTTTTTTCATGTTCAACACCATCTTCCGGAGAGACAACTTCAGAAGTATCCTCTTTTGTATTAGAATCAGAAACAAAACCATTGGCCGCGGCTAATGCAGCAGATGATGCAGCTAAGGATCTCATTTCCGGTTCTGCTTCAGACGCAGCTTTTTGCGCCGCCTCATCCTGAAGCTCTTTCATTTCTTTCAAACGTTCCTTATAAGCCTCAATGTACTTATCAATACCCTCAATCATCTTATCCCACTCTTCTGCAGTCATATCCCGCCAATCCTTTTCTTCCTTAAGATCCCGGGCTTCCAGTTTTTGAGCTTCTTCATCCTCAACCTCAAGCACCTTTCTGACACAGTGCGTATACTGTGAAATTGCCTTCATAATCGCACAAAGATCCGCAGGCGAAAACATCCCGGCTGCAGCAGCTATATCATCCAGGTTATTCACATTTATTTTTAGGTGTCCGCCACTTGGAAGACTGATGTTTAACACCTCCTTAGGGTTAGACATGTCACCAAGACATATGGAATTGGACTTATAATCACAGACAAATACCACACCGTTATAATCTATCAATCCATCCTTGGCCAGACTACTATAGGGACATTTTTTCTGGTCGCCTTTTAAGATTTCTGAGAATAAGTTTCTTTTCACAATGCTTTCTGATTTCGTCTTTTCCGACGTACTCATCTCCATACCATGATTGTATGAGGATTGCGTACAAACCATATCTAAACTCATACTACCTCCCTTCTTGCAACCCATCCGTCATTCAAGGTTGCGCCGCTCTCCAGAAAGGACCAAGCGGACAAAAAGCGCATTATTTCAATCAATCCGTTGAAATAATACGCAATCCATTACACTATAGGTTGTATATCGGCTTTTTTATCAAATAACTTTATACAGAGTGGCATTTTCCGACCCTATACAGGTGAATTCCATCTCGGTAGTTCCGAATCTGTTTTTCATGGTAAATCATGTTAAATACGGCATTCTTTATCTCCACAATTCTTTGAAATGCCTTGTATTTCCCCAGTTTTTCGAAGAAATAGTATCATAATAGTATCACATCTTCTTCTAATGTGATACTACTCACTGTTCTCTTAGCTAAAATTTCTTGACTAGATTCTCAATCAGCCGATTTACAATTTCCGGTGCATCTGTATTAGAATTATGTCCCGCGTCTTTTATCCATTCTATAGGAATTCCGGTATTTTTATGCCATGCCTTGTTATACCTGATACAGGAGCCGGCATGGTCCTTTTCTC
>JAILCP010000053.1 GCA_024680055.1 Lachnospiraceae bacterium | reverse complement strand
GTGAAGAAAAGCATCGCAATGATATAGAGATCGACTTCCTGATATCCAATAACAGCAAACTGAAATATAAATCCTTCCCGATAGAAGTGAAATCCGGGAAAAGATACACAACCAAGTCATTAACAAAATTCAAGGAAGCGTTCGGAAAGAGAATGGGTGGTGCTTATATCATACATCCAAAGAATCTGAGCATTAAGGATGATATAATCTGTATTCCGCCATATATGACAATGTGCCTATAAAATGACATAAACGCACATGCGTTCTGGAAAATGGCATTTCTAAGGCGTGTTTATTGGACAGCTTGCGAGGTATTCTTTTATCAGAGCCAAGAACAAGAGGCCAAAAACACGAGATGAGGATAAATAGGGATGAACATTTACGAGCATTTTTTCAGCTGAAATGGAATCCGAGGTTCCAGTTTGCAAAAGTAAATTCCACCCCTAAGGTGAGCTTATGGACGGTTCGGATGGCGCATCGGCTTGTTAAAGTACTCAATTCTTCACAATAACGATAAAAACCATTTCTCATATCCACAATTTATGGTAAGAAAAAGGGGCCTCGCCCAGATGATTTAATCATCTAAAGCGACAGCCCCGATTTTTTAGTTTAGTTTGAATGTTTCTACAAAGTCGTTAATGGTTTCGGCTGAATGTGATACATTGTTTGCGGAATCAGAAACATTTTGACTTTCATCTGCCACAGCGCCTGCACTTTCAGTAAGTAAATCAACGGTGGCCATAACTTCTTCAGTACTTGCTGACTGTTCTTCGGAAATGGCTGCCACATTGGTGGATACATCATCAATTTCACCAATCATGGTAATCATCTTCTTCATAGAAGTGCTGGTTGTATCCAGGTTGTCCAATAAGTCTTTGAAGGTCTTCTGTGCCACATCTACGGCGCCGGCACTCTTTTCAATATCCGTCATGTTCTCGGAAGATTTATCTGCCAGGCTTGAAATATGATCCATAACCTCTGCAATAATCTTGCCGATTTCCTGACTGGAGTTGGAACTTTCGTTGGCAAGAGAACCGATTTCCGATGCAACAACGGCAAAACCTTTTCCTGCGTCGCCTGCTCTTGCAGCTTCAATGGAGGCGTTTAAGGAAAGCAGGTTGGTCTGGTCAGCAATGGAATTAATCATTTCAACAATGCCGTTAATACGTTTTGCGGACTCTTCCACTGTTTTAACTACATCGTTCATATCCTTCATGGAAGAAGAAATAGAATTCATACTGCTGTTTACCGCCACCATATCCTTTTGTCCCTGATCGGCCTTTTCCACCAGAGTTTTCATTGTGGTTCCGATGGATTCACCTTCGTGAGTCAAATCGGAAACCATTTGTGCAAGCTGGGTTGCATTGATGGCGAGTTCGGAAACCGCATTGGCGATGCCGTCCATGGTAACCTTAATCTGATCCATGGAATCGGACTGGTCTTTGGCCTGGGTGTTCATTGTTTCAGATGAGGATTTGCTGGTTGCAGCCAATTCTGAAAGCTGGTTGGTTTCATTTCTCATCTGAGTTAATGCACTACGCATGTTTTCAACGAACTTACGCATATTCCTGTTCATGCGACCGATTTCGTCATTTCCGTGATCATCGATTTCAACAGTGAAATCGTTGTCAGTAATGCTAATAATGCTATCGGTTAATTTAGCAACCGGTGTGGTTACAATCTTCTTAATCAGAGTCATAATTACTAAGGTACTGATAATTAAGATGATGATTACCAGAATTACAGTTACAATCAGTAATCGGTGTAAATCAGAAAGAACGTCACTTTCTGCCACGTAGGAAACCATGGTCCAACTGGTGTTAGGAACATTTACGAAGGAAACGTAATAGTCCTCTCCGCCTTTTCCCTTTATGATTTGAACGTCCTTTGCTCCTGCGGCAGCTTTTTTACCTATGTTGGTAATTAAAGGATCGTCCGCATGATCGTTCACTGATGTTGCAATATAGTCTTTATTTCCACTGGCTACAATGGTAAGCTGGTCATCTAAAAGAATGGCTTTTCCTGTTTTTGCAGGAGTGTATTCCGCAATGGTTTTAGATATATGTTCCAAATACAAATCTCCGGCGATGACACCTTTTTTTCCGTATGGAAGAGTAATCTCTTGTGCCAAAGGTACGTTGAAATTACCTGATGTGGCATCTACATAAGGAGTTCCCCAGGTCATTTCATCTTTTCCGGAACCTACCTGATACCAAGGCCTTTGCGTTGGCTCAAAGTCTTCATCCGGTACCCAACCGGTCATATCCATGTATTGTTCCCCCTCAATGTATCCAAAAAATCCAGGATACATATCATCATAGATATCCTTAGTGTAATGAAATGTAGATTGTATCTTAGAACTCTTTCCAAAATCAATGTTCTCCAGAGCGTCTGCAATGGCACTAAAGTAGCCACGCTTGTTTTCCAATATGATCGCGATGTCTGAGGCGTTGGCACGGGATTCTTGCTTTAACTGTCCCTGTGCTTCGTCAACAATGACGCCTTTTGCAGTAATAAAAATGATGGCGGCAACTAGAATGATAAATGCGCCAATCATTGGTACCATCAGCATCAAAAGCTTACCGGCTATGGTTGCGGATGGCCCTTTTTTGTTTTTTGTTTTGTGTTCCACTATGATGTCTCCTTTTTCTTTCTGCATTATAAGTTCTGAATTTTTAATAACGGAGGAGGTGAATCCATTAACAAAATTAAAACTTATAAATGTATATTATTAAAATTATTAAACAAAGTCAACGAAACTATAGCACTTACAAATTATTTTTAGGAGGGTTGTTTATAGTTAAAAAGCGCATAGAGGAAAGGAGGTGGTGACATTTTTTTGTGAAAACTGAACTATTACGAAGACGGCGAAAAAAACGTATAATAATGCATTGAAGTCAAAAATGAATAGTGGCTGCCTTTGACGCAGTCAGGTTGTAACTGTACGCATGTGAAGTGAGGACCTTTGCATGCGTTTTTATTTATTATAGGAGGAAAGTATGAATCAAAACACAAACAGATATCTTGCAGAAGAAAAGATTGGAAAGCTTCTGCTTAAATTTTCAATTCCATGTATTATGTCCCTACTGGTATCGGCGCTTTACAATATTGTAGATCAGATTTTTATCGGCCGGGGAGTGGGTTATCTTGGAAATGGGGCAACCAATGTGGTATTCCCGATCACCATTATTTCCCTTGCCATTGCATTGATGATCGGTGATGGATGCGCAGCCTTTTTAAGCCTTTGCCAGGGTAAAAAGGATTTGAAAAGCGCAAATAAAAGTGTGGGAAATGCAGTAACTCTTCTTGTGGTTATGGGAGTATTTATGACCATTCTTTTTGCTGTGTTTAAAACCCAGATTTTACAAGCATTTGGAGCTACTGAAAACAATTTTGCCTATGCCAGTGAGTACTTTAACTTCATTATTATAGGAATTCCGTTCTTTGTAATTGGAAACGGATTGAATTCTATAATCAGAGCGGATGGCAGTCCGAAATTTGCAATGATTACCACATTGGTTGGTTGCATTATCAATGTGATTCTTGACCCGATTGCCATTTTCGGCCTTCATCTTGGAATGATGGGAGCTGCCCTTGCCACCATTACAGGACAGATTGTTACAGCCATCTGCGGTATGATCTATCTTACAAGAGCGAAGGCAGTGACACTTACAAAAGACAGTTTTATTTTGTCAGGAGAAATCATTAGAAAGTTTATGCCACTTGGAATCAGCAGTTTTCTGACCCAGATTTCCATTGTGGTGATTATGGGAGTTATGAATAACGTCCTTGTGGTTTATGGGGCGCAAAGTAAATATGGTGCAGATATTCCACTTACCGTAGTGGGAATTGTTATGAAGGTGTTCCAGATTGTGGTTTCCGTATGTATCGGTATTGCCGCAGGTTCACAGCCAATTATCGGATACAATTACGGAGCAGGAGAGTATAAAAGGGTTCGTCAGCTTTTTACAGCAATTTTAAAAGCAGAGATTGTGGTGGGCGCAATTTCTCTTATCCTTTTTGAGGTATTTCCTCTCCAGATTACAGGAATTTTTGGAAGTGAGGACGGTTTATATAACGAGTTTGCAGTATTGGCCTTCAGACTGTTTTTATCCATGATTGTTTTGACCTGTATCCAAAAGTCCGTCAGTGTATTCCTTCAGGCACTGGGAAAACCGGTGATGGCCATGGGATTGTCACTTTTAAGAGACTTTGTACTGAGTGTACCTTTTGCCATTATTTTACCGAAATACTTCGGCGTGGAAGGTGCTCTGTTTTCAGCCCCGATTGCGGATATTGGTTCTATGATTGCGGTGGTGATCATGTGCGCCATGATGTTAAAAGAGTTAAATGAAAAAGAAAAGGAAAATGTGGTTGAAACAACATCTCGCTTGGCTGAGGCATAATATAATTGCCTTAGAAACAAGTTGAAAGGAGCGTTTCATATGAGTTATTCAGATTGGAAGGATAAAACCGCAGAATTTAAAATCGTGGATGTAAGAGGTGTGCAGGGAAACTTTTTCCAGGGATTGAAGAAACAGGCCATGGAAATACAGGAAGGAGAAGGAATGGAAATTATTCAGTCCTTTGAACCCATTCCCCTCTATGAAGTTATGGAAGGACTGGGGTTTGAACGTTATACGGAGAAAAGAGCAGAGGGTGAATATCATGTATTCTTTTACCGCGTAAAGGTGAAAAAGGAAGAGAAAGACATTCCCATGAGGCCGGCGGCACTTACCAACATGCCATTGATTGATGAAAAACTGGGTAACATTGCAGTGAATTTCTGGGATCTCACATGGAGCGATGAGAACAGATATCTGCCATATGAGATGAGATTGCTTTTATCCCTCACCAATGCCGTTGGTGCAGGAAGAATGCGCCAGGCCACAAGGGAGCTGGTAAAATCCTATATTCATGGATTGGATAGCAGGGCGCTGGATGATGTGTTTGAACTTTTGGTATGGAATCAGGGAATCGGTAATTTCAGTTCGGAAATCGGACCGTCCACCCTTTTTCAGGCATATAAGACCATTAAGAATATGGAAAAACAGGGGAAAGAGCGTGGTGAAATCTGTGGAACATTAAAAGAAAAATTCGGAGAGAAAAATCCGGAAGTACGTGTTTAAGAAGAATTTTGAGGCTGAGAAAATCAGCCTCTTTTTTAATTTAAAATAATTTTAATTTGATAATATGACAAATTTAACATATGATAGTAACAAGAAAAATTAGAAATCTAATGAGAAAAGAAAGGAAATACTATGGTTGTAGATTTACTGGATAAAATTGACAGTGTGTTGTATTATCCCATTTTAATTATTGTAATGTCACTGGCGGGACTTTATTTTACCCTGTTGACAAAGGGGGTTCAGATTCGGTTGTTTCCGGAGTCCCTGCGTTTATTAATGGAGCCTCCGGAGGATAAAAAGAACGTATCCTCATTGCAGGCAATGCTGGTATCCACAGCCTCTCGTGTGGGAACGGGAAATATTGTCGGAGTATCCACTGCCATATGCCTCGGTGGTCCTGGGGCTTGTTTCTGGATGTGGCTCATGTGTATTATCGGTGCCTCTTCTGCCTTTGTGGAAAGTACCCTGGCTCAGATTTATAAGAAAAAGAATTCTGAGGGCCAGTCTTACGGCGGTCCGGCATATTACATCGAAAAAGCGTTGCATGCACCTCAATTGGCCATGGTGTTCTGCGTTTTTTTAATAGCCACTTATGCAGTTGGATTTAATTTACTGTGTTCTTATAACCTGCAGTCCACATTTTCGGTGTATTCTTTTTATAATGAAAAAACCACACCTCTTTTGGTAGGTGTTATTTTGGCTATTTTTACAGGTTATTGTCTCCTTGGCGGAGGAAAACGTATTGTAAAGGTAACCGGAACCATTGTGCCGGTGATGGGAATTGCTTATGTGGTAATTTCTCTGATTGTTATAGGCTTTCACATCAGTGAAGTTCCGGGAATGTTTGCGGAAATTTTTAGAGATGCCTTTAATTTCAAAGCAATTTTTGGTGGTGTATCCGGCTCCTGTCTGGTTTACGGTATTAAGCGAGGCTTATACTCCAATGAGGCCGGTGTAGGTTCAGCACCAAATGCCTCTGCGGCAGCAAAGGTCTCTCACCCGGTAAAACAGGGGTTGGTTCAGACCTTATCGGTATACATTGACACCTTGTTGCTTTGTACATCCACAGCTCTGATGTGTCTTGCCAGCGGCGTAGAAAGAAGTGAAGCGGTATCCGGCGCGCCTTATGTGCAAAACGCCATTTCCACCGTGTTTGGAAAGGTAGGACCTATTTTTATCACCATAGCAATGATTCTGTTTGCGTTTACTACGTTGCTGGGAAATCTTTACTATGTGGATAATGCATTGATTTTCTTAAATCATAAAAAGGAACCGTCTCAAAAATTCATGCATGTATTTCATCTGATTTGTGCCCTGGTGGTTATGGTTGGCGCCAT
>JAILCP010000095.1 GCA_024680055.1 Lachnospiraceae bacterium | reverse complement strand
GCCGTATCGGTACGAAGGGTGGAAGCACCTGCTCCAACCGGATCAAGAAGTACTACGTGATTAAGTTCGTTGGCTTTTTTACCGGCAAGGTACATACCTTTTATACTGTTCTTATTTAATGTACCTATATTAATATTAAGGCCACCGCAGATGGATGTAATATCTTCCACATCCTCCGGTTCATCAGACATAATCGGGCTGCCACCACATGCCAGCAACACGTTGGCCACATCATTCACAGTAACGTAGTTAGTGATATTGTGAACTAAAGGTACGGTTTTTCTGACATTTTCAATACAATTTCCAAGCATTTTCATTTCCTCCTATAATTCCGGTCTTGTATTCTACGCAAAAAGCGGATACACCAACGATTGGCATATCCGCTTACTTCTCAAAAACCTTAAACTCTGTATCCCTACGTTGGCATTATCCAAATCAGGTAAAAGGGTCCAGACAAATCAGTCTGTTCTCAGCCTGTTATACAAGCTCCCCTATTGCTCTTTTGAATTAATTCGTTGCTATCCTACTACAAGTTCTTTTTCTTGTCAAGAAATCCGGCCTTTGAGGTGCGCTTATACCATGTTCCATATTAATTGTCAATAGTTCAAATTACACATTTCTTTCACACTATTTTTGTTAGGAAATACAAGTCAAAAATTTGAATGTCACATTGAAAAATAGTAAACCGCGTTCTATAATATGTATGATGTATACATTATACATCTCAAGGGAGGTACAAAATGAAAAAAGCAATATCAATTCCTTACTACACATCCACCATGGATATTCATGTAGAAGAAAAGAATCTCAAAGCTTTAATTACTGCAAAGATGCATGATTTTAAAGCTGAGAAAAGTGAAGTTGAGCTTGTAAGAGAAGCTTTGGAAAACCCTATTGGAGTTGCTCCTTTAAGGGAACTTGCCAAAGGAAAGGACAAAATCGTACTTGTCACCAGCGACCATACCAGAGCGGTACCAAGTAAGATTACTCTCCCATTGGAACTTGCAGAAATCAGAAAAGGAAATCCAAATGCGGACATCACCATTTTAATTGCCACCGGTCTTCATCGACCAACCACCGAAGAAGAACAGCGTAGAATGTTTGGTGACGAAATTGTTGACAATGAAAAGATTGCCATCAACAACGCCTTTGAGCCGGACGATTTTGCAGATATGGGAACCCTTCCTTCCGGTGCAGAATTCCACGTTAATAAGCTTGCAGCCGAATGTGATTTATTAATTTGCGAAGGCTTTATTGAGCCTCACTTTTTTGCCGGATTCTCCGGTGGAAGAAAGAGCATTCTTCCGGGAATTTGTTCACAGGTAACGGTTAATATGAACCATTCCTACAAAGCAATTTCCAGTCAGTATTCCAAGACCGGAGTGCTTGAGCATAACCCGATTCACGAAGATATGCTTTGCGCTGCAAAGAGAGTGAACGTACAGTTCATCTTGAACGTAGCATTGAATGCAGAAAAGAAAGTAATTGCCGCTTGGGCCGGTGATCTTGAAAAGGCACACGCTACCGGCGTTTCCTTTATCAGAGAGTGGTCTCAATGTGAGAGCGTTACCGGAGACATTGTTGTAACCAGTAACGGAGGCTATCCTCTTGATCAGAACCTTTACCAGAGTCCGAAGGCGGTTGCCACTGCAGAAGCCTGTGCAGGTGAAGACGGTGTCATCATCATGTGCTGTAGCTGTGCAGACGGAATGGGCGGAACCAATTTTGAAAAATTAATTCAAATGGGAACTCCGGAAGAAATCGATGAATATCTTTCAAAGATTCCGGCAAAAGAAACCATCCCGGAGCAGTGGTGCCCACAGATTTATGCCAGAATTTTACACAAACACAAAATGATCCTTGTCACAACTTACCTGGATCCTGAAGTGGTAAGAAAATGTAACATGATTCCGGCAAAATCCCCGGATGAGGCCCTTGAAATTGCTTATGAAATAAAAGGAAAAGATGCCAGCGTTGTAGTGATTCCTGACGGAGTCAGCGTACTTGCTGTTGCACCTGAACACTAGGAGGTCATATGGAAGAATTAAAAATTGCGTTAAGAGTCAATGACCTTGACAATGTCGCAACTATTTTTGCCAATGATATCAAGGACGGAATGGAAGTTGAAATCAGAGACAAAAAAGGTAACAAACAGCCGGTCAAGGTTATCGGTGATGTTCCTTACGGACATAAAATTGCTGTAAAGGACATTAAAACCGGAGAACAAATCATTAAATACGGTGAGGAAATCGGAGTCGCTACCCACGATATTAAACTTGGTGAATATGTTCATGTTCACAATCTTGATAGTATGCGTGGTCGTGGTGACCTTGAAAAATAGGAGGATTTAAAATGACAACATGGAATGGTTATCGTAGAAAAGACGGTTCTATCGGCTCAAGAAACTATGTAGCAGTCATTCCTGCAGTTACCTGTGCCAATGATGTGGCCAACGCAATCTGCAGAGAAGTACAGGGAACCGTAACATATATGCATCATCAGGGCTGCTGTCAGTTACCACCTGATTTGGATCGTGTTACTGACACATTAATCAGCCTTGGAAAGAGCCCTAACGTAGGTGCAGTTTTGATTTTAAGCCTTGGTTGCGAAGGTACCGATCATGAAAGAATGTACAAAGAAATCAAAGCAACCGGAAAACCAACAGAAATTATTCATATCCAGGAACTCGGCGGTGTCTCAAAGGCAATCCGCGTAGGTACTGACATTGCAAGAAGACTTGTCATTGAAATTTCAGGACAGCAGAGAGAGCCTGCAGATGTTTCCGAAATCGTAATGGCAATCAAATGCGGAGCTTCCGATACCACAAGTGGTATGGCTTCCAACTGTGTCATTGGATATGTGGCAGATAAATTAGTAGATCTTGGAGCAACCGTTATCTTTGGTGAAACCACAGAATTCCTTGGTGGAGAACATCTTCTTGCCAAGAGAGCTGTCAACAAAGAAGTTGGAGACAAGATTCTTCGCAAGGTAAAAGAAATGGAAGACCGTGCAAAAAGCATCGGCTGCGACATGAGACGTGGACAGCCTACCCCCGGCAACATTGCAGGTGGTCTTTCCAGTATTGAAGAAAAGAGTCTTGGTGCCATTGTAAAGAGCGGAACCAAGCCAATTCAGGGAGTTCTTGAATATCCGGAAAGCATTGACGGAAAGAAGGGCTTATGGATTAAAGATACTCCTGGTAGAGAACCTGAGATTTTAACGGGTATGGCCGCAACCGGTGCACAATTCATGTGCTTCTCCACAGGACGTGGAGCACCACAGGGATTCCCAAGCATGCCGGTTATCAAAATTTGCGGTAACCCAAATACATTTGAAAATATGAAAGACGACATGGACCTGAATGCGGGTCTTATTATTACCGGCGATAAAACCATCGAACAGGTAGGGGAAGAGGCATTTGAAAAATTATTACGTGTACTGAACGGTGAAATGACAAAGAACGAAGCAATTCAGTACTTCAGTGCAATCGATATTCACTGTCTTGGACCAGTCATTTAAGAGCAATTAAAAATTTCGAAAGGAGGGTTCTTTTATGAATCCAGTAATAGCAATGCTTATCGGTATTGTAGTGATGATGGTACTGGTCATCTGTACCAGACTTCACCCGTTCCCGGCAATGATTGTATCTGCCATTTTAATTGCGGTCCTCTCCGGAGACGCACTTCTTGTGGGAACAGAGAATGAAGGTGGCAACCTTTTAACTGTAGCAGTTAATACAGTAACCGGCGGTTTCGGTGGCACCATGACCTCCATTGGTATTGTCATCGGTTTTGGTACCATTATGGGTATCTTTATGGAAAAAAGTGGAGCGGCCAAACGTATGGCTCTTACCATTTTAAAGATCGTTGGTGTAAAAAATGCAGACATCGTACTTGGACTTACAGGATTTGTAGTATCTATCCCTGTATTCTGTGACAGTGGTTTCGTTATTCTTTCATCACTGGCAAAAGAATTTTCAAGACTTACCAAACGTTCTATGGTAGCTTTAGGCGGTATCCTTGGTATGGGACTTTACATTACTCACTTTATGGTTCCACCTACACCGGGTCCTCTTGCAGTTATCAGTACCTTCCAGCAGAACGGAATTAAGATCGACCTTGGAATGTTTATTATCACAGGACTTTTGTTCTCCATTCCACTTTTTATCGCATCTGTATTCTTCTTCCGTTGGATTGGTAACAAATATAAGGATCAATTCGTTGTTCCTTCTCAAATCGATCGTTCCAAATACACAGCAGAACAGCTTGTGGTTCTTGATCGTATCGAAGCAAAATTAAACAGCGGACACGACCTTGAAAACTCCGATTTTGCAGAGCTTCTTTCAACTGAAAAACTTCCGGGAACCTTTATTTCCTTTACGATTTTAATTCTCCCGGTTATCTT
>JAILCP010000092.1 GCA_024680055.1 Lachnospiraceae bacterium | reverse complement strand
TTGTAAGAGTAAGCTGAATGAGCGACGCTCCTACCCCCAGCTCAGTCGTCATCTGCGGGAGTCCCGGCAAATACATATCCGTAGAAAGCGGCGCCATCGCCGCAAGAAAACCGAGGAAAAATATATCCTTAATTCGAATACCTGCTTTTACATTATCAGTCAAACAAAATCCACCTTTGCTGTCAGTTACTACGTATTTTATAACCAATAATTCTGTACGTTAAATAAAATGCAAAATAATAAGGATGCTGTAAACATCCTTGATAATTTCTGCTAAAATTTTTAACAACACCTTAGCAATAAAATGATATTTCATTATGAAAATCATACCACTGCTTAATAATTGCTTCTGACCTTGCTTCGATTACGAACATAATATCTCGCAGAACTCGTTCAGGAATCTTGGAATTATTATGTGCCAATAAGCATTTGCCGGTACGCGTAATCCATACCTTTGTTGCGGATGCCGATGGTGTACCCTGCGTTATATGCACATGAATTGGCTCTAATGGCTCACTTTCATTCGACCAAAAAAATACCAAGTATCCCGCAATCTTAAAAATTTGCGGCATTACCCAGTCCTCCTTGCCGTGCAAATTGAATAATCAGATGTGCAGTTGACTGGACAATCTCCTTTAAGCTAGCCAATTCCTCTTCATCAAATCCGTCAATTTTATCCCATTTATAGGCAGGTAAATAGCAATAAGCAGATTTGAAACCAAGGTGAATTGGTTTCTCCATGTAGACTTTTACATATTCCTTTCCCTGCTCATCAAAAAGGACATCGGAATGCACAATCTGAGTACCATCATTTAGTTCCATAAACTGATGCATCATATAATTCACATCCCTTCGAGCACTTTCTTTTTTAGTATAGCATAGGCAGCACTATTATTCCATTTCTCACAATATTGCAGTCAAAATGCTGCACCGTAAATTAATGTCTTAAAATTCTACACATATTCCCAACCATACCCACCAGCCTGGGCCCTTTTATTTTTGCAAACTGAAGAGATATTGCTATTGCTTATCTGCATTTGCCTAGAAGCCTTAGATATCGACGGAAATATTTTCATTACATTCCCCGTTTTTGGATCAAGCATTTTTACTGCTTTTCGATTAACATCAATAACTTTCTTCACCCCACATTTCGGACATCCCGTTGGATGCTTGCCTGTTCTGTGCCCTACCACAGACCTATAAATATTTCCGCACTTTTTACATATCCATAAAGCCTTGTAATCAGAACCAGGTTTTACCTTATCAGGAGTAACTGTTCCGTTAAGGTGCGGATGCCATTCGGCTGCAACATCAGGATATAACTCCTGCAAAGAACCACTGCGTAATTTAGTCATATATGCACGAATTTCTCGTTCATCACGTTCTATATTTATATCCACATCTGAATAGACCAGCCTTATATCCTTTCTTGTCCATATATTACAGGAGGGATCAATTCTATCCAAAAGGACGCGAATCCCCCGTGCCAAATATTTATGTTCATATAATGGTTCCGGCAACGAAAGGGTTTCATCCGCTATTAAAAAACTTTCCTCCGACGGCTTTTCCATTACACGCAAAAGATAAATTCCATTTTCCTTGCATATTGCATACTTTTTCTGTTCCCGCTTTCTTTTATCCTTTTTATGCCATGCCTCTCCATCATACTCTATCCCCAACTTAATTGAAGGAATATAAATATCTAACTCCATCCCATTTGAAAAGATTTCATTATAACGGTTAATTGCATCATGGAACACTTTCTTTATGTAGTAAAAAAAGGCTTGTTCCGCAAATGAAGTCTGTCTGCCGGAATTACATTTAGGACAGCATGTACCATTAACACCAGAACGATGATTAATTGTTGCGGAATAGCTGTGCCCTTCGGGACACCTCCAATAAACTCGCTTTGCAGTTCCATAGAGGACCTTATCTGGAGTTAAATCTCCATTGCGTTCATAATCCCACTCTTGCGCTAATTTCGGATGTGTAGTGGCAAGATCATTAATTCCAGGCACTACTACCTTGCGAGCACAGCAAGGGCATCCGCGGCCATTGTAGCGATTGCTGATTTTTGCGCGCCATCTGTACCCGCACTTGTTACATTTCCAAAAAGCGTAAGTATTTGATTGTGAGCCTAGTTTAGCCGAGTCAATTCCAGCTTCTTTATTTTTTTCTTCGTCCCATTCATCCATAAGCCTCTGTACTTGGCTTACTGTTTCTTTTATCACACGCATAGAAAATCTCCGTTAACGATTTTATTGCTCTGCAAAATTCTTATCATTTCAACACACATTATATAATTCCGTTTCGCATTTAAAGTATACCTTTCTACATCAAAAAAAATCAACAAACCGCCCCATACATATCAATCGTGAATCCTATTGCGTGAGGTTCTTTGTTTCTGTATTATTAG
>JAILCP010000089.1 GCA_024680055.1 Lachnospiraceae bacterium | reverse complement strand
ATTATTTCAACACATGTTGGTTTAATGCGAAGGAGATTTTCTATGGATTTCGATACAAGCAAACCGGGAAAGCTGATGCTCAACATGTGCATTCCTTCGGTGATCACAATCCTGGTCATGCAGATCTACCATATGGCGGATGTCTTCTTCATAGGGAAGCTCGATTCCCCTGCAATGGTCAGCGGACTTTCATTGGCTTCTCCTATAATCGCAATCCTGTCAACAGTTGGAGTACTGGTCGGTGGTGGTGGTTGCGCGGCTCTTGCAATGGCTCTGGGGAGAAAAGACGATATCTCCGCCAAAAGGATTGTAGCCTTCTCCTTCTGGTCATCAATCGGCCTCGGAGCCATTGTGGGAGTTCTTCTTCTTGCCTTCACAGACAAACTGGTGTCATTTTTCGGAGCATCCTCTGAGGCCTCGCTTTATTGCAGACACATTACAGCCTCAAGAGAAATAATATCTTCACTTGTAGCAAGACCTAAACTCTTTAAGTTATTTAATCCCACTTCACTATTTGTTTCAAAAGAGAAATCATAGTCTGCGCCACTTTCTGCTGCGCCTACGAAAATTCTCTGCTGTGTGCTGTCAAAATTTGCAGAAAGTCCTGCATCCCGAAGGGCGGTGATAAATCCGCTCATGGTCATATCGCTGGCGATTTCGATGGATTTCTCTTCACCTGCTACAGTTACCTTCATGGTTCCTGCTGTCACACCAAGATCTGACAACTTTGTACCGGATTCTACTTTGCCTCCTGTTTTGGTAGAAACCTTTGCTCCGGTAAGATAGGAAGCTTTTGCAAGCTGTTTTATCTCAAGGGTCTGGGTTCCTGTTGCCACAGAAGCATCTGCTGTTACAGAAGCTTTTGTCGGATCTGATACGGTAACGTTCTTCTTAAGGAAGGAAGATTTCATACGCATACTGCTTAAGGATCCGGTGTAAAAGCTATATACATTTTTATTGAGTCCGGACCACTTCTCCTGGGTCCACTCAAGTTTTGTCTTTTCTTTTTCATATGATGTAAGTTTCGCGCTGTATGCAGAGACCAATTCGGTAATCATGCCCTCTGTATCCATACCCGAAACCAAACCACTTACTCGAATCGGCATAGGCTACCTCCTATTATCTCTTTTCGTCCACCATAATTCCTGCCATTTCCCAAGCTTTTGCAATCAAATCAAGGGTCTTTTCCGCAGGGAACTCTTTGATGACCTTTCTGGAATCTTTGTCAAGAATCTTAATGGTCATCCGATTGGTTTCTTCATGGACTCCAAATTGTACCGTTTTACTGGTACTTGTTTTATTCATCTCATTCACAGCTTTCTTTACAGCGTCTACGGAAGCTCTACGGTTCTCTTCCTGCTTTGCTGATGAATCCTGTGAATCGCTGTTTCCTTCTTTGGTTTCTTTAACTGTAAAGTCCACTGTTCTTGCATCCACTGCACGTGTTTCAATATCTTTTTCCACGCCTTCGGATACCTTTTCAGTATTCTGTTTTGCATATACATTGGATGTTGCGGCCTGATAAGTCATGCCTGTAGATCTAATTTGTTCTATTGACATTATTTTCACCTCCGTGTGAACGATTTACCCCGGAATGGGGACACTCCTGTTTTTTGTAAAACATATATCGGAGCATTTTTTATCGTTCTTAACCCCTTTTTTTAAAATTTTTATAATTTTATTTATAAGTAATCTAAAAGTGTCATCTGGTTGATTTTACTTGCGGCCTGAAGTGAGGACTCGTAAGCGTTGTAGGATGATTTGAAATCAACTAATATATCGGACAATTCTCTGTCTTCATTATCTTTAATCAGTGTCTGAATTGTTGATTTTTGTGTGGTCATCCTTGTTTTTGTCAATTCAAGACGGCTGTCTCTACTTCCAACATCGGTAATGGCAAGGTCTACCGTTGCTTTGTAATTCTGGAACTTGGTAATTCCGGAAGAAAGCATTGACTGAAGATTGTCATCAAGTAAGGTCTTTTCCTTCTCTGCTGCCTCAAGCCACTGATTCAAAACTTCCTGGTGTTCATCATCGGCATAAAGGCTGTTCTTCTTATATTCCTCAATCTTGTCCACTTTATCGCTGGCATTCTGCGCTGCGGTAATGGCATCCATAATTTCTTTAATATCTCTTGCAATGGAAGTGGAAAGAATTCCGTCTTCCCCAGCCTGGGTATTTACCTTTAATTCCTGGTTGGCTGCAATGGTATATGAAATATCCTGATCTTCTCTGGTATAGTTAATCTCTTTTTCTGAATTTGTTTTATCCGTACAGGTAAAATACATTTCCGGTCGAACCTCACCGGCTTCGAATCCTGTTTTATCATAGTCAACAGAGATACTGAAATTACTGTTCGTAAGGGCAACGCTTCGAAGCTGCTTTGCTACGGCATCACCGAAAATCAATTCGCCGGTTTCTTTTACATAATACACTGCATTTTCCGGAACAACAAATTTTTCACTCTCCACCTCATCATAGCTTTTCGCGCTGTACTCTACAATTTTTTGTGTTCCATCTGTTAATGTCACAGAATAAGAAGCAAGATCTGTGCTTCCGATTGTAACGGTAGGAAGTGTATCCCCTGTTTTAGAATATGCCAACCGAATGCGATTAGTGGCAACTGCACTCATTTCATCATCCAATTTATAACCCACAGAAAGTTCATCCCAATTGCTTGGCACTTCCAAGGTATTTGTATATCGATTCTTGGTTTCCAAGGCACCAATAGCAAAATTCTGCGAAATGCTGTAACTTGCTTTTGTATCCTGTTCCTGGAATGTTAATGTTTTATTGGTTTTATATCCGGTAAAAACAGTTCTTCCTGCATAATCTGCATTTCCAAGATCATAAATATTGTCCACAAGGGCCTGCAAATTTTTTAAAAGGGTATTGCGGTCATCGGCTGTCAACGTTCCGGTTGTTCCGTTTACGCATGCCTTGTAGCAGTCATTTAAGTTGTCACTCATGGTCTGTAATGCGGTTTCTGTAACCTCAATCCAGGAGCTGGCATCCGGAATATTTTTATCTGTATACTGACCCACTTCATTTAAAGAATCACGAAGTCTTAAAGAACGAATAGCTACTACCGGATCGTCAGACGGCTTCGCAATCTTTTTCTGGCTGGTCATCTGATCATTGTATGTGTCCACCAACCCTTTTGTTCCGTTGATATTATTCTGACTATGCATGGTAATCATACTATTGGTAACTCTCATGGCTTAACCTCCTATACTCCGGTCTCTAAAATAAGTCTGTCATACATTTGCTGTAATGTCTGTACAAGTTTGGATGAAAGATTGTATGCATTCTGGAATTTTACCAGGTTCAATGCTTCTTCATCACTGTCTACACTGGATACACTCATTCTCTGATTGATGATGGCGTCCTGGAGATTTTGATAATTTTTGGTAAAAATCTCTGCCTTCTGTGTATCTACTGATATATCTGATAAAAGACTCTGTAAAAAGTCTCCTGCTACTCCACCCTGGAATAACGTTACACCATCTTTTAAGTTCAGTAATTTCTCCACAAGATCGTAGGAATCAATACCGTTGGTCCAAGCCTCCTCGGTACAGGTGGCAATGGTATTTGGATCCTTCATGGCTGCTTCACTGATGCTAAAATTGGCTGCTGTCAAATACGAATAGTAATAATCACTGGAATAAGTCTTTGTGGCATATCCGTTGCTGTCCGTACCTTCTTCGTATGCGGAATAACTATAATTATATTCTCCACCGTTTTCCGTATCGTTCGCTACGAAAAACGCACTGCTGGCATTTCCGTAGATGTCCACACCCTGGGTGGAAATATCATTGTAAGCTTTGGAAAAACTTCTTACAAATTCGTTCAACTGCTTTTGATAATATGGGATACCCATAAAATCAACGCTTTCCCCAATGGATGCTTCTTTATTGACCAGACGATAAATATCTGCCGCTACCACCGGGCCTCTGTCTGCTTCTCCGGTCAAATTAAACTCAAAGGAATAACTTACGTTTCCTGAGACATCTGTTGTTTCTATAAACTTATACCCATCATATGTATAATCTATGTTCGCCAGTGTAATGGTTCCGCTTTGCGGCATGGTAAACTCTTTTGGATCGTCCATGGATGGGGCGTTGATGGTTAATTTACTATCTCCATCAAAATCTCCTATGGTTCCATTAAAGGAATTGGCATTGTTTCCATCCCTTAAATCATAAAGTGCTTTTAATGAACCATTCATTGTCGGAGAATTAAATTCCAATTTCATGCTGCTTGGTTCATCGGAGCTGGCATTCACTGCCCAAAAAACATCGTACAATCCGTCTTCATCGGACATATTGACCTGATTTCCGTTCTCCCTTGGAACACAAATAAGTTTATTGTAATCATAGGTATCCACCAACTTCTGTCCGTTGATTTTTACCACATAATTGGTTGCTCCGGTGTACATATCCGGATAGTTGCTGTTCACCACCGGAATTTCTTCCACGTCCACAGGAACCATAACGGATAATTTATCAATCAAAACATTTCTCTCATCACGAAGTTCGTTGGCATAACCTCCCTGCTGCTCGATAACATTGATCTGTTTGGTAAGACTTGCCAGTTTTTGTCCTATACTGTTTATATCGGCAACCTTGCTTTCCATTAAAGCATTAATTTCACTTTGTAAATCTGTTAGCTGAGTACTTACATTGTTAAAATATTCTGCAAGGCTCTTTGCCTTTCCGATAAAAGCATTTCTGGATGTGGCGCTTGCCGCATCTGTTTTTAGCGTATCAAGAGCATTAAACATATCTCCAAAAATGGAAGTGAAGCCAACGGTTGTTTTGTTTCCGTTTACAGTGGTTTCCTCGTCCTTCATGTATGTTTCCATCTGGGCAAGGTAGCTGGCTCTTGTCTCCTGCTCTCCAAGTTTTGCCGCATTTGACCAGTATTTCATGTCGTAATATTCGTTTCGCTGCAAACGAATCTGTGTAACCTCCACACCGGTTCCGGTGCTTCCGTATTTTGCATTGACGCGAAGTGCATCGGTGGCATTTAAGGTTGCTTCCTGGCGGGAATATCCTTTTGTCTTTACATTTGAAATATTGTTTGCGGTTGTATTGGTTGCTGTCTGATAAGCACTCAAACCGGATCCTGCAATTGTCAGTCCAAAAAATGTTGATGACATATTCTCACCTGCTTTCTTCTATCTTATGTGCCGGCTGAAACTTAAGATCCCAGCTGCACTACCAAATGTTCAATCATGGCGTCCACGGTATTAATGTATCTGCTGGCTGCATTGTATGCACTTTGATACTTAATCATGTTGGACAATTCTTCATCGGAAGATACTCCAATTACCTGCTGACGCTGGTTGCTAATGGAAGTTACCGACGACTCCAATGTTTTTGACAATCCGGAAAAAACATCTCCGATGGTGGCCTGATTTCCCACCATATTGTCATAATAATCAAGAATTGATGTTAATGTTCCTCCCGGTAAAACGCTTACTGCCTTATCACTAAATGTGGCTTTTAATTTGTCCGCCATATTATGTGCCACTTCCCCGTTTTGTTCAAAGGTTGGAAGTTTGGTTGGCTCATCTATAAGTACCGGATTCACCTCTAAGTTTAAAATATTATAATAAGTCGAGCTGTCTCTTTCACCTTCAAGCAACTCCGAATTATTTACATCCTCGTCGTTGTATACATACCAGGTATCTCCGCTATCATCCACAACGGTTGTATATCGGTCGCATCCTTTTCTTTTGAAAAGTTCTTCTCCCGGTCCTGTCCCGTCAAGTCCCACGGTTCCGGTATCTTCATCCCATACCTGGACTGTTTTTGTTACACCACCCACGGTAATGGATTGAGTTTTCAATGGTGAAAGAATGTTATTAATCTTTGAAACCGTTTCTCTTACCAGATTATCAATCTGGGCCTGCACTGTCATCAATGAGGAAAGTCCTGTGGTATCGTTAAATTCCTGTGCCGTTACACCAAACATCTGTGTGAAGTTGGCCACATCGGTACCTCGGCTCATTACAAGCCCTTTTAGCTTTCCGATATCTGTATTTAACTCTGTGGATATATCTGTATTAAAATCAAATACATCTGAGTACTGTTCTTTTGCAAAATTGGAAGTTTCCTTCCATACCGGGGTCACAAACTTAGTTACAAAATCTGTTCTCAATGCCATTGGATGGCATGTGATTTCATCCACAAATTCGTATCCCTCGAATTTCACTTTTACCACACCATCTGCGTTTTCACTATAAGAAATAGCACCAAGCTGTCCCAGCTCATCCAGAAGCAAATCCCTCTCATCTCGAAGCTGCATTGCGGTTTCCATTTTACCGGATTCCACCTTACGAATCTGCTCGTTAATCTCTACCAGTGATTTTCCGATCTTGTTCACTCTGTCCACAGTATCGGTAATCTGCTGATTCATATTCAACTGATATTCTCCGATTCCGTTATACAGCGCTTCTGATCTTTCCACAAAAAGTGTTGCTTTTTGAACTACCAGGTTTTGGTATACTCCGGATCCCGGATCTTTTGCCAGCTCCTGAATGGCTTCATTCATATCGGCAATTACATCCTGGAAAGCTTCGCCCTCTGTTTCCTGAAGTAATTCATACAATTCATTGGTTGTTGTTTGACAGGCTTCATAGAACTGCTGACGTCCCTCTTCCTGTCTGTAATATTTATCTAAAAAAAGGTCTCTGGAATGTACCACGTCGCCGATGGAAACTCCAAGACCCATCTGTTGCATGTTTACGGACTGATTGGTACGCTGATCGATTCTTGTTTTAGACAGCGTACTATAGGTCATGTCCTGATAAACAACCTGCTCTCTTACATAGCCTTTGGTGTTTACGTTGGTAAGGTTATTAGCTGTGGTATTCATCGCGTTCTGAGCACCGGTTAATCCTGATTTTCCAACGTAAAGTCCACCCATTCCGTTTGCCATGCTAATACACCTCCTTCGTAAATTTCATGATTGTTTCTAACCTACGATGGTTCGCGGCAAATTTCTTTGTCGCGAACCATTCCATTGGTCTTTTGTTACTGTGTTACATTGAATCCGCCGCCCGGCAAAATCGTTTCCGCGCTGTACGCATCCTTATTATAATTTGCCGTGGTTGGAGCGACTCTTGTACTACGTATAAGGTTCATATCATACTCCAACATCTCCATCGACTGTTTGAGTAACCCCTCATTCTCTTTGTTTACTTTCGCTACATCGATTAGGGTTAATCTTAATCTTTCTCTTAGGTCAAGCAATTTTTGTTTGTCAGTTGGCCGTTTCTCGAACATATTGGCCATACTTAGAAGTGTCAGACTTTCTGCCGGAACTTTTAAAATCTTTGACATCTCGTCACGAATGCGAATTCTTTCTTTTTCTAATTTCATAAGATCTTCCATCTGTGCCTGTTCGGCCTCTGTGATTCTGTTAAGATCATCAATCTTCGCATAAATGATTGCAGTGGTTTTCTCGCTAGAAAGCTCTACCATCTTCTGGTAAACCTTATTTTCTTTTTCCAAAATCGAGATAAACTCGTCCATTATACTAGCCACTGGTTGTTCCTCTTTCCTTAGATAATCGCGTTATACTTCTCAAGTAACTTTCTTGCAAAATCTTCGGTGTCCACATTATAATTGCCGGAAGCAATTCTCTCCTTCATCTGGGCTACTTTATCTTCCCTGATATCCGAAGCTCCTGCGACTGCCTGTTTTGCAATTTGATAATCCTGACCAGTTTGAGAAATCTGCACCTGATCTAATCCTCCTGCATAACTTCCTGTTGTAGCATAGGCCTTAGAAGCTTTGGTGGCTTTCTGAGTCTTATATAATTGACTCACCTGGTTGTAAGCATCAATACGCATATAGGCATCTCCTTTCTTTTTCCCCACAGACTTGTTAGTACATCTGTAGTTTTCTATATATGTTATCGGTTATAATCCTTGAAACTTTATAGTAAAAAATCATTTTTTTATTTTACTACTTCCCATCCCTGGGTTTTCTCTGTTCATTTAATATATCGGTGCTTTTTTCTTTTTCTGAAGTGAGGCGGGAGAATTTTCTTTTGCTTTTTCTCTGGGCAGGGGGGTACTTTATCATGCGGTCGCTCCCGGGAAGCAGATATTTCTTTACTTTTCATCATTTCTTCTGCTTCCACGGCTATCTGGAACCGCTCCTTCCTTGCCGGGTGGCAGATATTTCTTTATTTCTCATCATTTCTTCTGCTTCCACAGCTATCTGGGACTGCTCCTTCCTTGCTGGTGGGCAGATATTTTGCTGTCTTTCTTCCTTTTTCTGCCTTTCTTTGGGGCTAGGGACAAGGACTAGTTAACTGAAAGCAGATATTTCTCTACTTCTCATCATTTCTTCTGCTTCCATGGCTATCTGGAACCGCTCCTTCCTTGCCGGTGGGCAGATATTTCTCTACTTCCCATCATTTTTTCTGCTTCCACAGCTATCTGTAACCGTTCCTTCCTTGCTGGGTGGCAGATATTTCTTTACTTTTCATCATTTTTTTCTGCTTCCACAGCTATCTGTAACATACAACAGCTCTCCATAACCGAATATTTCACCTTACTACCTTACTATTAAAAAAGGAGTTGCCACTCTATTGCGGCAACTCCACTATGAAGAAACTATTAAACTAGAACTGCTTACTTTAATGAATTTGTTACTTCTTTAGGAATGGTGAAGCTTACTTCGCCCTGGTCCTTGGAAATAACTTCTCCCGGGTTGAATACGATAATTAAATTGCCATCTGCGTTAACATAGAAGTTGGCGTTATCTGTAATGCCGGAAAAGCTTTGATTGCTTTCGGAGCTTTCTCCGTCAATCCAGTAGACTTTGCTGTCGTCTTCTTCCATTTGAGAACGCATTTGGTCTTTGATATTTTCACTGATTACCTCTAAGTAATTGCTGTCTTTACGGAATAGGGTGGAGAAATCAAATACTTCGTTTTTCTTTAGGTCGATTGTACAGTAATAACTCCAATTGTCATTTCCATCTTCGTCAGGGCAGGTTACCTTTAAGGTAAAATAGTCATCGGTCTCTTCAATGATCTGAGACTTCATGTTGCTCACATCACGACCGGTGCTTTCTTCAAAGTTCTCTTTGAAGGCGTTTAAAAACTGGTTTGCTGTGTCTTGCGCAGTGTTTTCTTCCGGCGCTGCGTCATCGGTGTTGCTTTCGGCAACCACTTCTTTTTCTTTTTCAGAGGTTGCGGTAGGTTCGGTCTCTGCTACCTCCACCTCAGGTTCCTGGTCAAAATCATACTCTCTTACAACAGCAACTTCCACAACTTTAGATAAAACAGGCACTTTGCTCATGGCAAAAGCCACATCTTCTGAACAATTCGGAACTGCAATAACCATAATGGCTACGCAGGCTGCCATGGCTGCTGCACTACGCAGAACCCGCTTTCTGCCTGCCGCTCTGTTCACCGCTTTGGCAAGTCCCATGGTTTCTTTCAGACGGTTCAGTTGCTGTTCTGACATGGAGCGGTTGTTGTAGACCTTTTTCATATTTTCGAAATCGCTGTTTCTATTACTTTCGTTTCCCATCTACTTGCTCCTTTCTTACGAAAATGCCACGTCGTCCTCAAGTTGGACGCGTAACTTCTTCATACTTCTATATAACTTACTTTTCACCGTACTGATGTTGATGTTCATTAAATCTGCTATTTCTTCCAACTTCATGTCTTCGAAATACTTTAATTCCACAATCATTTTTTCCTCTTCGGAAAGAGTGTCCAATGCTTCGTGCAAATCAAAATCTGTGTAGGTATCTTCTTCTCCTCGCTCCCATTCCATGTCGTCTAAGGATTCGAATTTTCTTTTTCTGCAGAAATCAAAGATTTCGTTGAGCATGATGCGGTATACCCAGGTGCCTGCATAATCTATGTTTTTCAGGGTGTGGCTTGCACGGATCGCTTTGTAGGCACCGTTTTGTACCACGTCACAGGCATCGGCATCGTTGTGAACGTAACTATATGCTAATCGATAATATCTGTTATATTCGGATAAAATAATTTCTTCTACCCTTTTTTGCTTGGTTTTTGGTAGTGTGAATGCCATCACACACATCCTCCTTCTATTTCGCTTTTCATAGGGTTAGATGCACGCCCACCCATAAAAGTTTCATCAAATTTTATTTTTCAATCATGTAAGATAATGCCTGCATAAAAGAAAGCACCCGAAACCGGGTGCTCTGATTTACAATGTACTGACAATGGCTTTCGCTTCCTGGTATTTTTCCTTCACTGCATCCATCATGGCCTTACCTTTTTCAAACTGGTCATTTCTAAAATACTCTGTCTGTTCTGCCACTAACGTATTTAATTTTCCAAGAGAAAGATTGGCGGACACACCTTTCATGGCGTGCGTTGCTTCAAAGGCCTCTTTGATATCCTCGTTGGCAATGGCCTTTTCCAATCGATCCATGTTGGTGTCATCTGCAAATTTCCTTAAGAACTTCAATAACATATCTTCATTATCAAGAAAACGTTCTAATGTACTTGGTATATCCATTCCAAGATCATGTAACTTTTCTTCGGTTACATTATCCATTCTCTCCACCTCCAATGCTTGCGCTTGCTACTATTTTAGTTTATCATAGAACATGCGAAAAAAGAAGTCGCGCAACCCCCGATTTTGGGGCATTTTTATGAAAGAATTGTGAATTATGATAAACGTAAATACCAGTTTAAAAACTGATCCACAGGGCATTTCTTATTACAGTTTTCCTATTTTTCAGGGATACCCTGTGAAAAGTGTTTTTACCACACGAAAGGGAGGCGTCAGCACCGGGTGCTACGACTCTTTAAATTTTGCCTACAATTCCGGTGATAAAAAGGAAAATGTACGAGAAAACTTTCACCGGTTGGCCACCTTGATGGGAACCACCGAGGATCATTTGATTACCGGTGACCAGACCCATACCAATCACGTTCTGGTTGTGACAAAAGAAGATATGGGAAAGGGCGTTACCAAAGAAAAAACCTATCATGATATTGATGCTCTGGTTACAAACACTCCGGGGCTGTGTCTGACCACTGCCCATGCAGATTGTAACCCAATCCAGTTTTACGATCCGGTAAAAGGTGTGATTGCTGCTACCCACTCCGGTTGGGCGGGTACATTAAAAAACATTGCAGCCGCCACTTTGGATGTAATGGTAAAACAGTTTTCATCTGAAGCCTCTGACATTTTAGTCGGCATCGGCCCGGCCCTTTGTCAGGATTGTTTTGAGGTGGATCAGGATGTGGCAGAAAAATTTCTTTTGGCCAATGAACATTACCGGGAATTTATGTATCAAAAGGGAATAAAATCCTACATCGACTTAAAGGCCATTATTCATCATCAACTTACTTCTCTTGGTGTTTTGGATCATCACATTGAGAACATTCCGGTGTGCACCAAGTGTAATAAGGACCTGTTCTATTCACACCGGAACATGGGAAAACAACGAGGCGTTATGGTTTCTGCCATAATGCTGGATATATAAAGGGGATATTATAAATATGGGAAATAAGAAAAACGAAATTGATATGTTAAACGGTCCACTGTTTAAAAAAATTATGACGCTGGCCCTGCCCCTTGCTGCCATCAGCATCCTTCAGCAGCTGTTTAATGCTGCAGACGTGGCGGTGGTAGGACGTTTTGCCGGAAAAGAGGCATTGGCGGCAGTAGGCGCCAACGCTACGGTGGTCAGTATGTTTTTGACTTTCTTTTCCGGACTTGCCATCGGTGCCAATGTGGCGGTGGCTACGTTAATCGGACGTGGCGAACATGGAAAAATCAAGGCCTGTTGCCAATCGATTTTTACCATGTCCTTGATCGGAGCTTTTCTGGTCATTATCCTTGGAGAACTGTTTGCAAGGCCGCTTTTAACCGCCATTTTAACTCCGGAAAACATTCTGGATTCTGCGGTTTTGTACCTTCGCATCTATCTTTTTGCCATGGCCTTTGCAGTGGTATATAACTTTTGTTCCGCCATCCTGCGAAGTAAAGGGGACAGCAAGCGACCGCTGTACTGCCTTGTGGCATCCGGAATTATTAATGTACTTTTAAACTTACTGTTTGTGATTGTATTTCATCTGGATGTGGCAGGAGTTGCACTGGCAACCTTGATTTCCAATGCGGTGTGCTGCATTGCCTGCATTATTATTTTAATGAAAGAAGAAGAACCGTTTAAACTTACGGTGACAAAGCTTACCCTGCACAAGGCTCCTTTGGTATACGCATTGAAAATTGGTTTTCCGGCTGGACTTCAGGGTATGATTTTCTCTATTTCCAACCTGATTATTCAATCGGGAATCAACAGTTTTGGAGCAGACAGCACTGCAGGAAATACCGCTGCCATGAATTTTGAGTATATCTGTTTCTTTGTGGTCAGCGCCTTTTCTCAGACAGCCACCACCTTCATCAGCCAGAACTACGGTGCGGAAAAATACAAACGATGCCGTAAAATCTTTGTGGAATGCCTGATTTTGGCCATGGTGTTCAGTTTGTCCTTCTGTCTTTGCTTCGTGCTGGGACATGGATTTTGGCTGTCACTTTTTACCACGGAAAAAAATGTGCTGTCCTATGCCATGATTCGAATGACACATATTGTGTTGTGGGAGTTTTTGACCGCCACCTACGACGTTCCATCTGCTGCCCTTCGTGGCCGCGGGGTGTCCATGCCCCCAACCATAGCCACCATCATTGGTAGCTGCGTACTGCGTATCATATGGGTTGTAACCATTTTCCGATGGAAACACACCCTTGGCATATTACTTCTGGTTTACCCGGTGTCCTGGGCATTTATTGCAGCTTGTGTGTGGGTAATGTACATTCGATTAATCAAAAAAGATCCTGTTTCAGAAGAATAAAAATTTAAAATTAGACGATAAAAAACGGAGGCGATGAGTTCACAACGTCTCCGTTCTTTATACTGAATGCCGGCGACCGGAATCGAACCGGTACTGTATCGCTACAACAGGATTTTAAGTCCTGCGCGTCTGCCAGTTCCGCCACGCCGGCATCACCAAATTATATTATCACATTTATTTCACAAATGCAATAGTGGATGGAGGTGGATTCGAACCACCGAAGCAATTTGCAGCAGATTTACAGTCTGTCCCCTTTGGCCACTCGGGAATCCATCCAAACTCAGGGTTTTTGCCCTGACAAAGAGTTATTTTAGCATACTTTATAGGTATATGCAATTAATCTTTTTTATTATTTTTGGTGTGGCTTAATACCACCACCGACTTACTTGGAATCAATAAGTCCAGGTAGCCTTCTTTTACCTCATAAGCAACGGAAACCGTGGAAATAAAACCGTCATAGGCATACAACACCTGATTCAACGTACAATCAAACGGAATTCCCGCCTCTGTCACGCGAATCATGTCGCTGATGGTGTCCTCTCCGTTATTCACAAGAATAATCATCTGCTCCTCCCGATTAAATCTGGCATATTTTAACATGCCGGAGGAACCGCTGATAAAGCGGAAAGATCCTGTTTTCAATACTTCATGCTCTTTATGTAATCGAATGGCCTTTTTGTAGGCATCCAATAACTTTCTGTTCTCTTCACCCCATGGGTAAGTCCGTCGGTTGTCCGGATCGGTAAAACCGCATACCCCAGCTTCATCGCCGTAATAAAGGGTCGGTGCACCCGGCCAGGTCATCTGAATCACCATGGCTTCTATCATCACTCTGTGATCGATTCCTGTGGACGCTGCAGTTGGGCCAAGCTGATTCACCCGTCCCACCTTATGATTGGTTCTGGTTAAAAACCTGGAGTGATCGTGGTTGGATAACTGATTCATGCTGCACTGCAAGGACGGCGTTAAAAAGTTGGACATCTGGTTCAACATGGTGCCCTTAAAATAATCCAGGTTATTTAAAAGATCCGGGCAAAACTCGTCGCTGTGCTTTTCCATACCGGTTAAATAATAGCTTATCGGCTCCATAAAGGCATCGTAGTTCATAATGGTGTCCCATTCGTCTCCCATGAGCCAGGAAGACGGGTCTCCATAGTGCTCTGCAATAATGATTGCCTGCGGATTGGCTTCTTTTACCACCTTTCGAAATCTTTTCCAGAACTTATGGTTATATTCCTCATTTTGTCCAAGATCCGATGCCACATCCAGGCGCCAGCCATCGGCATTAAAAGGCTCCGATACCCATTTTGCCGCAATACGCATAATTTCATCTTCCAGGCCTTTGGATGCTTCATAATTCAGCTTTGGCAGGGTGTCAAATCCCCACCAACCATCGTAGCTGCTGTTATTAGGCCATCCATTTGGATTATTAAACTTAAAATAATCATGATAAGGGCTTTCCTTATCCTGATAGGCGCCGGCCTCATAACCTTCCTGGCCCGCATAAATGCCTTCACGATCAAGCCATTTATGAAAGGAACCGCAGTGGTTAAAAACGCCGTCAATAATTACTTTTATATTTTTCTTATGGGCTTCCTCCACCAGTTTACAAAACAGTGCATTGGAGGCCTCCAAATTTTCTTTTTTGGTCACTTTGCTGATGTAGCGCCGGGACTTTCGATTGTCCGTCTCCAGCTCTGACAAAAGTTCCCCTTCCGCCACCTTGATTACACCAAAATGGGGATCGATATAGTCATAATCCTGGGTGTCATATTTATGATAGGACGGAGACACAAACAAAGGATTAAAATAGATGGCCTCCACACCCAGCTCTTCCAGATAAGGAAGTTTCTCAATGACGCCCTGCAAATCTCCACCGTAAAACTCTCCCACATGGCTTGGGGACGGATAACGATTCCAGCCCTCCACTTTGTCGCTGTGGGCATAATTATAATAGTATTCCCTTGTTTGCACATCATTGGTTTTATCTCCGTTATAAAAACGATCCACAAAAATCTGGTACATCACTGCGCCGCGACTCCATTTTGGAACGGAGAATCCCGGAATGAGGTAAAAAGCCCTCTCGTAGGCCGGATATTCTGTGATGCCACCCTCCTGATAATAGAGCACTTCCTGTTCCCTTTTTATTTCAAAAAGATAATTCACTCTACTTTCCTTGACGCATAAATCGGCAACATAATAATCATAACCATCCACCATACGATCGATCACCATTGGAATTCTATTGCCATCTGTCAGTACATGTATTTCGTCCACATCATCTGCCAAGGTTCTCATATAAACCTGAACCGTGGAGTTACACTCCGGTTCAGAAGGACTTCTGTAATTTTCAGTTCCATCTGAAAACAACGCCAATCTGTCAATTCTACCCATAAACCAACCTCCGTTTTTTATATTAGAACCTATTGTTTATTTTATCATGGTGTTTCTGTGAATTCTGTGAAAACTCTGGTTTTAGTGCAAAAAAAAGACAACCTGTCGAGCGGTTGTCCTTTTAGGAGAAGGTATTTTTACTATGGGGTTAGCAAAAATTATATAATGTATTGGGGGGGTTTACGTGTATTATAATAGCACGCCAACCCCTGCAAGTGTGCCCAAACTTTACAAAAGTGCACCCGCCTTTTTATGCAATTTATACAAATACCCTCATTTTTCTAGTTCTCGAATAATGCTTCAAACTCTTCTTTGCCGATTTTTTCTTTTTCCAGCAATAACTGTGCTGATGCATGAAGCACATCCATATGTTCCATAATGATTCGTTTCGCCTCAACGTAACATTCATCGATGATACGTTTTACCTCGCTGTCAATGACAGATGCCACCTGTTCACCATAACCTCTTGTATGGGCAAGGTCACGTCCGATAAATACTTCATCGTCGTCCTGTCCGTAACAAATCATTCCTACGTTTTCTGACATTCCGTACCTAGTTACCATGTTCTTGGCAAGCTTGGTGGCCTGACGAATATCTTCGCTGGCACCTGTGGTAATGTCATCAAATATTAATTCTTCTGCAATTCTACCACCCAGATCCACTTCAATTTCCTGAAGCATCTTACCTTTGGTGTAGAACATTTCATCCTTTTCATTTAACGGCATGGTATATCCTGCCGCGCTGGCTCCGGTTGGAATAATGGACACAGAATAAACCGGTCCCACATCCGGCAGCAAATGGAACAAAATGGCATGGCCGGATTCATGATAAGCTGTGATTTTTCTTTCTTTTTCGGAAATCACACGGCTCTTCTTTTCTGCTCCGATTCCCACCTTAACAAACACCTTCTGAATATCTTCCATAGTGATAAAAGGTCTCTTCTCTTTGGCTGCGGCAATGGCTGCCTCGTTCATAAGGTTCTCTAAGTCCGCACCCACAAAACCTGCTGTGGTCTGAGCAACACGGTCAAGATCCACATCGTCGCGAAGCGGTTTGTTTTTACAGTGTACGTCTAAGATTTCTCTTCTTCCCTTTACATCAGGACGACCTACGTATACCTTTCTGTCAAAACGTCCCGGACGCATAATGGCAGGGTCCAAAATATCCACACGGTTGGTTGCTGCCATAACGATAATTCCTTCGTTGACGCCAAATCCATCCATTTCCACCAGCAACTGGTTCAATGTCTGCTCTCTTTCATCGTGGCCACCACCCATACCGGTTCCACGACGTCTTGCTACCGCATCAATTTCATCAATGAATATAATACATGGCGCATTCTTCTTTGCTTCTTCAAATAAGTCTCTTACTCTGGAAGCACCTACACCAACAAACATTTCCACAAAATCAGATCCTGAGATGGAGAAAAACGGTACGCCCGCTTCCCCTGCAATGGCTTTTGCAAGAAGGGTTTTACCTGTTCCCGGAGGGCCCACAAGAATTACACCCTTCGGGATTCTTGCTCCAAGCTCTGCGTACTTAGGTGCATCTTTTAAGAAATCCACGATTTCTTCCAGGTCTTCCTTTTCCTCTCGAAGTCCGGCAACACTTGCAAAGTTAATTCCGGATATATCATCTCTGTGAACCTTGGCACGACTCTTTCCAAAATCTGCCATACGTCCACCGCCACCACCGGCGCTCTGGCGATTCATCATGATTACAAATAAAATAAACATGGCACCAAATACCAGTAACAGTGGCAACAAATCTTTCAAGAAGCTCTCTGCCGGAACAGCCGTCACTGCATAGGAGTTAAAATCATGCTCTTCCATTAACTTCTGGGCTTCGTTTACGTTGGTAACCTCCAAAAGCTTGGTATCACTTTCGTCTTTACCATCCTTATTTTTTCCAACCAATACCACTTTCAATGTTCCTGTCGGCACATCTCTGCTTTGCACAACATCCACACTGATTACCTTGCCATCGTCCAGATCCTGCACAAATTCTTCCTGCGTATAGGCTACATTTGTTGTTCCTTTTCCGTCAAAAAAATACCATAGTCCAATTATTGCAACCACAAGTAATACATAGACGGCAACACCACTTGCCTGTTTTTTCAATTCATCTTCCTCCCGATTTCATTAATCAAGTTCTACCACACCGATGTATGGAAGGTTACGATATCTCTGATCGTAGTCCAATCCGTAACCTACTACAAATTCATCCGGAATGTTAAATGCAGTGTAGTCTACCTTTACATTGGTGACTCTGCGCTCCGGCTTATCAAGCATTGTGCATAAATGAAGGCTGTTTGGATGTCTCTGCTCCAAAATCTCCAAAAGGTAGCTTAAAGTTCTTCCGGAATCCACAATGTCCTCTACTACAAGGACATCTTTTCCTTCAATGGACTCATCCAAATCTTTTACAATCTTAACCACGCCGCTGGACTTGGTTCCTGCTCCGTAGCTGCTGACGGACATAAAGTCCATGGTAACCGGCACGGAAATTCTCTTTGCCAATTCACACATAAAGAACACGCCGCCCTTTAATACACAAATTAAGTGGACTTGTTTTCCTGCATAATCCTCGCTGATCTTCTTTCCAAGTTCTGCAATCTTCTCGTCCACTGCCTTCTCATCTATTAATACTCTTACTTTTTCACTCATGTTTCTCTTCTCCTTTACAATATCTCACTTCTAATATTTGTGTGGTTTCCGATGTTACTTTCAAAGCTTCGCTTCGCCGAAGCCCCACTGCCCACAACACTTCGTTTCCCCTTGTGAGTAGCAAAACATCTTCCCTGCGTCCCGAAGGGATTTTCTCATCCACAAATATCTTTTTCATTTTCTTCTTTCCGCCCTTTGCATCGATGACCATATAGTCTCCGGTTTCCTTTGGACGTACAAATAAATCATCTTTGATTATAGCATAATCGAACCATTTGGTATACGATTTCATGGGAATTTCGCAATTTGCGGCGCTTACAGGAAACACCCGGGTAAAGATGCTATCTCCATTTTCCAGTTTCGTCTCGCCCGGAATTTTTAGTTTCACCGGGTCGGTTTTCTTTTTACAGGGCTGCTCTTTTTCGATTCTCACTCCGTGATAGTCCCGTTTTCCAACCAGATGATAAGGTAAGTCCACTCGTCTTCCCACCTGCAGGGTAAAAAGATTCTCCACCGCCGCCACATGTGTAGCCCCAATATCCTTGGCGCTTTTTGCCACTGAAAAAATACTCTGTTTGATGATTTCATCCACAAAGTAAGGTTTTTCCTCCAAGAGGGTATCATTTATGGTAATACCATTCTCGGATGACTCTACATATTTGTTATAGAGGGTCTGCTGCATATCTTCCAGAGCATCCATGGCTTTTTTTACGCTAAAGGACGCTGCTAAAAAATGTTGCACCGCCATCGGGTTCATCTCGCAAAGAATAGGCAGAACCTCCTTACGAATCCGGTTTCTTGAATAGGTCGTATCCTTGTTGGTTGCATCTGTGCGATAGGATTGGTTGATTTCTTTTAAATATCCTTCAATTTCCCCTCGCTGTGCAAAAAGCAACGGTCGAATCACCATTTTGCGACAAGGCTGCATAGGGCACAATCCCTTCAGGCCGGTGCCGCGACTCAAAAAGAACAGCATGGTCTCTGCCTGATCGTTGGCATTATGAGCCAGGGCGATTTTGTTGGCCCCCACCTTTTCTGCCACCTGATAAAAGGCCTCGTATCGCAAATTTCTTGCAGTCTCTTCTTCTGTGGTTTTTTCCAATCGCTGTTTTTCTTTTACATCCACCTCTTTGCAATAACAAGGCACCTGCCATTTGTCACAGAGTTCTTTTACAAAGTTCATGTCCTCTTTGGATTCTTCTCCCCGCAGTCCGTGCTCCACATGGACCACACTCAGGCAAAAACCAAGGCACCCCTTTGCCCTTAAAAGAAGCTGTAAAAGGCACACCGAATCCGCTCCTCCGGACACCGCAACAAGAAGGTGATCCCCCTTTTCAATCATATGAAATTCTTCTACAAAACGTATTAATTTCTCCAGCATCTGTGTCCCTCAACCAAAAAGAGATTTCACAATTCAGCTTGCAAAATCTCCTTCGTACTTTATACGGCAAATCTCATCATTCATCTGATTTGAATATAATCTCATTACCAAAAACCATGCCCAGCTTCTCTCTGGCAACCTGTTCCACATAATCCATGGTCTTAGTAAACTCTTCATACGCAGAAAGGTCCTCTTTACGTGCTTTCTCATCCTCCAGTTGTTGCTCCAATGCTTCTTGCTTCGCAGCGTAAACCTGATTCTTTTGATATAATCTGATGACATTAAAGCCCATTACAACCACTAGCAATACCAGCACAACTGCCACAACTCTGGTGGTTGTCTTTCTCTTCCTTCTACGACTTCTACTCATAAATCGCCTCCCGGAACGTATACTACATTATTCCTTCTACCATTGTAACCATATTTTTATTGATTTATCAATACTTTTTCATGTTTTTATAGGTATTTAAACAGTTCTTTGGCTTCTTCTTTTCTTGATGTATCTGCAATATCAAGAACTTCCACCTTCACTGTCTTATTTCCAAACTGAATTTCAATCACATCTCCAACCTTCACATTGAGGGAAGCTCTTGCCACCTTTCCGTTTACAAGAACTCGTCCTGCATCGCAAGCCTCGTTGGCTACAGTTCTTCGTTTAATTAATCTTGATACTTTTAAAAACTTGTCCAGTCTCATAATAATCTCCCAGATTCCCTTTACTCAAACATAAAAAGGGGTTGCCGCAATGACAATTTCTGTCAAAAGCGATACCCCTTTTTCATTTCATATCTTTGTTTCAGTCCAGCTTAATTATGCGTTAACAGCATCCTTTAAAGCCTTTCCAGCTTTGAACTTAGGTGCCTTAGAAGCAGGAATTGTCATCTCAGCTCCTGTCTGTGGATTTCTTCCTGTTCTAGCTGCTCTTTCAGAAACTTCAAATGTTCCGAAACCAACTAACTGTACCTTCTCACCCTTTTTCATTTCTTCAGCAACAACATCTGTGAAAGCCTTTAATGCTTTTTCAGCGTCCTTCTTAGAAATTTCAGCCTTTTCGCTCATTACAGCGACTAACTCTGCTTTGTTCATGTTGTAAGTTCCTCCTCATATTTTTCATAATACTGTATGTCAATTCAATATTACTCATAAATCTATTTATATAGAGTTTTGTTCCATTTGTCAAGAGAAAATCCCCAAAATATCAGTTTTCTAGGCACTTTTTCTATATTTCCACCAGACTTTTTGCCGCAACTTTTAATTCGTCCATTCGATGGGTGGCATTTTCCATAGAATCGCCCCGAACCCCCATGTACAACTTAATCTTCGGCTCGGTACCTGACGGTCTTACACATACCCAGGCCCCCTCTTCCAATTCGTAGTACATAACGTTGGATGTTGGCAATGTCACTTTCGTGACTTCCCCTGTTGCAATGTCCTCTCTTGTTCCTTTTACATAGTCACGTACGGCAAGGACCTTGCTGCTGCCCACTTTGGTCACCTTTTCCCTGTGAAGTTTTTCCATAATGGCTGCAATTTTCTCGAGACCCTCTTTTCCGTCTAAGGACACGGATACCACTTCATCCTTGTAAAAACCGTAGCGCTCATACATTTTCATCATGGCATCCCACAGAGTCATATTCTGATTCTTATAAAAAGCTGCTGCCTCGCACAGTAACATGGTGGCCACAATGGCATCCTTGTCTCTTGCGTAGGTTCCGGCAAGACATCCATAGCTTTCTTCCATTCCAAAAAGGTAAGTTCCCTTCTTCTCCTGTTCGAACTTTAAAATCTGCTGTCCAATATACTTAAATCCTGTTAAAACTTCGATTAGTTCTACGCCATAATAGCTGGCTATAGCATCCGCCATATTACTTGTTACAATGGATCTGATAAAGGCTCCATCCTTTGGTAACCCCTCTTTTTCCTTCCTCTGACCGATGACATAGTCGCCGATTAAACAGCCTGACATGTTTCCTGTAAGAGGAATATAATCCTTTGTTTTACTGTCCAGCACATAGACCCCAAGACGGTCTGCATCCGGATCTGTGGCAAGCACCAAATCCGCATTCTTTTCTTTTGCCAGTTTTAATCCCAGTTCAAAGGCCTTCTCGGATTCCGGATTCGGATAATTCACAGTTGGGAAGTCTCCATCCGGAGCTTCCTGTTCTTTTACCACATAGACGTTGGTAAATCCCAGTTCTTTCAAAACCCGTCTTACCGGAAGATTTCCGGTTCCGTTTAAAGGTGAATACACAATGCTAATGGAATCTTGCATCTTCTCGATGATTTCCGGATGAAGGGATTGTTTTTTCACCTCCGCAATGTATGCATCGTCAATTTCTTTTCCTATGGTTTGGTAAAGGCCCTCTTTTTCCGCTTCCTGTCGGCTCATGGTCTTTAATGTGCCATAATCGGTAATGGCTTTTACCTCGTCCATAATACCCTTGTCATGAGGTGGTGTAATCTGCGCACCGTCTTCCCAATAGACTTTATAGCCATTGTAATTGCTTGGATTATGACTTGCGGTAATATTGATTCCCGCTGTACATCCAAGATGACGTAGTGCAAAGGATAATTCCGGTGTAGGTCTTAACGACTCAAACACGTATGCTTTTATATGATTGGCTGCAAGGGTACACGCTGCCTCATCTGCAAATTCCGGCGACATATGTCTGGAATCATAAGCGATTGCCACACCTTTTTCTGCCACGTTTAACTTATTGATGTAATTGGCCAGCCCTTGAGTCGCCTTTCTTACCGTATAGACATTCATTCGGTTGGTTCCTGCCCCAAGAATTCCTCTAAGTCCTGCTGTTCCAAACTCCAACTCTTTGTAGAAACGCTCTGTAATTTCTTTTTCATCTCCTGCGATGCCTTTTAATTCTTCCTTGGTTTTTTCATCAAAAACAGGGTCCTGAAGCCACTTTTCATACGCCTTTTTCCCGTCCATCATTATACCTCCTAATCTCCGTTTCCGGTTAATATATTCATTACTTCATTTATTAACGAATTGGTACTTGAATCTGTGCTATTCTTTGAAGATGAATCCTCTTCATCCTCTTTTTCATCCTTGGTGGTATCAGTGGTATTCTGAGTGTTATTTTCAGTGCGGTTCTTGGTTCCGTTCATGGTACCGGTCATAGAGCCTGCTGTGTTAGTGCTGTTTTCTTTCGTGGTGGTTGAATTATTATCAGATTTCTCTTCCTCATCCTCAGCATCTTTCATATCGATGTTGATGGTAGCTTTTTTTGAATTCACCAGTAACAGTCTGCTCCAGTTGTCATAACCGTCTTTTTTCGCCGTAATTCGATACACGCCATAATCCAGGGTTTGGGTCTTTTCCGTATCTATAAGCTTACCGTTGATATATACTTTTACGTCATCCTGCTCCACATCAAAGGTTAATTTTCCCTGCTTTGCAGTGGCGCTTTCAAACTTGCTTAAATCTACGTACTTTGTTTTTCCCGGTTTAATGGTGATATTTTTGCTTCCACCCTGGCCATCTGCAGCCACTTTTAACAAAAAGGTTCCTGCCCGCACCTTCATTTTTTTGTCTGCGGTGATTTTCCCTGCCGCAATATTTCCAAGGACAAAGTACCCGTCTTTAAATTTATCAGTGTTGGTAAAAGCAATTTTTCCATGCTGCGTTGTAATTTGAACACTGATAATGTCCTTATCATAACCGATTAAAGTGAGCACATCGTGTTCTCCGATCTGATTTCTCATATATTGCTCATCTTCATCAAATACGGGAATGTTTTCACCAAGATAAAAATTCCTGCTGCCAACGCTGATAAGATTCTTTTCCGTGTCCACCTGATATTTGGTGACATCGTTATATACCCAGGCCTGTTTTGACTGATGCATGCTTTTTACGGTAGCGGTATTTTCGTCCAGATTCAGAGTATAGACATCTCCCGGTTCCATTTCTTCCAATGTCTGGGCTTCGTCGAACCGGTCGATCACCTTGGTTCCCCCATTGTAAAAATAAGCATACTGGCGGTAAGAACCTCCCACTCTTAAAAAGAGCATCATTTTCTTTTCCTCGTCAAATCCGGTAAAAACATATACTTCCCCAAGTTCTTTTGACTCTTTTTCTTGCGCCTTGGATGTTTTTGAAACAGGGAAGCCGCTTCCTCCGCGGATTTTAGCTTCCTTCTTTCCACATCCCACAAAAGAAAACAATATTAAAATCAACATGAAACCTGTTACAATCAATTTGCTTTTTTTCATTCTTTCACCAACCTATATCCAGGAACGAACCATTTCCTCAAGAATATGCTTTTTGTTTAATTCCGGTTTTACCAAAACTTCCTCCAGCAAACGATTCATTATAACGCCCACTTCTTTGCCCTGTTTTACCCCAAGGGCAAGTACATCTTTACCGTTTATTTCCAGTTCTTTGATGGAAGTGGCATCCTTTTGCTCCAATATCTCGTCTCTGATTTTTATTAAATCCAAATATTCTTTTCCGGTTTGTGCTTTACGCACCGCAATATAACGGTCAAATATATCTTTTCCATAGGCCGCCAGAAAGCGTCTTAGCGCCACTTGATTTGCCTCTGCATCATAATCTCCCAGCTCTGTCAATCGGCGAACCAGCTTTATGGTATAAAGGTCTGTCTTTAAGCGTCGCAGGATTTTTTGCACCTGTTCTCCCTTTTCATCCCCTTTTCCTTCCAGAAGATTTAAGAATAAAAGGGTCAATCTCACCCATAAATCCTTTGGAGAATTGGCCAGCTTTTGATAGATTTCATGAAGCTGTTTATCATCCTTTGCTTTTTCTTTTAACTCCGGCAGCACCACATCCATTACACCGTTTTCGTAGGCATAGGACAGTTTCTGCGGGTAATCGGAGCTAAGCAATTTGCTAATCTCCGTGTAAATACGCTCCACACTTACCATGGAAAGCCGCGAACTCAAAAGCCCCATGGCCGTTTGGGTGTCACTTTCTATTTCAAATCCCAGCTGAGCACTAAATCGAACAGCCCGAAGGATTCGAAGGGCATCTTCATGAAAGCGCTCTTTTGCATCTCCCACACAGCGTATTTTTTTATGATTTAAATCTTCAATTCCGCCAAATAAGTCCACCAATCCCTGCTGCGGATGATACGCCATGGCATTGATGGTAAAATCTCTTCGCTTCAAGTCTTCTTCCAGACTTGCGCTAAAAGTTACATCTTTGGGATGACGTCCGTCCTCGTATTCTCCGTCCACACGATAGGTGGTAACTTCAAAGCCTTCCTTTCCATCCATAACGGTTACGGTTCCGTGCTCGATTCCCGTATCAATGGTTCTTTCGAACAATGCTTTTACCTGATCCGGAAGTGCGGACGTGGTAATATCCCAATCCTTTGGCTGTACATGAAGTATGCTATCACGAACACAGCCGCCTACTGCATATGCTTCGTAGCCGGCTTTGTTCAATGTGTTTATAATATTTTCTACCTGTTTTGGTAAATCCATGTTCATTAATATGCTCTACCCCAGTATACAAGTGATTTGGCTTTTTTACCGCAACATACACAGGTATCGGAAAGATGTTCCTGTTTAAACGGTATACAACGACTTGTTGCACCGGTATCCTCTTTGATCTTCATTTCGCAGTCCAAATCTCCGCACCACATTGCGCGAACGAATCCCGGTTTGGTTTCTACTGTGTTCTTGAAATCCTCGTAATCGGTACAATCTGTAATATGTGCTTCCAAATGTGCCTTGGCTTTTGCAAACATATCGTTTTGTTCCTGCTCTAAGATTTCTCCCAGTCTCTTCTCTACTTCATCTAATGAAACGGTAATCTTTTCTCCGTTATCTCTTCTAACTACCACACACTGGTTGGCGTCGATATCCTTCGGTCCGATTTCAATACGAACCGGAATACCTTTCATCTCCTGCTCGGAGAACTTCCATCCAGGTGTCTTGTCTGACATATCCACTTTCACGGAAAAATCTTTTGCCAGACGGCTTCTGATTTCTTCCACTTTCTCCTGAACCTTTTCTTCCTGCTGGCGAATCGGAATAATCATAATCTGTGTCGGTGCAATTCTTGGTGGCAATACCAATCCGTTATTATCACCGTGTACCATAATAATTGCTCCGATAATACGTGTACTTAATCCCCAGGATGTCTGGTGAACGTACTGTAATTCGTTGTTCTTGTCAGTGTACTGAATATTAAATGCTCTTGCAAATCCATCACCAAAGTTGTGGCTGGTTCCGGACTGAAGGGCTTTTCCATCATGCATCAATGCTTCAATGGTGTAAGTTGCTTCTGCTCCTGCAAATTTTTCTTTGTCTGTTTTTCTTCCGCGAACTACCGGAATTGCCAATTCTTCTTCTACGAAATCTGCATATACGTGAAGCATTAATTCTGTACGCTCCTGGGATTCCTCTGCAGTTGCATGTGCAGTATGTCCTTCCTGCCATAAGAATTCACGGCTTCTAAGGAACGGTCTTGTGGTCTTTTCCCAACGTACCACAGAACACCACTGATTATAGTTTCTTGGCAAATCTCTATAAGACTGGATTTCATTTGCATAGAAATCACAGAATAATGTCTCTGATGTCGGTCTCACGCAAAGGCGCTCCTGCAACGGTTCCAATCCCCCATGTGTAACCCATGCTACTTCCGGTGCAAAACCTTCTACATGATCCTTTTCTTTCTGAAGTAAGCTTTCCGGGATGAATAACGGCATACTAACATTTTCTACACCTGTCTCCTTAAATCTTCGATCCAGTTCCTTCTGGATATTCTCCCAAATTGCAAACCCTGCCGGTTTGATTACCATACATCCTTTTACACTTGTGTAACCGGTTAATCCTGCCTTAATTACAACGTCTGTGTACCACTGGGCGAAATCTTCGTCCATGGATGTAATCGCTTCTACCATCTTCTTATCCTTAGCCATATCTCATTCTACCTCTTTTATATTAATATTTTTTATCACTTTATAATGAACGGAAAACCTTTTCCTTCATATACTGTCGCCGATTGGGCTCCACCATGGTCTTGGCATAGATTTGATTCTTCATAAAAATGCAGGCTCTTCCTGCTTCTTTTGCCTGATACAGGCTTCTGTCCGCTTCATTGCGCAGTTCCCAAAACTCTTGCTTTTCCTCTGCGGGAACACAATGACAGATTCCCATGCTTATAGAAACATATGGTAAAAAGTTATCCGGAGCCTGTTTCATGTTCAGCTTCTCCACATCACTTTTTGCTTCCATCGCCCATTTTACCGCATCACTTTGACCGATCCCGGTAAGAAGCACCAGAAATTCTTCTCCGCCAACCCTAGCTACATAATCGGTCTTTCTCTTGGTGTGACTTTTCAGTACCTTGGCCACAGCCTTAATACATTCGTCACCCTGTCCGTGTCCGAATGTGTCGTTATATTTTTTGAAATTATCAATATCCAGCATAATCACTGCCACGCTAAGCTTCTGTCTGATACACATCGGCCAAATATGGGCCAATCGTCTCTCCAGTCCGCGGCGATTGAGCAGCGTGGTCATTGAATCTGTCTCCGCCTGATTCTTTACGGAGCTGATCTTGGTTTCACCCTCCACCTTCCGTAAAAAGCTGTTGCGGGACATCTCTGCCACTGTGGAGCACAAGATCCAAATAATAAACAAATAGATTCCATGTTCTAAATCCAAATGTTTCAAAGCCAGATGAACAAAAATGATTCCGGCTTCAATACTTCCTATTATAATCTGCCTCTTCACACCCATAATGGGCCCTGTAGCCATAATAGAAAAAAACAGTATGGTTTGAATCATAATCGGAAACATATTCAGACTGAAAAAAGGAAATGCAAACAGCAAAATTCCCTGCACATACCAGAAAATCTTTACCTCACGTTTATAGTATTCTTCCCTTTTGGTTGATATCAGGTAAAAATTAACCGCAAAAAAAACACCTTCCACCAATGCTGTAAGCACCATGCCTATGATTCCCTGCTTTGCACTGATACAGTCATTCTTTCCGATGATCATGGGGATCCAGAAGCAAGACATCACCACAAGCAAAATAGGAGAGGCATTCATGACTCTCCTCATGTTTTCAAAGTCAATACGACTGTTGATTACAATCCTGCTATGAAGCTGTCCTTTTTCCTTCTTACGCATATGGACCCCACTTCCATCTGCCGTTTTCATGCAACGTTAATTGTTTCCATTCTAACATCTACAGGTAGTTCTGACAACCCTGGGTTAAGACACAACCCTTTTACATTTCCAATATTCATCTGCCTGACGAATCACACTTCCCATTCGTATCACCGGATGAGAGATGTCATTTGGCGGCACAAAAAAGACCTCTCCCACAGTTCCGTCCTCCATACGAACTTCTTTTCCCCTGTAATAAGTCATCATATTTTGAACAAACACCGTGACGATTTCTGCATTCAAGCCTTGATTCTTTTCATTTTTAAGTCCATCCAGCACGTCAAAGGGCACTCTGGCGTCTTTGTATACACGGGCTGAAATCAGTGCCTCAAATACATCTGACACTGCAGTCATTTTTGCATAAAATGGAATATTGTCGCTTAATCCCTTTGGATAGCCGCTTCCGTCTTCTCTTTCATGATGGAACAATACTCCTTCTTTTAATCTTTTATCAACTTTATCTTCCAATAAATCCACAGAGAAAATCGGGTGCATTTTGATTACCGCAAATTCCTCCTTGGTTAATTTTCTTGGCGCATTTAAAATCTTGTCCGGAATCTTTGTCTTTCCAATATCGTGCAAGATTCCCACCAAAACAAGTTCAATCACCTCAATATCCGGCAATCCCATGGCAATTGCTGTCATTCCGTTTAGAATTCCCACGTTGAGACTGTGTCTTTGCAACGCCTGATCCATCGGTCTTGGGGTATCAATACAGTTCATCCACACAGAGATGCTGTTGTCCCCCATTTTATCGAAGGTCTCATCTGCGATGGCTGCTGCCACCTCGCTGTCCACTTTTCCTGTCAGTTGCGCATTTTCAATTAATCTTGTAACCTTCATACGCAAATCGGTATAACCGCTGCTATCTTCAAGTTCCTTCTGATCTTCCACCACAACCACATGCCTTGCCTGCATAATGGCTTCATAGGATTTTCTTCCCGTCAGGACAAAATGATTCTCCCCCGCAAACATTTCAATTCTGCGGAGTCGATCTCCTGTAATCACTTCGCCGGCCCGAATCAAAAGAGCCCTTCCCTGGGTATCAAATACATCTTCTTCCAATATAAGACCTTCCCATAAATATTCCAGCGGGAATTTTACCAACTCTTCTCCATTAATATTCTCCATAGCTTACCCCACCTATTCTGCTACTATCATATGACAACCATATTCCTCTGTATCAAGGCGACTGTTTTGCTTTCGTACCACCTTATATCTTGCCCGCAACACCTGTTTTTCATCATCGGAAAGATAGATTGCCATCTCCAGTATATCCCCCAGCTGAAAACTGCCACTGAAGGTACGAATCAAAACACCGTTTTTACTTACATTTAATGTCATCATCCAGATCGGCTTTCGAAAATTCACTTTACAGCCCTTGTACACAATGGCCTCTACCAGCCCATCCCGGTTTAAAGGATAACGCCTGGCTGTTCTGTCCTCTTTTACCTGTCCTTTGGAAAGAGCAACTTCCACGGTATTTCCTATGGCCGTAGCCCTGATATTTCCATGATATTCATACAGTTCTCCGTCCCCAAAAATAAGCGCGGTCACCGGAGCCGATTTTCTTTCTCGCAGGCTGTTTGCCGAAATTTTAATTACATTTCGCATGGTCTCACAACTTATAATGACGGTATCTGCAATCAATGTTCCTGTCTGAGAATTTCTTACCAAAACTCTATGCCTCTCTAATTTTTTTAAAAGCATCTATTTCCTCCGTTACTCTTTTATCCAACACCTTTTAAAAGGTAAAAGGTGAAAAGGCTGCTCCCTTTGGATCGATCTGAAACTGCATTTCTTTTCCCGTTACGGGATGTTGAAATTGAATAAAACAGGAGCACAACCCAAGGGGCATGTAACCCATGTTTTCTGTAGTCTTTCCATATTTGCGATCTCCTACAATGGGACACCCATGGCTTGACAACTGCACCCTAATCTGGTGATGTCTGCCGGTATGTAATAAAACAAGTAAAAGACTTTGTTCTTCTTTCCTATCCAAAACCCGGTATTCCAGCTTAGCCATCTTACTATCCGGCTCATTCTCTGAGACGACCTTTGATGTATTGGTCTTTCCGTCTCTCTTTAAATAGTCCACCAACGTATCCTTTTCCTGCGGCATCCCCCATACCACAGCATAATACTTTTTGGAGAAGCTTCTCTTTTGAACCTGTTTTGAAAGATTTGCTGTTGCTGTTTTATTTTTTCCAAAAACCATAACTCCCTCCACCGGTTGATCCAGCCGGTGAACAAGACCTATGTAGGGTTCTTCCCCCTGATTCTTGCGATAATTTGCAAGAAGGGATACCATGTCCATGCTTCGGGACCCGGCACTTTGCGTGGCAATTCCCGCCTCCTTATAACATACCATGATATCTTTATCCTCATATATAATATCCGGTTGCTTTATCATTCTTACACCTTAAAGCGATATCCCACACCCCAAATGGTCTCAATGTACTGAGGCTTGGAAGTGTCGATTTCGATTTTCTCACGAATCTTCTTAATATGTACTGTCACTGTGGCAATGTCTCCCACAGACTCCATATCCCAAATATTGTTAAACAGCTCTTCCTTTGAGAATACGTGGTTTGGATTTTCCGCCAAAAATGTCAACAAATCAAATTCCTTTGTGGTAAAAGATTTCTCTTCCCCGTTAACCCAAACACGTCTTGCTGTCTTATCGATTTTCAGTCCTCGAATCTCCACCATTTCATTGGAGCTGACAGAGGTTCCGATTAAACGTTCATATCTTGCAAGGTGCGCTTTTACCCTGGCAACCAACTCGCTTGGTGAAAACGGTTTGGTGACATAATCATCTGCCCCAAGTCCCAAGCCTCGTATTTTATCGATATCATCTTTCTTTGCTGACACCATTAACACCGGCGTGTTTTTCACTGCGCGAATCTCTTTACATATTTCAAATCCGTCTTTTCCAGGCAACATTAAATCTAAAATAAACAAATCAAAATCCTGACTCAAGGCTTTTTCAAGTCCCTTTTCACCATCGGATTCCACCTCTACATCATAACCGCTGATGCTTAGGTAATCCTGTTCCAATTCTGCTATACTTTCCTCATCCTCAATGATTAGAATTCTGCTCATTTGGTACCTCCTGACATTTTCTAAGTACAAAATACATGGTCGTTCCTATGTTCAGTTTACTGGTAGCCCAAATTTTTCCTCCATGATCTTCCACAATTTTCTTAACAATGGAAAGACCAATACCGCTACCTTTGGTTTGATTTCTGGAAGAATCCGCCCGATAAAAACGATCGAAAATAAACGGCAGATCCTTGGAGGAAATTCCCTTTCCGGTATCCTCAATTTCAATTTGGACAAAATCCCCCACATCTTTTACCCGAAGGGTAATTTGTTTTCGGGGCTTATCCATATATTTTACCGCATTGGAGACAATATTATGCAAAACCCTGGTAAGCTGTTCCGGGTCCGCAATCACCAGTGTGGCTTCATCACAGAAATTGTAATAACGAAGTTCCACGCCCCGTGTTTCCATTTCCATGGTTACATCTTCCACACAATCATCAAAGTATTCTTTGATGGACAATTTCTTAAAATCGTACGGAACACGGTTGGTATCAAGCTTGGAGTAAATGGTCAACTCATTGATCAGGTTGTTCATCTCCTTGGCCTTGATATAAATGGTTTTCAGATACTTATCCTGTTTCTCCGGCGTATTGGCAACCCCGTCCATAATTCCTTCCACATATCCCTGAATGGATGTGATTGGAGTCTTTAAATCATGACAAATATTGCTGATTAAAATCTTATACTGCCGATCCTGTTCCACCTTTGCTTCTGCAGACTCCTTCAGACGCTTTCTCATCTGTTCAAAGTCCTCGCAGAGCTTGCCGATTTCATCATCTCGCACAGGTTCTATGGTAAAATCCAGGTCTCCCTGGCTGATTTTCTTCGTTGCCCGCTCCAATTTCTGAATTGGAGTTATAATACCTGTGTGCATCATAAAGGTGATCCCAAAACCCGTGGTTATAACAAGGGCCACCAGTCCCAACACAACAGTAATGACAATATTTTGGGTTTCCGGAAGTACTCCCACCGCTGCAGTGACAATAAAGGCACTGCACTTCTGTCCCTCATCGGTTTTAAAATCGTATTGTTTCACAATGAACTGGGACTTACCGTTACTTATAATTCCCGCTGACTGATTGGAAAAACCACTGCCATATTCCGGCAACTTCAATCCCCAACAGGAACCGCTTGTACCGTCAAACACAATCACATTGGAGCTTCGAATCACCAAAGCAGATTGTTGCTTTTCCAGACGTTTATTGATTTTCTTACAAGTCTTAAGATTCAGCAGCTCTTCGCCGCCACCTCTGGCCAGATTCTTAATATTTTTAAATTCGTCCGCGGTAAGGTTGTTCTGAGCCTGATAAGAATTCATCAGAATACTGTAATCACCTTCCGTGGCCCCATATATTTCTTCAAAATGCTTAATCTGATTATCTGTAATTACCAAAACAATCACTGTTGCCAAAATAATTGGTGCAACAATCATCATTAGTATGGATAACCATAATCGTTTCATTATTTTCATGGAAATTTCTCCTATTTTGAAATTATAACATAGAATCCTAATTATTACACCAAGCAAAAAAGGAGAGCAGAAAACTTTCTGCCCCCCGTTTCTTTTTCTTATTTAATTGCCGCTTTTAACTCATCAACACGGTCCAGTTTCTCCCAAGGAAGATCCAAATCAAGTCTTCCAAAGTGTCCATAGCTGGCTGTCTGTTTGTAAATCGGTCTTCTCAAGTCAAACATACGAATGATACCTGCCGGACGCAAATCAAAATGTTCACGAACCAATTTTACAATTGCCTCATCATCAATGATGCCTGTTCCGTATGTATCCACACGTACAGAAGTTGGCTGTGCAACACCGATTGCATAAGAGAGCTGAATCTCGCACTGTTTTGCAATACCTGCTGCCACAATATTTTTAGCAACATAACGGGCCGCATATGCAGCACTTCTGTCAACCTTGGTGCAGTCTTTTCCGGAGAATGCTCCACCGCCATGTTTTGCGTATCCACCATAGGTGTCTACAATAATCTTTCTTCCGGTAAGTCCGGAGTCTCCCTGTGGTCCTCCGATTACAAAACGCCCGGTTGGATTAATAAAGAATTTGGTTTTCTCATCGACCATAGATGCATCTACCACTTCATCAATAACGTATTTTCTAATATCCTTATGAATCTGCTCCTGGCTTACCTCCGGTGAATGCTGTGTGGAAATTACCACTGCCTCAAGACGATATGGCTTTCCATCTTCATCATATTCCACGCTGACCTGAGATTTTCCATCCGGTCTCAGATAACTTAATGTACCGTCTTTACGTACCTTTGTTAACTGGCGTGTCAATTTGTGAGCAAGGGCGATTGGATATGGCATATACTCCTCTGTCTCATCAGTGGCATAGCCAAACATCATACCCTGATCTCCAGCACCAATGGCCTCCATTTCCTTATCGGTCATAGTGTTTTCTTTTGCCTCAAGTGCCTTGTCCACTCCCATGGCAATGTCTCCGGACTGTTCGTCAAGGGAAACCATAACTGCACAGGTATTTCCGTCAAATCCCGCTTCCGGGCTGTTGTATCCAATTTCGCAAACAGTGTCCCTTACCACTTTCTGAATATCCACATAGGCATTTGTGGAAATTTCACCCATAACCATAACAAGTCCTGTGGTACAGCATGTTTCGCAAGCCACACGGCTGTTAGGATCTTTATCCATTAATTCGTCCAAAATCGCATCTGAAATCTGATCGCACACTTTGTCAGGATGTCCTTCAGTAACAGACTCTGATGTAAATAATTTCTTTTCCATGTAATTCTCCTTTCGTATTTCCTATAGAAATAAAAAAATCCGCTAAAATAAGCGGATTCGATTTCCTTAAATCTCGTCCTCTTATTGTTCGATTACTCGCTCAGGGAGGCACCTTCCACATTGGGGTTGCCGTGACTTCACAGATCCTATGTATCTCCATCACTCTGAATAAGAGAAAAGTTACTATTCTTTTTTCAAAATCATCATAACCCATAGGCTATCCATTGTCAACCGCCCATATAATTGTTCCGTATTTGTTCACTTTTCGTATAAAAAGTCGTTTTTTGAACATTGCGTCTACGATTTTTAACCTATACTGAGATAAGATTATCTTTTCGGGGAGGAATATATGCAAGTTGTAAATGCAAGTCAGATTTTGCCGGGTATGGTATTGGCAGAGGACGTTAAAACAAAATCCGGTCAGGTTATTATGGACAAGGGTACCGTACTGAACGAGCGCCTCATTGCACGTTTGGATTTTTATTCCATTTCATCGATTACCATTGAATCCAGCGAACCAAGTGAACCTCAAGTAACCGAGCAACCAAAAGCGCCGGATCCGGAACCACAGCCAAGTCAACAAAAGTTTTTAGAGGCCGGACGTGCGTCCTATTCTCAAAAGATTCAAAGAAGCAGCAAATTCCGCTCCTTCCAGGTATCTTACACTCGTTGTGTCCTTAATACCAAGGAATCATTTAACCAAATTAAAAACGGTCAGTATCCCGGTTCTTCCGCATTATTGTCCTCTTCATTAAATGTAATTAACGAATTTCACCTTAATGCCATGGATCTTTTTGACATGTTGCAGAATATGCGTGTTGTGGATGACGCCATTTACGCGCACTGCGTCAACGTGGCCTGCATTGTACGAGTTTTCGGAAAATGGATGAAATACGATAAGGAACGAATCAATTTGCTTACCCTTGCCGGTTTGCTACACGACATTGGAAAGACCATGATTCCTTCCTCTATTTTAGATAAGCAGGAAAAACTTACAGATGCAGAATATCAAATCTGTCAAATGCATACCTACTATGGTTATGACTTATTAAAGAACCTTCCTGTGCCAAAAGAAGTTTTGTCCGCTGCAAAAAGTCATCACGAATTATGCGATGGAAGCGGCTATCCGGACCACTTAAAAAGTGACGACATTGACGACATCACCCTAATGGTGGGAGTCGCTGATATCTATGATGCCATGACTGCCGCAAGATCTTATCGTGCACCGATTTGTCCTTTTACCGTAATTAAGCATTTCGAGGATGCAGGACTTCAAAAATACCGCGCGGATATATTGATGACATTTTTATCCCACATTGCCGGAACACATCTTCACAATCGTGTATTACTCAGTGACGGTTCTCAGGCAACCATTATGATGTTAAACGAGAAGAAATTATCAAGACCACTCGTTCAATTTGACGACGGCAAGGTTTTGGATTTATCCTATGACCGTTCTCTTGATATTATTCAAATGTTATAGATATTCAAAAAGGGCTGTTAAAAAACAGCCCTTCAGACTGTAGACAAAGTGGTCTTGAGAGCATAGCTCTCAAGGCCATTTTGTCTTTTTGTGACGGATTTTTATAATAAAGTGGTCAGAAACGACCCCTATCAGGCCATCTCTAACCGCCATTCATGCTTGATTCTTGCAAGT